>WJIQ01000184.1 GCA_014730255.1 bacterium | reverse complement strand
GGCCTCGCAGCGGCGGCTGGCCGACGTCGTCCACTGGGCCACCGCCTCGGACGTGGTCGCGTTCGTGCCCGCGACCGAGGCCACGCCCGCGCTACTGGCCGACCAGGGCCTGGCGCCGCCCTACCGCACGGTCACCCTCGGCGCCGCCGACCGCGTCTGGCGGCTGGAGCTGGGCGAGGCCCGGTCCGATGGCGTGGTGATGGCGCGGCGCGAGGGCGCTCCCGTGTTCACGCGGGCCGAGGTGGTCTCCCCGACGGAGGGCTTCCTCTCGGGGTTCCTGGACCTGGGGGCGCTCGGTTTCCGGCTCGCCGCTGCGGACAGCTTCCACGTCGACCATCCCGCGCGGCCCTGGCTGCACGCGCATCGTGTCGCGGACGCGTCCGAGCGGCTGGCTGCCGGCGAGACCCCGTGGCGGGCGACGGCCCCGTCCGGCTGGCAGCCAGGCGCGTCGGACCGCGTCGTGAGCAACCACGCGCACGACCTGCAGGTCTACCTCGATCGGCTGGCGATGCTGGAGCTGCTGGACGACGCGCCGGCGGGGGCGGATCCCCTCGCGGGTGGCGAGCGCTGGCGGGTGACGGCGTGGTTCGCCGATCGCGAGCGGCGAGTCGTCTGGCTGGGCACCACGGCGACCGGTCGGCGGCCGGCGCTCTGGGAGCCGGCGACCGGACGGGTGGCGGCCATCGACGGGGAGATCCTGGTGACGCTGCGCAGCCTCCGCGGGGCGCTGGTGGTGGCGGACTAGACCCGGTCGCCGAGGCCGGCGTGCGCGGCGAGGACGATGCGCTCGGTCGTCTCCCAGTCCAGACAGGCATCGGTCACGGACTGTCCGTAGGTCAGGTCCCCGCTGGCCAGCGACTGCAGCTTCTGGTTGCCGCCGACCAGGAAACTCTCCAGCATGAACCCGAAGATCGCCGACTCGCCGTCGCGGAGGTGGGCCAGGACATCGTCGAGCACGGCTTCCTGGCGGGTGTGATCCTTCCGGGAGTTGCCGTGGCTGCAGTCGACGAGGACCCGGCCGGGCAGCCCCTTCGCGGTGAGCTGGGCGGCGGCCGCGCGGATGCTCTCCCGGTCGTGGTTGGGACCGCCATCGGCCCCGCGCAGCACCAGGTGCACGTCGGGGTTGCCGCGCGTGGCGATCACCGCGGCGCGGCCGTCATGGCTGATCCCGGTGAAGGTGTGGGCATGCCTGGCGGCCTGCATGGCGTCGAGCGCCACGTCGAGCTGGCCGCTCGTGGGATTCTTGAAGCCGACCGGGTAGGACAGCCCGCTGACGACCTCGCGGTGCGTCTGGCTCTGCGTCGTGCGGGCGCCGATGCCGCCCCACGAGATCAGGTCGGCGTAGTACTGCGGGTTGGTGGGGCTGAGCGTCTCGGTGGCGACCGGCAGCCCCAGCTCGGACACCTCGCAGAGCAGGCGCCGGGCGATGCCCAGCCCCTTGGAGATCTGGTTGGTGCCGTCGAGGTCCGGGTCGGAGATCATGC
This sequence comes from bacterium, assembly GCA_014730255.1. Lineage (GTDB taxonomy): Bacteria > Krumholzibacteriota > Krumholzibacteriia > LZORAL124-64-63 > LZORAL124-64-63 > Glo-17. Next base: position 12,763 of record WJIQ01000184.1, on the reverse strand, counting down.
CCTTCCAGCCGATGGTCGTCCGCGGCTTCTCGAAGTACATGCGCATGACGACCAGGAGCCGGTCGGCGACCCGGTGGGCGAGGCCGGCGAGCCGGCGCGCGTAGTCGAGGGCCGCCTCGGGGTCGTGGACCGAGCAGGGGCCGACGATGGCGACCAGGCGCCGGCTGCGGCCGTGGATCGCGTCGACGATCTCCCGCCGGCTGCTCTGGACCAGCTCGTAGGCGCCCGGCGTGGCGGGGAACACCTGCTTGAGGTCCTCGGCGGCGACGATCGGCACCAGGGAGCGGACGCGGATGTCCTCGGTCGGTCGCGTGTTCGGCATGGGCGAGATCTCTCCGGTCAGATGTGGTCGATCCGATCGCGAGCCTGCGCGAGCAGCGTGTCGCTCTCGGCGAGGAAGGTCGCCGCGAGCGGCCCGAACCAGTCGCGCGTCTCGCGGAAGCGCCGCCGGAACCCCTCGCGGTCGCCGGCGCGGTAGAGCGCCACGGCGTCCTGGAGGCGGGCGAGGTAGCGCTCGGCCAGCGCGAGCCCCTCGGTCGAGTCGAAGATGATATCGGCATAGAGCGACGCGTCCTGAGCGAAGAGACGGCCGGTCATCGCCAGCTCGAGGCGGTAGATGGGCGAGCTGATGGACAGGATGGTGGCGAGGTCGACGTCCTCCCCGGCGAGGTGGACGCCGTAGCAGAAGGTCGTGAAGTGGCGCAGGGCCTGCACCACGGCCATGGCGCGGTCGTGCTCGGGCGCGGCGACGGCGACCGTGCGCGCCCCCCAGACCGCGAACTGGTCGAGCAGCCAGCCCGAGGCGTCCGGATCGCGCCCGCCGCAGTCGACCACCACCTGCTTGGCGAGGGTACCGACCGTGGGGCCGAACATGGGGTGCAGCGCGCGCACCGGCCCCTGGTGCGCGGCGAGCATGGCGTCGAGCGGCCCGGCCTTGCGGCTGGTGATGTCGGCCAGGACCGCCCCGGGCGGCAGGTGCGGGCCCAGGCGCCGGACGACGGACACGGTGTCGTGGATCGGGACGGAGACGAGCACCAGGCCCGCGTCGCGCAGGAGGTCGTCCACGCGTGGCCAGTCGTCCGCGTCGAGCACGCGGACCTCGTAGCCGGACCGCGTGAAATGATCGCCCAGCAGGCGGCCCATGGCGCCGGCCCCACCGACGATCGCCACGGGCGCCGGGTCGTCCAGGACGCACCGGAAGCCGTGCCGGCCCTCGGCGCGGTAGCTCTCGCGCATGATCCGCCGCAGCAGGTCCTCGACCAGGTCGGCCGAGACGCCGGCCGCGGCGGCCTCGGCCCGGCGGGCCTCCAGGAGGGCGGCCTCCCGCTCGGGGACGTAGACGGGGGTGCCATGATCGGTCTTGAAGCGGCCGACCTCGGCGACCAGGTCGCGCCGCTCGGCGAGCAGCTCGATGAGGCGCCGGTCGGCCGCGTCGATGCGACGTCGCAGGGCGTCGAGGTCGCCGGGGCCGGGGGTCATTGCAGCGTCGGGGGGGACGCCTCGGCCGCGCGCAGGGCCGGTGGCAGGACCAGGGCGGCGTGGGCGCGGGCGTCCCACCACGGCGGGCCGGCCTCGTCCAGCGACGCGATGGCGATCGGAGCGCCCGACGGCGCGCCGATCTCGCCCAGGGCGCGGTCGTAGGCGAAGCGCAGGGCGAGGAAGCTGTCCAGCTCGTCGCCCGGGACCGGCTCGGCCGGGGGCAGCTTCAGGGTGCGCGGGTTGACGAACGTGCCGCTCTTCTTCACGCGGAAGTCCAGGTGCGGGCCGGTGGCGTAGCCACTGGCGCCGACGTAGCCGACGACGTCGCCCTGGCGCACCTTCGTGCCCCGGGTCACACCGCGCGCGAACCGCGAGAAGTGCAGGTAGTAGGTCTCGTACTCGCGGTTGGTGTGGCGGATGCGCACGTAGCGGCCGTTGCCCCGCTTGCGGCCGCGTTCGACCACCACGCCGTCGCCGGCGGCGTAGACCGGGGTGCCGATGGGCGCGGCGTAGTCGACGCCCAGGTGCGGCATGTACCGCCTGAGCACCGGATGCAGCCGCCGGTAGCTGAAGCCGCTGGAGATGCGCGAGTAGCTCAGCGGCGCGCGCATGAGCTGCTTCTGGAGGTTGTTGCCGTCGTCGTCGTAGTAGCCGGTGTGGTCGTCGCGCAGGATGTAGCGGTAGGCCGCGTGATCGCCGCGCTGCCCCTCGTACCGGCAGGCGAGGATGGGACCGGTGCGCACGAACACCCCGTCCTTGTAGACCTCCTCGTACACGATCCGGAACCGGTCGCCCCGCCGCGGATCGCGGCTGAAATCGATGTCCCAGCCGAGGACGTCGTTCATCTTCGCGGCCAGGTTCAGGGGCGCGCCGCAGGCCTGCAGCGCCTCGTACAGGCTCGTCTCGATGGTGCTGCAGACGCCGACGGTGCGGCGCTCGACCGGGTAGGCGCCGAGGATCTGGGTGAACGTGCCGTCCTCGCCGCGCTCGTACCGCACCCAGCTCTCGAGGTCCAGATCGAAGCCGAATGCGTGCAGGAGGTCGCGCGTGGTGAACTCGACGGTGAAGACCTCGCCGGCGCGCACCTTCCGCAGGTTGCGGAACTCGCCGACCGCCCGCACGAGGTCCATGATCTCGCCATGGGGGACGTCCAGGGCGGCGAGGGCCTCGTAGAAGGTCTGGTTGCGCTGGATCCGCAGCTCGACGGTGCGGCCGATGGCCGGACCGGAGGCCGTGGTCTCGCGGAGCGAGTCGGTGGCCTCGGCCACCAGCGGCGGCAGCGGCGGCAGCTGCTCGACGGGGCCGCCCATGCCGCTGTCGGACGCGGGCTGGTCGCTCCCGCAGCCGGCGACGAGCAGCACGACGCCGACCAGGACGATGCCGACCGGGAGCAGCAGGGAGCCGGAATGGAGCCAGCGAGAGGGCATGCGAACGCGAGGTCCTCCGTGATCGTCGGGCCCGGAAGCGAGTCCCCACAAGATGACCCCTGGATCGGATGCCAAGCAAGGGTTTTCTGGGGTGGCCGCGGGGGTGTATGATCTGAGGACCGAGCTCCGCTCCGCCGCATCCGACCAACCCTGGAGGCCTCCCGTGCGTATCATCCTGTCGACCATCCTGATCTGCGCCTGGGTCTGCGGCGCGGGATCCGCCTCCGATATCGTGCGCGACGCGGCCGGGAGCGCCGGCCTGCGTCTGGGAGCCTGTGTCAGCGGCCTGGGCGACCAGGACGGTGACGGCGACACGGAGCTCCTGGTCGGGGCACCGGGCGACGACACCGCCGGCCAGGATGCCGGCCGCGTCTATCTATGGTTCGGCGGAGTCGCCATCTCCTTGAATGCGAATCAGTTCTGGGCTGGCGAGACCGGGGGCGAGCAGTTCGGCCACTGCGTGGCCAGCATCGGCGACGTCGATGACGACGGCGTCGACGACTTCGCCGTCGGCGCGCCCTATTCCAATGCCACCAGCGCCGAGGGCGGCCGGGTCTACGTGTTCTTCGGCGGACCCGACCTGCCCGCCGAGGCCGATCTCGTGCTCGAGAGCCCGGCGGTCGGCGGCCGCTTCGGCTGGAGCATCGCCGCCGTCGGCGACCTCGACGGCGACGGCATCGACGACCTGGCCGTCGGCGCGCCCTGGGCCGACACGGCCGGCGTGGAGGCCGGCGCGGCCTACGTCTACCTCGGCGCGGGCGGCGGCCCGGCGACGACCCCCGACCTGACCCTGAACGGCATCCTGGCCTACGATCGGTTCGGCTGGTCGGTGGCCGGCGTCGGCGAGTTCCTCGGCTCCGGCGCCCGCTGCCTCGCGGTCGGAGCGCCCAGCAACGGGGCCGGCGCGGGCGCGCGCCAGGGCGCGGTCCACGTGTTCGAGGGCAGCACGTCGCCCAATCCGGGCCCCGACACCGACGCGGACCTCGTGCTCCAGAGCAGCGCCGCGGCGACCGGGGACAACGAGTTCGGCTACAGCGTGGCCGCGATCGGCAGCTTCGACGGCGACCTGGACCCCGACCTCGCCGTCGGCGCGCCGTACAGCAACGAGGGCGGCCTGCAGCGCGGGCGCGTGGAGATCTTCCTCGGCGGTGTGGACGCCGACGAGAACGGCGACTTCCACTGCGCCGGCCCGGCCCCCGGCTCCCGGCTGGGCTGGTCGGTGGCCGGCGTTGGCGACGTCCTGGGGTCCGGTCTGCCGGACGTGCTCATGGGCGCGCCCTACGACGACGTCGGGGGCAGCGACGCGGGCCGGGCGTTCCTGTGGCCGGGCGGATCGGGCGACGTCGCCGACGCCGACCTCCTGGACGAGGCGCCGCGCGAGGGGCTGGTGGACGCCCCGGCGGGCGATCACTTCGGCACGTGGTGCGCGGGGATCGGCGACATCGACGGCGATGGCGGCGACGACTATGCCGTCGGCGCTCCGGACGGCAACGTCGAGTCCAGCGCGGTCGCGGGCTGGGTGCGGTTCGTCGACTCGAGCGGCGAGGCCACGCCCCTGGAGCTGACGAGCTGGTCGGTCGCCTGGACAGACGAGGGAGCGGCCGTCGGGTCGGTCCTCGCCGGGAGCCTCGACCGCGACAGGATCGCCAGCGTCCGTCTCGAGCGCCAGGACGCGGGGGGCTCGGACCTGATCCACGATGGTCCGCTCGACGCCGCGCGGGTCGATCTCGTCGGCGGCCGCCTGACGATCCGTGACCCGTCGGCGGCCTGGCAGACCCGCGGCGCGGTGCGCTACCGCCTGGCGCTGGATCTCGTCGACGGCCAGGGCCTGGCGACCGGGTTCGCCGCCGTGACCGGTCCGCGACCGGAGACCGCGCCGCAGCTCGCCGCGCCGGCGCCCAACCCGACCAATCCCGCGACCACCATCCGCTGGCGTGCGATGGCCGGCGCGCCGGTGTCGGTGACGGTGCATGACGTGCGCGGCCGGCTCGTGCACCGCCTCCACGACGGCGCCGCCACCGGCGACTGGCAGGCGGCGACCTGGCGTGGTGGCGACGATCGCGGCCGCCCGGTCGCGGCCGGCGTCTACCTGGTGCGCCTGTCGGCCGGGACGACGATGCAGACCCGGCGGCTGCTGCTCGTGCCATGACGTGCGGCTGGACGAGGGGGAAGGCCTGCGTGCGACCCGGCGACGAGAACGGCATCCGGGCGGGGTCAGGCCGGCGGGCGGGTCCGCGCGCGCTCATGATCGGCCTGCTCGCCGTCGCCTCCCTGGCCTGCCTGGCCGGCTGCAGCGACCAGCGCCTGAGCTGGCTGCCCTACGAGTTCCAGGCGACGCCCAAGCCCTTCGGTGTGCGTCCGAACGAGCGACCTCAGCCCGGGCCCAGCCATCTCTGGGCCGACCTCGACGGCGACGGCTTCGAGGAGCTGTTCGGCGCGGCCCCGGCTGGATTCACCTGCAAGAAGCCCACGTACCCATGGCCCCAGGTCGCCTGGCAGCATCCCCTGCCGGCGTGGCTGCCCGAGCACGAGCCGCCGGGCATGCTGTGTCTGGACTACGATCTCGAGGGCGACGGCCGGCCCGACCTGGTGATCACCGCGGCAGGCAGCCTCGGCCTCCGCTGGCTGACCCAGGTCGTCGATCCGTCGACGGGATACGTCAAGGCCGAGTTCACGCTCGAGATCGAGGACGGCCGGCGACGGGACGGGCGCTGGGACGGGTTCCTCGTGCCCATGGGCGGCGTGCCGGGTGGTGTGCGGGGCGGTGGCCTCGTGCTCTTCGTCGTCAGCGTCGGTTTCGACGTCGATGGACGCGGCCTGTGGGCCGTCGAGCCGACCACCGGTGAGATCGTCTGGCAGGTCGAGACCGGGCCCGCGCCCGACTACGACAGCCAGCTCGTCGATCTCGACCACGACGGCCGTCGCGAGATCGTCATCGGCGGGCGAGGGGTGGACAACCGGGCGGGCGGGCGGATCAACGGCGCCTCGGACGACTCGAGTCACGTCATGGTCTTCGACGACCGGGGCCGATCGCTCTGGCAGCACGCCATGGCCGCCTACCCCTCCGGCGTCCAGCTCGCCATGGCCGACGTCGACCGTGACGGCGTGCTCGACGTGATCGCCGCTGGCGGCTGCCACGCGACCGACGACGGGATCCTCCGCGTGTACGCCGGGATGACCGGCGAGCTGATCGGCGCGCGCGAGTTCGAGTCCACCGTGAGCGACCTGCTGGTCGAACCGGGCCCTGATGACACGATGCGGCTCGTCGTCTGCGAGCGACTCGGAGGGGTCGGGCGCTACGAGGTCTCCCGCGACGGCCGGATCGAGCGATTGCGCCGCGTCGTCTTCGACTCGGAATTCAGCTACGCCGAGTTCCAGCGCGCCCGTGTGTCCGGAAAGCCGCTCCTGGTCGGCCGGCTGCAAGACGTGGGGATCGCGGTGCTGACCCCGGACCTCGCCGTGGCGGCGTTCCTGGAGTACGACGACGAGCACGCGAACCGCGACCCGATCAAGTTCTGGCAGCTCGACGCGGGGGCGCCGATCCTGGTCTCGGCCTCGCATCCCGGCAGGTCGTTCGTGCTGCGCCGGGCCCGCTGGCCCTGGTACGTCGGCGGGGCCACCGTCCTCGCCCTCGCGGTCCCGGTCGGTCTGGCCGTCCGCCGGCGCCGCCGGCCCATCGGCGCGGCCCTCGAGCGCGAGCTCGGCCTGCGCCTGCTCGAGCGGCTGCAGACCCTGCGCCACGAGAACTTCGGCACCCTGCACAACCTCAGCCGCCTGGTGTGGTTCTGCGAGTCGGCGCTCGAGGACCACCTCGAGCCGCGGCCACCGTCCGGCCAGATCCTCCAGGCGGTCGCGGACACGCGAGAGACCACCCTGCGCCGCCTCGAGGAGATCGTCGCGCTCGCCGGCCAGGCGAACGTGCGCGAGCACCGGGTGGCGTCCCTGGCCGACAGCGGCGACACCCTGCGCGCCGTGCTCGCGCGCTGTCGACCGGACGTGCCGCTCGACCTGGCCGTCCTCTTGCAGGAGCTGCGGACGATCCACCAGGCGCTGCAGGTCGAGAGCGCCAACGTGCGCGCCGACATCGAGGCGCGGTTCGAGGCCGACCTGCCCGGGGCGTTCGCCGCCGTGCTGCGCGCCCAGCAGCTGGTGCTGGAGGAGTCGGCGGTGACGGCCCGCGTCCAGGGCGAGGTCGTCGCGCCGGCCACCTGGCGGCCGGCCGGGTCGCACGCCGTCCGCTGCGATGGCGACGACCTCTGCTTCATGCTGGACAACCTCGTGGGCAACGCCATCCGTGCCATGGCGGGATCCCGGGAGCGGGAGCTGCGCCTGGCCTGGCGTGCCGACGGCCTGCGGACGGTCGTCACCGTCGAGGACACCGGCTGTGGCATCCCGCCCGAGGACTGGCCCCGGGTCCTCGCGGGCGAGGCCAGCACGCGCGACGGCGGAGGGTTCGGCCTGAAGCGCACCCGCGAGATCCTGACGCTGTTCCGCGGCTCGCTCGACATCGTCGACAGCCGGCCGGGACGTGGCACCACGTTCGAGCTGCGTCTGCCCCGGGTGATCGAGGATCCGGTCGCTTCCGGGGCGACGGCCGCCACCGACGGGAAGAGGACCGCATGACCACACCACGCCCGGCCGCCGTGCACGTGCTGCTCGTCGACGACGACGCCCAGTTCAACGCCGACCTCGCCGACCTGCTCGGCGAACGGTACCGCCTCGACGCGGTGACGAAGGTCGCCGAGGCGCGGCTCCGCCTCGAGTCCGAACCCCCGGACGTGGTCCTCCTCGACCTCGACCTCGGCCCCGGCCAGCCCGGTGGTCTCGAGGTGCTCGCCGAGATCCGGATGCAGCCCGACCCCCCGCCGGTGATCGTCCTGACGGGCTCGCGGGAGACCAGCCGCGCGGTGCAGTGCATCAAGGGCGGCGCCTTCCACTACTGCACCAAGCCGCCGAAGCCGGTCGAGCTCACGCACCTGGTCGATCTCGCCATCGACCAGCGGCGTTCGGCGGAGCGGCTGCGGGCGATCACCACCGACGCGCATGCCGAGCGGGGCCACCTCGAGTACGCCGACCCGCGCATGCGCATCGTCGTCGGCGAGATCGACCAGGTCGCGCCGGTCTCCTCGACCGTGCTGATCACCGGACCGAGCGGGGTCGGCAAGGAGGTCGTCGCGCGGCGCGTGCACCGGCTCAGCCCGCGGGCCGACGGGCCGTTCGTGGCGGTCAACTGCGCCGCCGTGCCCGGCGACCTGGCCGAGTCGAAGTTCTTCGGTCACGAGAAGGGCGCCTTCACCGGCGCCGATGCGCGGCACATCGGCTACTTCGAGCAGGCCCACGGCGGCACCCTGTTCCTCGACGAGGTGGGCGACGCGCCGCCCGACCTGCACACCAAGCTGCTGCGCGCGCTGGAGGAGCGCACCGTCACCCGCATCGGCGGCAGCGAGGAGATCGCCGTCGACGTGCGCGTGATCGCCGCCACGAGCCGGGACCTCGAGGCCGCCGTCGCCGCGGGTCGCTTCCGCAGCGAGCTGTTCTTCCGGCTCAACGTCTTCCCGATCCGCGTCCCCGCGCTCGACGATCGCCCGGCGGACATCCCCCACCTCGCACGCTACTTCGTCCGGGAGTTCGCGCGGCGATTCGGCAAGCCGGTGGGCGACATCGCGCCCGAGGCCCTGGCCTATCTCCAGCAGCGTCAGTGGCCGGGCAACGTCCGCGAGCTGCGCAACCTGATCGAGCGCGGGGTGATCCGCTGTCAGGGGGACGTTCTGCGCGCGGCGCACCTGAGCTACGGGGGCGACCTCGTCGGCGCCACGCCGCCGCCGCTCCCCGCCGCCCGCCGGCATCTGCTGCACGCCTTCCACCAGGAGTACCTCACGACGCAGCTGCGCAATCACGATGGGAACGTCAAGCAGGCGGCCGCCGCGAGCGGGGTGTCGCGGCAGACGTTCTACGAGCTCCTCGACGAGGTCGGGATCGACCCGAAGGCCTTCCGCGCCGAGCTCGCGGACGAGTCGCCGGGGACCGGCTGACGCATCCTCGATCCCTCTTTGATTTCCGCCACGGCGCGCACGATGTTAGGTGCTCGCCCACGCCGTGCGCCGTTCGCGGCCCCCGACCATCCCGAGCGAGGATCCGGATCGACATGAATTTCGGTATCGCCCAGTCCCCCACCCCCGCCATGATCGCCGCCGCCACGCGGGCGATGGAGACCGCCCTCGAGCTCCGGCCGGACGACCACGTGCTCGTGGTCGGCGACGAGGTCTGCGGCGCCTGCCCGGCGGCCTTCGCCACGGCCGCCGAGCGGTACGGGTGCCGGGTCTCGCGCTACGACCTGCCGCCGTCGGGCCGTCCGCTCGACGCGATCCCCGAGGACCTCGCCGCCCTCATCCCCGGCCCCTCCGTCGTGATCAACGCCATCCCCGGCCACACGGCCGAGACGCCGTTCCGCATCGCCTGGCTCAATCTGGTCGAGCGGCAGGGCACGATCCGCATGGGCCACGCGCCGGGCATCAGCGAGGACATGATGACCGGCGGCTCGCTCGACGTCGACTACCGGCGCATGCAGCTGCGCGAGCAGCTCATGCTCGACCTGCTCGACGGCGCCGAGTCGCTGCGACTGCGCACGGCCCTGGGCACCGACCTGACCATGAGCGTGGCCGGCCGCTCGTTCATCTCCGACCTGAAGGCCCGCCCGCACTGCTGCATCAACCTGCCCTGCGGCGAGGTCTACTGCGCGCCGGTCGAGGGCACGGCCGACGGCGTGATCATGGCCGACGGACCCATCGGCGACGAGGGCGTCTCCCCGATGCCGGTCCGGCTGACGGTCGCGCAGGGCCGGGTGGCCGACGTCACCTGCGAGGACCTGGTCTGGCAGGAACGCATCGGCCGTCACTTCCGGCACGACGACGGCGCGGCCATGGTCTGCGAGCTGGGTATGGGCCTGAACCCGGGCGCCCGCCTGGTGGGGCGCATGCTCGAGGACGAGAAGGCCCTGCGCACCGCGCACGTGGCCTTCGGCGACAACCGCGGCTTCCCCGGCGGCAACGTCCAGTCGGGCATGCACGTCGACTGTCTCGTGCACCTGCCGACGGTCGAGGTCACGCGTGAAGGCAAGGTCGCGACGATCCTGAGCAACGGCGACCTGGTTCTGTAGACGCCCCCCGGTGACATCTGGCCCCCGTCGAGGCCACCCGTTCGCGCGTCCGGGCGCGGTCCGGCATCACCCCTTGCTTCCGGACCACTCCGGTGCAAGAGTGTCGGCAAGAGGCATCGCCCGCCCGTCCGGCCGACCACCGCGCAGATCCGAGGAGGGTCCGCCGTGAACCTCGTGCTAGCCTGCGGCATCGCGTTCGGCGCCGTCTTCCTGCTCCTGGCCATCCTGGCGGCGGTGATGCAGGGCATCACCGTCCTGTTCCCGGTCCGCCGTCCCACCGTCGACCCCGCCGTCTCCGCAGCGATCACCAGCACCGTCGCCACGCTGATGAACGGGGCGCGGGTCACGCGCATCGAGGAGGATTCATGATCTTCACCGAGAAACCCAGGAAGATCCGGGTGCACTTCACGCCGTTCCGCGACGGTCTGCAGAGCTCGTTCGGCGGCAAGGTGAGGCTCGACGACATCCTGCCGGCCATGGAATTCGCCGCCCGGGAGGCGGGCATCAAGCACATGGAGTTCGGTGGCGGCGCCCGCTACCAGGCGCCCTACTTCTACGTGGGCGAGAACCCGTTCGAGTCCATGGACCGCATGCGCGAGGCGGTCGGCCCGGACGTCGATCTGCAGATCCTCACGCGTTCGGTCTCGGGCGTGACCCTCACCACGCAGCGGCTCGACGCGCTCACCCTGCAGGCCCAGCTCATGGCGCGGCACGGGACGACGTACGACCGCAACTTCGACTTCATGAACGACGTCGACAACCTCGTCAAGACCGGCCAGCCCATCGTCGACGCCGGCATGCATCACCAGGTCTGCGTGGCGATGATGGGCCTGCCGTTCCACGACGAGAAGGTCCACACGCCGGAGTTCTACATCGACGTGGTCGCGCGCCTGCTCGCCTCGGGCCTGCACTTCGACTCGGTCTGCTTGAAGGACGCCTCCGGCACCACCGATCCCCGGACCTGCTACGAGACCGCCCGGGGCATCAAGGCGATCCTGCCGCCCGAGGTCGAGCTCTGGCACCACTCCCACGACACCGCGAGCATCGGCGTCGCGCAGTACATGGCCTCGATCGCCGGTGGCGCCGACGGCGTCGATCTCAGCTGCCGGCCCATGGCCAGCGGCACGGTCCAGCCCGACGTCCGCTCGCTCGCGCACGGCCTGAAGAACACCGGCTACTCCCTCGACCTCGACGTGGACCGGATCCGCGAGGTGGAGCAGCTCATCGAGGAGGGGCTGCGCGACTACGCGTTCAATCCGGTGACCACGTCGGCCGACGCCCGCGTGGTCGGCTTCCCGATGCCGGGCGGGGCCATCGGCCCGAACGTGCACATGATGGAGGAGGCGGGCATCCTCGACCGCTACGGCGAGGTGCTCGCGGAATTTCCCGTGGTGGTCAAGGCCGGCGGCGCCTGGACGAGCGTCACGCCCGGCAGCCAGCAATACTGGCTGCAGGCCTTCAACAACGTGCTGCTCGGGCGCTGGGAGAAGATCGACCAGGGCTACGGCAAGTCGGTGCTCGGCTACTTCGGCCGCACGCCGCTGCCGCCGGATCCGGAGGTGGTGAAGAAGGCCTCCGGGCAGCTCGAGCTCGAGCCCTTCGAGGGCGATCCCCTCGAGGCCGCACCCGACAGCCTCGAGCCCGCGCGCCAGGCGCTGCGCGAGCGCGACCTGCCCGTCACCGACGAGAACGTCTTCCTCGTGGCCGCGGCCATCGTGCCGGGCAAGAACATGGACCTCAACGAGGGCATCCGCCTGCTGACGGGCAGGCCGCGCATCGTGCTGCCGCTGAAGAAGAAGGAGGAGCCGGCGGCCGAGCCCGCCGCGCCGGCGCCCCCTGCGGCGGCGAGCGGCGGCCTGCAGGCACCGGTCACCACGCAGTGCGCGGTGGTCGAGAACGGCGTGACCCGGACCTTCACCATCACCATCGAGCCGCCCGCCGGCGGCGGCACGGCGCCCGCGGCCGCGTCGGCGGACGCGCCGGCGACGGGGGCCACCGCGACCGCGGGCACGACGCCGGTCTACTCGCCGTTCGACGGCAAGACCGAGCTGGTGGAGATCAACGTCAAGGTGGGCGACACGGTCGCCGAGGGGCAGGTGGTGGCCGCGGTCGAGGCCATGAAGGCCAAGCACGACGTCAAGGCGCCGGCCGCGGGCAAGGTCGCCTCGATCGAGCGCGCCATCGGCGACGACGTGGAGAAGGGGCAGCCGATCCTCACCCTCGGAGCGTAGGGCATGGAGGCGCTCACCACGCTGCTGGAGAGCTCCGGCTTCGCGAGCCTCGGCTGGCAGAACCTGGTCATGTACGCCATCGGCGGCCTGCTCATCTACCTGGCGATCACGCGGGAGTACGAGCCGCTGCTGCTGATCCCCATCGGGTTCGGGGCGATCCTCGCGAACCTGCCGCTGTCGGGCATGGCGGCCTCCCACGCCGCGGGCGGCGATGCGGGGGCGGGCCACCAGCTGCTGCAGCTGGTCTACGACGCGGGCATCCGCACGGAGTTCCTGCCGCCGATCATCTTCCTCGGGGTCGGAGCGCTGACCGACTTCCGGCCGCTGCTGGGCCGGCCGATCACCTTCCTGCTGGGCGCGGCCGCGCAGTTCGGCATCTTCACCGCCGCGCTCGGGGCCTACTACCTCTTCGGCGACACCTTCTCGGTGCAGGAATCGGCGGCCATCGGCATCATCGGCGGCGCGGACGG
>WJIQ01000183.1 GCA_014730255.1 bacterium | reverse complement strand
GTCGTCCTCGACCAGCGGATGGTGGTCGGGGATGCCGTAGACCGCGGTCGAGGAGACGTGCACCGCGCGTTCGAGGCCCGCCGCCACGGCCGCCTCGAGCACCGTGCGCGTGCCGTCGAGGTCGGTCGAGTAGATCTCCTCGGCGGTGTAGAGCGGCAGCGCGGCGGCGCAGTGGACGACCATGTCGCAGCCGGCGATGGCCCGGTCGACCGCCGCCCGGTCGCGGATGTCGCCGTCGACGACGGTGATGCGATCGCGCTCGGGGTAGTCGAACGGCGCGATGTCCAGCGAGACGACCTCGTGGCCGCGCTCGAGCAGGTAGCGCACGAGGTTGATGCCGAGGAAGCCCGCGCCGCCGGTCACGAGGCAGCGCTGGAAGGTGAAGGCGGGGTCGGGCATGTGGCTCTCCTCCGGTGGTCGGACGGGTCGTGATCCGGGTCGTGGCGTCTATTCGCTGGCGCGCGTGATCCGCGCCCCCAGGCTCGTCAGCCGGTGCTCGATGCGCTCGTAGCCGCGGTCGATGTGATACACGCGGCGGATCTCGGTGCAGCCGTGGGCCGCGGCGGCGGCGAGCACCAGCGCCGCCGACGCCCGCAGGTCGCTGGCCATCACCGGCGCGGCCTGCAGCCGCTCGGTGCCGATGATGGTCGCCGTGCCGTTCTTGACCTCGATGCGCGCGCCGAGCCGCACGAGTTCCGCGGCGTGGGTGAACCGGTCGGGGTAGATGGTGTCGGTCACGAAGCTCACGCCATCGGCGAGCGCCGCGGCGGCCATGATCTGCGCCTGCATGTCGGTGGGGAAGCCGGGGAACGGCTGGGTCTCCACGCGCACGGGCGCGAGCGGGCCGGTGCGGGCGCAGGTGATCGCCTCCTCGGCGGCGGCGGCTTTGTCGTCATCGTCCGCGTGCTCGGTCACCTTGCAGCCCAGGTCGCGCAGGACGGCCAGGATCGGCGCCATGTGCCCGGCCCGGCAGCCCTCGACGCGGACCTCGCCACCGGCGATGGCCGCGGCAGCCAGGTAGGTGCCGGCCTCGATGCGGTCGGGGATCACCGCGACCTCCAGCGGCGTGAGCGACGCGACCCCCTGGACCTCGAGCGTGCGCGTGCCCGCGCCCTCGATGTGCGCGCCCGCGGCCACGAGCGCCTCCACGAGCTGGGTGACCTCGGGCTCGATGGCGCAGTTCTCCAGGCGGCTCTCCCCGCGCGCGAGCACCGCGGCCATGAGCACGTTGCAGGTCGCGCCCACCGAGACGGGGTCGAACCGGAAGCGGCCGCCGCGCAGGCCGCCGCGCGGGGCGCGGGCGACGATGTAGCCGTGCTCCTCGGCGAGCTCGGCGCCGAGGGCGGCCATGCCCCGCTCGTGCAGGTCCACCGGCCGCGGACCGAAGGCGCAGCCGCCGGGCCGCGAGACGCGCGCCTCGCCCCGCACCGCCAGCAAGGGGCCCAGGACGTAGATGCTCGCGCGCATCTTGCGGACGATCTCGTAGGGCGCCGTGGTGCTCGTCAGCCCGCCGGTGGTGTCCAGCGTGAGGGTGCCGCCGTCCAGCTCGCCGCGGACGCCCATCTCGCCGAGCAGGTCGAGGAAGAAGCGGGTGTCGCGCAGGTCGGGCAGGTTGGCGAGCACGCTGCGGCCCTCGGCGAGCATGGCCGCGGCCATCAGCGGCAGGGCGGCGTTCTTGGCGCCCGCCGCGCGCACGGTCCCCCGCAGCGGCGTCGGTCCCTCGACGACGAAGTAGTCCATGTCAGGCTCCATCCTCGGCGCGGCGGCCCACCACCACGCGCGGCAGATCGTTGTAGTCGCGGGTCATGGTCACCTCGACCAGACCGGCGGCGGCGAGCAGCGCGGGCACCGACTCGCCCTGGTCGGCGCCGATCTCCAGCGCCAGCCAGCCGCCCGGGCGCAGCCAGCGGACCGCCTGCGCGGTGAGCGCGCGGTAGACGTCGAGGCCGTCCTCGCCGCCGTCGAGCGCGGCGACCGGGTCGTGCTGCACCTCGGCCGCGAGCGTGGGCAGCTCGCTGCGGCGGATGTACGGGGGGTTGCTCACCAGCAGGTCCAGCTCGCCCCGCAGGTGGGCGGGCACCGGCCGCAGCAGGTCGCCCTCGAGCGCATGCACGCGGGCGTCGACCCCGTGCCGGTGGGCGTTGCGCCGGGTGAGCTCCACCGCGCGCGGATCGCGATCGACGGCCCAGACCTCGGTCACGGGGATCTCGGCCGCCAGGCTGACCGCGATCACGCCGCTGCCGCAGCCGCAGTCGACCACGCGGGGCGAGAGCAGGCTGTGGTCGTCCGGCGTGAGCAGGCCGGTGCAGGTCTCGACCAGGCGTTCGGTCTCCGGGCGGGGGATGAACACGCCCTCTTCGACCTTGAACTCGCGGGAGTAGAAGCCGGTGGTCCCGATCAGCGTCTGCAGGGGTTCGCCGGTGCCGCGCCGGCGCACCAGCTCGCGGTAGCGGGCCAGCTCGTCGCCCACGACCGGCCGATCGGCCTGCAGGTAGAGCTCGATGCGCGCCAGGCCCAGCACGTCGCCGAGCAGGCGCTCGGCGTTCAGGCGCGGCGATTCGATACCCTTGTCGTCGAGGTAGCCGGCGGACAGGCCGATGAGTTCGCGGACGGTCTTCACGACGGCCTCCGCCGACGGATCGGGGTCACGGTCCGGGTCAGGCGTCCCCGCGGGTGGCCGCGAGCGCCTCCTGGCGCCGGTGCTCCTGGATGGCGTCCACCACGGGATCGAGCTCGCCCTGCATGATGGCATCGAGGCTGTGCACGGTCAAACCGATGCGATGATCGGTGACGCGGCTCTGCGGGTAGTTGTAGGTGCGGATCTTGGCCGAGCGGTCGCCGGTGCCGACCTGCGACTTGCGCTCGGCGGCGATCGCGGCCTCCTGCTCGGCGATCGCCTGCTCCAGCAGGCGCGACCGCAGCACCTGCAGCGCCTTGGCCTTGTTCTTGTGCTGGGACTTCTCGTCCTGGCACTGGACCACCAGGCCGGTCGGCACGTGGGTGATGCGCACGGCCGAGTCGGTGGTGTTGACGC
>WJIQ01000182.1 GCA_014730255.1 bacterium | reverse complement strand
GTTGGCGGCGCCGGAGACGGCGTGTTTCTGGACCTGCGGTAAGAGGTCGGGTCGTTTGAGCCAGTACGAGGTCTCGAAGGTCTGGGATGAGAAGGTCCTGCCGCAGGCCTTGCAGCGGAACCTGGGGACGGTGTAGGGCGGCTTGAGCCGGGTGAAGGATCCGAAGCGGATGTAGGGCCAGGGTCCCGATTGGGCCTCGGAATAGGCACATTCGGGGTTGGGGCAGTGGGGAGGGGTCGCAGGGCATGGATATGGGGTTTGCGTGCTCATGAGGGGGTCCTGGGCAAGGCCTGGGCCCGACAACACTCTCTGAGGCACAAGCTAGATCTTGGCACCGGTGTGGAAGAGGCGATCGATGATCTCCCGATAATGCTCCGCAATCACCTTCCGCTTCAGCTTCAACGTCGGCGTGATCTCCCCCCGGTTCAGGCTGAACCCGTTCTCCAGCAGGTGGAACCGCTTGATGCGCTCGAAGCTGGCCAGGCCACTCATCTGGCGCTGGATGCGCTCGCGGATGAACTCGACCACACGATGGTGGGCGAGCAGTTCGGCGCGGTCGGTGAAGCGGATGCGCTGCTCCTGGGCCCAGGATTCGAGCGCCTCGTAGCTGGGGATCACCAGGGCGCCGAGGAATTTCTGGCCGTCGCCGACGACCGCCACCTGCTCGATGTAGTGGTCGCGGCCGACCATCATCTCGATGGCGGCCGGTGCGATGTTCTTGCCGCTGCTGGTGACGATGAGGTCCTTGATGCGGTCGGTGACGCGCACGTAGCCGTCGGGGTCGACCTCGCCGACGTCGCCGGTGCGCAGCCAGCCGTCGTCGGTGAACATGGCCGCCGTCTCCGCCGGTCGCCGCCAGTAGCCCTGCATGACGTTCGGGCCGCGCACCTGGAGCTCGCCGTCCTCGCCGACGCGGATGTCGACCTCGCAGACGGGGCGGCCGACGGTGCCCAGCCGGAAGGCGTCGTGGCAATTGCAGGTCAGCATCGGGGAGGTCTCCGTCAGGCCGTAGCCCTGGCAGATCAGGACCCCGGCAGCCAGGAACGTCTCCTCGATGTCCTTCGAGAGCGCCGCGCCGCCGGCGGCGAGGAACTTCTTCGGGCCGCCGATCACGTCGCGTAGCTTGTGCATCACCAGCAGGTCGGCCACCAGGTGCTGCACGCGCAGCAAGGGCGATGGGCGCTGGCCGGCCAGGCGTTGCGTATGATAGCGCAGTCCGACGCGGCGGGCCCACTGGAACATCCGGCGCCGGTAGCTGGGGCCGCGCTCGAGCTTGTCCAGCAGTGCGGCGTGGATCTTCTCGTAGAGCCGCGGCACGCCGGTCATGACCGTCGGGCGGATCTCGGACAGGGCGGGGATCACATGCTTGGGGTTCTGCAGGTAGCTCGTCGTCGCGCCCTGGTGGAAGACGTAGTAGGTCCAGGTCCGCTCGAACGTGTGGCTGAGCGGGAGGAAGCAGAGCGAGCGATCGTCCGGTCCGACCTCGAAGCGTTCGTTCACGCCGCGGAACTGGTGGAAGATGTTGGCGTGGCTGAGCATCACGCCCTTGGGTTCGCCGGTCGTGCCGCTGGTGTAGATGATCGTGGCCAGGTCGTCGGGACGGATGGCGTCCTGTCGGGCGGCGATCTCGCCGTCCTGGCCGGCGGCCTCGTCCGCGCGGGCCATCCAGGCGGCGAAGCCGTCGATGTCCGGCGCGTCGGCGGCCACCTCGTCGTCGAACACGACGACCGTCTGCAGCTCGGGGTACTCGCCCCAGGCCTGGCGCACACAGGCGAGCTCCTGCAGCCCGCCGACGAAGAGCACCTCCACGTCCGCATCGCGCAGGATGTGGGCGACCTGGCCGGGCGTGCTCGTCGGGTAGATCGGCACGACGACGCCGCCGGCCCTGAGGATCCCGAGGTCGGCGATGGACCACGCCGCTCGGTTCCACGACATGATGCCGACGCGATCGCCGGGTTCGAGGCCGCGGGCGAGGAGGCCGCGGGCGACGGTCTGCACCGACTCGTCGAACACGCGGTACGAGATATCACGCCAGCCGCTGCCGACCTGGCAGCGCATGGCCGTGTGGTCGCCGAGGCGCTCGGCCTGCGAGGCGATCATCGCCGGGAGGTTCTCGCGCACGCTCGCACTCCTTCGTCGGTATCGGGGGTGACGGCACAATATAGTCCCCGGGGCGGCGATCATGCACGGGGAAATGACGATCCGGAGCATCGGATTCCGGCTGGCCGGGCGTTCGCGGACCCGGCTAGCTGACGGTCCGATCGCCGTCGACGGGTCCCATCTCGCGTGGATTCCCGGCTCCGGCGCGAAAGTCCATGAATTTCATACACTTTGATAACATCCGCTGAACACCGGTCCTCGATCTTCTCTGGGGTCCAGGAAACCGTCCGCCGCCGTCGCTGGCCAGACCGTATCGAGGAACGCGACATGGCCCTGCAGAACGACTGCGAGACCGCCGTCCTGCGGGGGGCTGCCGATACGCCGGCGTGCGATGCGACCGCCTCCGCGTCGGCTGCATCCGGCACCGCCTCCCGGCCCCGCGCGGGCAACGGCCTCGCCCAGGCGATCAGCCATCTGGCCAGCCCGCCCGTCCTGACCGTGGTGGCCGCGCTCGCCGCCGCGAGGGCCGACGGTCAGCCGGTGGCGTTCATGGCCGCCGCCGCCTTCTGCGTCCTGGGCGTCGTCGTGCCCACCGCGGCCCTGGTGGCGCAGTGGCGGCGTGGCGAGGTGTCCGACATCGAGATCACGCGGCGTGATCAGCGCCTATGGCCGCTGCTGCTGACGACGACGAGCGTCGGCGCGGCGGCGATCGTCCTGCAGCTGGCCGGGGCGCCGCCGGCGGTCGCCGGCCTGGTGTCGATCCTCGGGGTGCAGAGCCTGGTGCTGCTGGCCGTCACGACGTCCTGGAAGATCAGCGTGCACTGCGCGACGGCGGCCGCGGTCGGGTGTCTGCTGTCGCTTCTCGGCGGCGGCCCCGCGCCGGCGATCGTCCTGATCGGCGCGATGGTCTGGTCGCGGTTGCAGCTGCGGCGGCACACGCCGCTGCAGTGCCTGTTCGGCACGTCCCTCGGCGCGGTCCTCGTGCTCTCGCTCTGGCCGTTGCTCGGCGGCTAGCGTCGTCGACCCGGCCTCCGGACGCGAGAGCGGTCGGGGTCCACGACCGCGTCGGGATCAGCGGGCATACTCGGCCCGTCGACCTTCCGCTCGCCGTCGCCCCCACAGCGCCCCCATCATCAGCAGCAGCAGCGCGAGGACGTTCAGGCCGTAGAACGTCACCAGCCGCCAGGAGGCCAGCGCCAGGGGGACCAGCTCGCCCGGCAGCTCGCGGGCGAAGACCAGCAGGAAGGCCGCCTCGGCGCCGCCCACCGCACCCGGGGTCGGGGTCAGGGTCATGCCGCTGAAGCAGATCCACTGCAGCACGGCCGCGCGCGCCGGCTCGATCGGCGCGCCGAGGCCCGCGGTCAGGGCGGCCACGATGCTCAGTCGCGCCGCCCACTGCACGCCGGCCAGGGCCACGTTGATCACGAACGTGCGCAGCCCGTAGCGCCGGACGAGCGCGACGTGGTTCCGCAGCTCGCGCCACCAGCGGCGGACACGCGCGCGACGTCGGCGCCCCCGCGTCCCCCGCAGCAGCAGCCAGACGCCCACCGCGATGAGCAACGCCACCACCGCGAGCACGATGAAGCCCTGCCCCGGGAAGGTCGCGTCGGACGCCCGGCGCAGCACGGCAGCGATCTGCGGCACCATGCCCGTGGCCAGGATCGCGATCGGGATGCCGATGGCGACGGCGACCGCTTCCTCGATCGTGCCGAGCGCGGTCAGCGTGACCCCGCCCGAGGTCCCGAGGCCGCAGCGCGCGAGGGCGGCCACCTTGACCGGCGCTCCGCCGATCGCTGACGGGGTGACCGCGGCGCCCACCTCGGCGCTCAGGACGGTGTAGGCGGCATCGCGGGCGCGGAAGCCGGGACTCAGCAGGCGGCCCCAGCGCCAGACACGGAGGGCATTGAACACCAGGGGCAGGATCGCCAGGATCACGGCGAGCAGGAGCCACGGCGCGTGAAACTCGGCCGTGGCGGCGAGGGCCTCGCGGTCGGTCGCCAGCAGCGTGTAGGTGAGGTTGCCGAGCATGCCCAGCGGGATGATCCAGATCAGTCGTCGCAGCGTCCCGTCGGGCAACAGTCCGCGCTGATCCCGTGGGCGGCTCAACGGTCGCGGGTCCCGGTCGCGGTGGCGTAGGCAAGGGAGAGGTCGCCTGACCGGCAACGGGGCGACGGGTCGCGGTACAGCTCCAGCAGGCGGTCGAACACGTGGTCCCAGCCGAACTCGCGCTCGACCCAGTTCCGTGCGGCCAGACCTCGCGAGCGCGGGTCGCAGGCCAGCTGCTCGACGATCGCCGCGGCCATGGCGGCGGCGTCGCCGGCGGCCACGAGCGCCCCGAAGCCCGACGGTACGCGGTCGGGCAGGGCGCCGGCGTCGACGCCGACCACGGGCAGGCCGCTCGCCTGGGCCTCGAGCACCGAGAGGCCGAAGGTCTCGTACGGCCCGGCGGTGACGTAGAGATCGGCCGCGGCGAGCAGGTCGGCCACGACCTCGCGATCGGCCTCGAAGGTCTGCACCGCCAGGCGCGGGTCGTTCGCGGCTCGATCCTGGAGCGCCGGTCGCAGCGGCCCCTCGCCCATCATGAAGAGCCGGGCGCCGACGCCGTCCGGGATCTGGCGCTGCGCCTCGACCAGCACCTCGACCTGCTTCTCACGGTCGAGCCGGCCGATGTACGCGAGCACCGGTCCGTCGGGGGCCTCGGGAAAGAACCGCGACCAGACCGACGGGTCGCGGCGGCGCGGATGGAAGAGCTCCAGGTCGACCCCGAGCGGGACCTCGTGGACACGGTCGACGCCGATCTCGTCGAGACGACGGCGGTAGGACGGCGAGGCCGTCACGGTGAACTCGCAGCTCGTGTAGACCTTCCGCGCGTACCGCTCGGCCAGCCAGCCGGCCGCGCGGCCCGCCGCCTGGCCCCAGACGCTGGCCACCGGCGCGGCCACGTAGGCCTCGGGGAAATCGGCGTGGTAGTAGCCGACCACCACGCACGGGTGCTGGCGCCTGTGGTGGAACGCGGCCCAGGGCATGACGTACGGATTGGCGAGCTCGATCACGTGCGGCCGTTCCATCGCCAGCAGGCGCGCGACCTTGTCGAGGCGGACATTGAACCGATATGGGCGGTAGCCGGGGATGTACGGCGAGGCCACCTCGTGCACCGTGGTGCCGTGCTCGCGGCGGGTGCGGTCGGCGGCGCCGGGCATGATCAGCACGTGCTCGTGGCCGCCGAGATCGCGCAGGTAGCGCTGCTTGGCGTGGATATAGGTCCGGATGCCGCCGCTCCGTGCAGTGAAGGATTGGACGATGTCGCAGATCTTCATTGCGTCCCGCCGTCACCGGTATGTCGTTTGACCCGGATCGTGCCGATCCCTGGGGCCGGCTCCGTCTGGTGCTTTCGCATGCCCGGAGGCAAACTGGCGCCACGGTAAGGGCGTTTCGTTAGCCTGCCGTTATGCTTAGGTAAGGGCGCCATGATTCGCATCCCGTTGACGAGGAAACCACGAGCGATTGACAGGATATAAACGAGGCCGGCCTAGGTTCCGGCCGACAACGGAGACGCGAGATCCAGACGGGAGGACCCCGACCATGCGCGTGGCCATCTTCGCCGAGACGTTCCTACCGAAGTG
Source organism: bacterium (assembly GCA_014730255.1). GTDB lineage: Bacteria > Krumholzibacteriota > Krumholzibacteriia > LZORAL124-64-63 > LZORAL124-64-63 > Glo-17. The sequence continues at coordinate 6,787 of WJIQ01000182.1, read as the reverse complement.
GGATGGGATCGCCAACACGACCTGCCGGCTGCTCGAGCACCTCGAGCGGCGCGGCGTCGAGTCGCTGATGTTCGCGCCCGAGGGGGCGCCCGCCGTCTACGCCGCCACCCCCATCATCGGCGAGCCCTGCTTCCCGCTGCCCTTCTACCCCGAGCTCAAGCTCGCCCAGCCGCGCCACGGCCTCGGCGAGGAGCTGGCCGAGTTCGCGCCGGACGTCGTGCACCTCATCAACCCGGCGCTGATGGGCATCGCCGGCCTGCGCCGCGCCAAGGAGCTGGGCGTGCCGGTGGTGGCCTCCTACCACACCGACATTCCGGGCTACCTCGAGAAGTACAACCTGCAGCTCTTCCGGGAGTTCGTCTGGACCGGCTTCCGCTGGATCCACAACCAGGCCGACCTGAACGTCTGCCCGACGCCCTGGATCCAGGAGCAGCTGCGCAAGCAGGGATTCGAGCGCGTCGACATCTGGGGTCGCGGCGTCGACTGCGAGCTCTTCAACCCGTCGAAGCGCACGCACGAGTGGCGCGAGCGCCTGACCGACGGCAACCCCGGCGCGCCGCTGCTCGTCTTCGCCGGCCGGCTCGCGCTGGAGAAGCGCATCGACGTCCTGCGCCCGGTCCTGGACGAGGTCCCGGCCGTGCGGCTGGCCATCCTCGGCGACGGGCCCGAACGCGAACACCTCGAGGAGATGTTTGCCGGCACGCCGACCGTCTTCACCGGCAAGCTCGACGGCGAGGACCTCGCGGCCGCCTACGCCGCCGGCGACATCTTCACCTTCCCGGGCGAGAACGAGACCTTCGGCAACGTGGTCCAGGAGGCCATGGCCAGCGGTCTACCGTGCCTCGTCGCCGCCCACAGCGGCCTGCGCGACCGCGTGCGCAACGGCGTCGACGGCTTCCAGTTCGAGCCCGGCAACAGCGCCCAGCTCGCCACGCTCGTGCGCTGGCTGCTGACCGACATCGGCTTCCGCGAGAATCTCGCGGCCAACGCGCTGGACTTCGCCCGCTCGCAGACATGGGAGGCCAATCTCGATGGTCTGCTCGGCCGCTACGAGGAGCTGATCGCGCACACGCGGACCACCGGGACGCGTGCGATGAACGCCGGGTACTAGCCCGCGGCCTCGAGCCGTGCCAGGAACCGGAGCACACGATCGGCCTCCAGCGGCCCGGACCAGTGCCCCTCCTGCTTGAACGCCGAACCGACGATCACTGCGTCGGCCGCCAGGAAGCGGCCGACGTTCTCGTCGGTGACGCCCGATCCCACGACGATCGGCAGCCCGCACGCGGCGCGGACAAGGTCCACGTCGCCTGGGTCGGTCGGCTCGGCAGTGGCCGGACCGCTGACGATCACGCCGTCGGCGCCGCAGAACTCGGCTGCCCGTGCGGTGTCGGCCAGCGGCACGTCGGCGGTGGCCGCGTGGGCGGCGTGCTTCTTCTTGATGTCCGCCAGGATCGCGACGTGACCGGCGCCGAGACGGGCCCGCTCGCGGAGCAACGGACCGGCGCAGGCGTCCAGCCACCCCTCGTCGGCGACATGCCCGAAGACGAAGCCCTCGACACGTACGAACGCCAGCCCGGCGGCCACCGCGACCGCGAGCGCCGCCTCGTTGGCCCCGGCGAGGACCTGCACGCCCACCGGTCCGGCGAACGCACCGCGAGCCGTGATCGCCGCGGCCGTCATGCAGGCGGTGATCTCCGGTCCCACCGCACCGCGCAGATACGGCACGTCGTGCATGTTCTCGAGCAGGACCGCGTCGACGCCCGCCTCGGCGTAGATCGCAGCCTCGGCGGCCACCCGCTCGAGGATCGCCGGCAAGCCGAGGTCGTGGCGCGGCGTCCCGGGCAGCGCCGGCACGTGGAGCATGCCGATCACGGCCGGGCGGCGTGCGGTCGGCGGCAGCGGATTCGGCATCGGGGCTCCTCTCGGGACGGACGGCCGCCGGTCAGTCGACGCCAGCGGTCTCCTCGCTCGCCGCCGCCACCGAGTCGGCCTCCTGCCGCGCCATCTCCTCCTCGTTCCAGGCGATCGCCACGGCCAGCAGGTCCTGGAGGCTGTCCGCCTCGTCGAACAGGGCCAGCGCCTCGTGCAGCTGGGTGTCCTTCTCGATGGCCACGCGATAGGCCGCCTCGGCGCCCTGGGTCCGGCGCAGGACCTCGCGGCGGACGCCCCACTCCAGGAAGTCGCGGTTCGCCGCGAGCAGCGAGTCGTCGAGGCTCAGCTCGAACACCTCGAGGTACTCGTCGATGTTCTCGCGCTCGGCCAGGAAATCGCCGAACTCGGCCAGCACCGCGTCGTCCGGGCGCCAGTCCGGGCCCACGTCCGGATGGGTGTTGACGTAGTCGACCGCGAAGCTGAACAGCGCGCCGTCGCGCTCGACGGCCATCTCGAAGTCGGTGCGGTAGCTCTGCTCGATCTCGATGTCGGGCGTCACCCCGCCGCCACCGTAGACGATGCGCCCGCCGTCGGTGGTGTACTTCTCCTTCTGGAAGCGCGGGACCTCCACCTCGGCCGGCTCGCGCTGCAGCTCGAGCTCTTCGAGGTTCTCGGGATTGTCGGCGTTCAGGTGATGGCCCTCGGTCTCCCGGTCCTTGTGGATGCTGCGGCCGGACGGGGTGTAGTAGCGGGCCGTGGTCAGCTTGAGCGCCTCGGTCTCGTTGAGCTGGAAGACCGTCTGCACCGATCCCTTGCCGAACGTGGTCTTGCCCACGACCAGGGCCGCGTCGTGATCCTGCAGCGAGGCGGCGACGATCTCGCTGGCCGAGGCCGACGACCCGTTGACGAGCACCACCATGGGCACCTTGTTGAGCGTCTCGCCGCGTCGTTCGGCGTAGAAGCTCATGCTGTTGGCGGGCAGGCGCCCCTTGGTGTAGACCAGGAGCGTGCCGCGCTCGAGGAAGAGCTCGCTGACCCGCTTGGCCGCATCGAGCAGCCCGCCGGGATTGTAGCGCAGATCGAGGATCAGGCCGCGCATGCCCTGCTCCTCGAGATCGACCAGGTCGTCCTTGAGCTCGTCGACGGTGGTCTTGGCGAAATTCTGCACCCGGATGTAGCCGATGTCGTCCATCATGAAGGCGTACGGCACGCTCTCGACCTTGATGATGTCGCGCGTGATGGTGACCGGGAACGGGTCCTCGCGACCGGGCCGCTGGATGGTGATGGTGACCTTCGACCCCTTCGGCCCGCGCAGCTTCTCGACCGCCTCGCGGCTGGTGTAGTCGTAGGTGCTCTCGCCCTCGATCTCGATGATCTGGTCGCCGCCCTGGATGCCCATGTAGTAGGCGGGCGTGCCCTCCATCGGGGACATCACCGTCGGGTAGTGGTCGCGCGGCTGGATGACGATGCCCAGGCCGCCGAACTCGCCCTCGGTCGAGGTGCGCAGGTCCTCGTAGTTCTCCGGCTTCAGGAAGACCGAGTGCTCGTCGAGCTCGTCGAGCATGCCCTTGATCGCCGCCTCGGCGATCTCGCGGGCCTCCATCTCGTCGACGTAGTTGAGCATCACGCGGTCGTAGACGTCCATCATCAGCTCGGCGGCCTCGAGCTGCTGCTCGCGCCGGCTGCGCGGATCGCTGGAGCCGTCCTCCAGGGCGCCCGCCGCGACCCAGCCGCCGGCAGCGCCCAGCACCACGGCCAGCACGAGGGTGAAGATGAGGTATCGCGGGAAACGCTGCATGCGTGCCGTCCTTTGGTTGCGCGACGCTCCACGGTGGGCGGTCGGGGCGTCGGGTCCACGTCAGATGAATCTAAGCAATCCGTGTTCCAGGCGCCGCAGGTGGCTGATCGCCTCGGCGAGCATCGCCTCGGGCTCGTCCGTCGCATCGAGCACCGCGATGCGTGAAGGGCCCGAGGCCGCCAGTGCCTGGTAGCCCTCGTAGACGCGCTCGTGGAACTCGATCGACTCGCGATCGAGCCGATCGGTCTGCCGCCCCTCGAGACGCGCGCGCCCCTGTTCCGGGGGCAGCAGGCAGAAGAACGACAGGTCGGGCTCGAGGCCGCCGGTCGCGAACGCGTTGAACTGGTGCACCACGGTCGCCCCCAGCCCGCGGCCGAATCCCTGGTACGCGACCGAGGCATCGGCGAAGCGGTCGCACAGCACGATCATCCCCGCCTCGAGCGCCGGTCGGACCTTCTCCCGGACCAGCTGCGCCCGGCTGGCCTCCATCAGCAGGAGCTCGGTCTCCGGGCACATCGCCCGCGAGGAGAGATCGAGCAGGATGCTGCGGATGCGCTCGCCGATGTTCGTCCCGCCCGGCTCGCGCAGCACCAGCGCCTCGGCGCCCCGCGCGGCCAGCTCCCGCTCGAGCGCCTCGATCAGCGTCGTCTTGCCGCTACCCTCGGGCCCCTCGAAGGTCACGAGCAAGCCGCGCCGCGCCGCCTCGTCGATGGTCACTCCGGCTCCTCCGGCCCGTCCGGGTCGCGGGTCGTGCCGGTCCGCGACGGGTTGCCGGGCTCGGACGAGAACGGTCCCTCGTACGACGGACCGCCGCCCTCCGGGCCCGGCAGCTTGTTCGCCACGTGGACGATGCGCTGGACCACGGTGACGACCGTGCCGACGGCGAGGATCCAGAGCACGCCGAACAGGACCATCCGGCCCAGCAGCGCGCCGAGCCCGAGCAGGATCACGCGTTCGGTCCGCTGCAGGACGCCCACGTAGCAGGTCTCGCCCACCCCCTCGGCCCGGGCCCGCACGTAGCTCGTGGCCAGCGACCCGAACAGGGTGATCAGGATCAGCAGGACGGCGATGTCCCAGTAGTTGGGCAGGCGGTTCATGAACCAGACGGCCACTCCGCAGAGGAACGCGGCCTCGCCGAAGCGGTCGAGCACCGAGTCGAGGAACGCGCCACGCGCCGAGGTCGTACCCTGCAGCCGGGCCAGGCCGCCGTCGAGCATGTCGAACGCCGATCCGATCAGGAAGACGATCGCACCGACGATCAGGTTGCCCTTGGCGACGATGTAGGCGCTCAGCAGCGTGATCGCCAGCCCGGTGATCGACACGGCCAGGGGCGTGAACCCCCAGCGGTCGAGGGTGAGGATGACGGGCCGCATCCGATCGCGGGCCCGGGATTTCCAGTCGCTCACCGTTCCGACTCCTCTCCGGACCCCGTGGTCCGTGACTTGGTGGTACCGCGGAGCAGCAGCACGAGTTCCCCCTTCAGGCGCGGCCCGGTCAGCTGGGCGAGCAGGTCGCCGGCCACGCCGCGCAGGGTCTCCTCGTGCACCTTCGTGATCTCGCGGCAGATCGCCAGCTCCCTCGTCGGCGCGATCTCTGCGAGGATCTCCAGCGTCGAGGCGATCCGGTGGACACTCTCCAGCACGATGACCGTCGTGTCCAGATCCAGCAGCTCGCCGAGCCAGCGCGCCCGCGCGCCCTTCTTGCGCGGCGGATAGCCGGCGAATACGAACCGGTCGGGCTCGAAGCCCGCGAGCACGAGCGCCGCGAGCACGCTCGACGGACCGGGCACCACCGACCACGAACGACCCGCCTCGCGCAGCGCCCGCACGAGGGTGAAGCCCGGGTCGGAGACGCACGGCATGCCCGCGTCCGAGACCACGGCCACCCGCTCGCCCGCCGCCAGCCGCTCGAGGATGCGCGGGACGGCGCGGTCCTTGTTGTGGTCGTGGTACGCCTCCAGCGGCCTCGTCAGTCCCACGTGCTGCAGGAGCCGGCGCGCCGACCGCGTGTCCTCGGCGTAGATCACGTCGCAGGCCTCGAGCACGGCCACCGCCCGCAGCGTCAGGTCGCCGAGGTTGCCGATCGGCGTCGCCACGAACCAGCAGCTGCCGCTCTCGAGCGTGACGTCCGGCAGGCCGACCTCGGCCATGGTCACGCCGCGTCCGGGTCGGGCCGGCCCAGATCGCACACCGGCGGCGCGGCGCGCTTGAACGCCTGGCTCCGCATGCGTGCGGACACCCGCTCGATCACGTCGGGCGCGAAGCCCAGGGCCTCGAGCTGCCGGGGCATCAGGCCCTCGTCGACCATGTGGTGCAGCAGGCGGTCGGCGTCGGCGTAGGTGAACCCCAGCTCGTCCTCGTCGGACTGGCCCTCCCACAGGTCGGCGCTCGGCGCCTTCTCCAGCACCACGCGTGGCAACTCCAGGTACCGGGCCAGAAGACGGATCTCGGTCTTGTAGAGTTGCGCCACCGGGTTCAGGCCGCAGGCCTCGTCGCCGTGCAGCGTGGTGTAGCCGAGCAGCCACTCGGTCCGGTTGCCCGTGCCCAGGACCAGCGCCCGCCGGGCCTGGCTCGCGTCGAACAGGGTGATCATCCGCACCCGGGCCATGACGTTGCCCCGGCGGACCGCATCCGCGTCGGGGACCTCGGCCAGGAAGGCGTCGACCGCCGCGGTGATGTCCCGCGTCCCGGGTTCGAGGCCCAGGGCGTCGGCGACCGCGGCGGCGTCGTCGAGGCTCGCCCGGCTGCTCGTCCGATACGGCATGCGGATCGCGTGCACCCGCTCACGACCGACCGCGCGCACGGCCAGACCCGTGGCGACGGCCGAATCGATGCCGCCGGAGAGCCCGACGACCAGTCCGTCCTGGCCGCTCGACTCCAGCGTGGCGGCGATGAAGCGAGCCGCGACGTCGGCGGCCCTGGCGGGGTCGATCGCCCAGTCCGGGCGTTCGAGGGGCAAGCTGGCGGACATGGCTCGGCGGCTCCTCTGGTGACGGGTCCTCCGTGGCCAAAAATACGGCCGATCCGCCCAAAAGTCCCGTCCAAACTCGGGGGGGCGCCCCGGCCTCAGGAACGCCGCCAGGCCTCGGGCATGAACAGCACGAGCACGGTGTAGATC
>WJIQ01000181.1 GCA_014730255.1 bacterium | reverse complement strand
GGGGTGGTGCGGTTGCCTTCCTTGTTCTGGATGACGCGCGGTTCGTCGCCATCCATCACGGCCACCACGCTGTTGGTGGTGCCGAGATCGATTCCGATGATCTTGCCCATGATCGACTCCTTCCGGGGATCGCGTGACGTATTCCTGCTCGCGGACCCCCTTCCAAGTCCCGTGCCGGATCTCCGGATAAAATCTTAGACGTTTCATGGCAACGCTTTACGGCGCGTGCAACGTCCAGCCGAACGCCGGCCGACCCACCGCTGCTGTCAACATGGCGGAGTCATGTCATAATAACACTGTCAGGATCGCGCATCCGACAGCCCGCGGCAGTATGCCGTCAGGACGCAGACGTCGAGGCAGCGTGCGTGCAGCGCCGGCAGGACCGGCCTCGCGCCGGCCGACGGCCACGACCTCGCGAGGGTCCGGGCGAGCGACCCGAGCGGCCCGCGCAGCAGGGACCGCAGAACCAGCCTGGACCTCGGCGGCGTGGCCCCGGCGGGATCGAGCACGAGATCGAGTCGCATCTCCGCCAGACGCCCGGGATGGCGTCGGGCGATCTGCTGCAGCGAACCGTGACCGCAGACGCGCTTCTTCTCGAGGTAGGCGTCGAGCGTGTGGTGGTGGATGTGCAGGGGGACGGGCTCCGGGACCACGTGGAACCGGACGCCGGCGTCCTCGAGCCGGAACCCGACGTCCATGTCCTCGAAGCCGTAGGCGGCGAACTCCTCGTCGAAGCCGTCGATCCGCGCGAGCGCCGCACGCGGGACGGCCGCATTCTGGGTGACGAAGTACTTGCCCGGGGCCGGCCCCGGCGGCAGCTTGGCCACGCCGCGCGTGTCGATGTAGTGGAAGTGGGGGGCGTCGACGATCTCCGGCGCGGTGACCGCCGGCCCGATGGTGCCGCGGTCGTCGCCCTGCTCCAGGACCGCCAGGTGCGCCCGGAGCAGCCCTGGAGGCGCGAGGATGTCGTCGTCCAGGAAGAGCACCCAGTGACCGTCGGCCGCCCTCCAGCCCAGGTTCCGCGCCGCCGCCCGGCCGACGTTCCGCCGCGGCGAGACCACCCGCAGGCGAGGCGTGCGCTGGGCCAGCTTCGCCAGGAATCCGGCGGTCGCATCGGTGCTGCCGTCGTCGACGACGACGACGTTCCAGGCATCGGTGCCCGCATCCTGGTCGAGCAGTGCGGCGAGGGTGCGCGCGAGCAGTGGCTGCTTGTTCATGGTCGGGATGACCACCGAGAGCTTCACCGCGCGCCCCCACCGAGAGCCTCCAGCGACGCGGACTCCGGCCAGTCGGCGCGCGCATCGACCAGGCTGGTGAAGATCCGGTCGACCAGCGCCATGTTCGCCTCGAACCCGAACTCCGTCCGGGCGCGGGCCAGCGCCGCCGTGCCGTGGGCGCGCCGCCGGTCCGGCCGGGCGCCATACTCGAGCATCGCCGTGGCGAGCTGATCGACGTCCCGCGGCGGGACGACCCGTCCGGTCTCGCCGTCGGTCACCCACTCCAAGGCCGAGGCCAGGGACGAGACGATGACCGCCTTGCCGCAGCTCATGGCCTCCAGGAGGCTGACCGCCGTCGCATCGACCGACGGCACGGAGATGAACACGTCGCAGGCGTTGATGGTCGCGGCGAACTCGCCGTGCGGGATGCGCCCGACCACCGTCGCCGCACCGTCCAGGCCCGCCCGGGCGACGAGGGCCTCGAACGGCGCGGGGTCGCCCTCGTAGCCGGCGAACAGGAACCGCGCACGCGGCTCGCGCTCCCTCACGCGTGCCGCCGCCTCGATCACGACGTCGATGTTGTAGTAGGGCTGCGTGTAGCTGCGGGGCGAGAAGTACACCACGTCGTCGGCGCCGAATCCGAACGCGGACCGACGCTCGGTCGCCACGGCCGGTCGGAAGACCCCGTGGTCGACCCCCCACAAGACCCGGTAGGCCCGCCGGGGATCGGCCCCCAGCTCGCGGCAGGCGACCCGGAGGATGTCCACCGAATCGCCGGTCAGCGCGTCGCAGGACGCGAGCGCCCGGCGCGCCAGCCAGCGCTTGACGGGGTTCTCGAACGGCGTGACGTAGACGTCGTCGCCCCAGACGGTCAGCACGTTGGGGTGGAAGCCGGACCAGTCGCCCCAGTAGCCGTAACCGGTCAGGAAGTGGGTGTTCAGGAGATCGGGCTGGAGATCGGCGAGCAGGCGCCGGACCCGACCGAGCGACCGCCAGTACCGCCAGGGCTTGCCGGGCCCGGCGGTGGTGATGTCGTGGACGGCGACGCCCTCGATCGGTCCCGGCTGGACGGTCAGCAGGTGGCAGTCGTGCCCGCGCGCGGCGAACCAGCGGATCCAGCGCTCGGTGTGGATGTGTCGACCGATGGAGAGAAACGCCAGGCGCATGGCTCGTCCCGGGATCGGGTCGCGATGACGTGGCTGGTGCCGGGAGCCGGACTCGAACCGGCACGCCACAACGTGGCGAGGGATTTTAAGTCCCCTGCGTCTACCAGTTCCGCCATCCCGGCAGGAGCGAGGTCGCGGGCAAGACGATGGAGGCGGCACCCGGACTCGAACCGGGGATAACGGTTTTGCAGACCGTCGCCTTAGCCTCTTGGCTATGCCGCCTCCGGACCAGCAAGTATCCGCGCTGCCGCCCGCGATGTCAAGATTCCGCGGTCGCCGCCGCGCCCGGCGACCATCGGTCGGCCGGGCGGAACGAGGGAGACGTCGCGAGGGCGGAATCAGGGGCAAAAAAAATGGAGCGGGCAACGAGACTCGAACTCGCGACAGCTACCTTGGCAAGGTAGTGCTCTACCAGCTGAGCTATGCCCGCTCCGTGCTGGACAGCAATAAATATAACCAGCGACCGCCCATGTCAACCACGGGATTGGTTTTTCGGATCGCCCGTCACGAGCTCCCGGTAGAGGGCGGCCGTCCGCTCGGCGACCCGGTCCCACGAATAGTGCTCGATCGCGTGCAGCTGACCCGCCTGCGCGAGGCGGTCACGCTCGTCCGGGGCCTCGAGCAGCGCCTCGAGCCGGGTCCGCAGGACGTCCGCGTCGCCCGTGGGGAACACCGCCGCGTGACCCGCCGCCGCCTCGAGGTTCGGCGGGATGTCGCTCACCAGGCAGCAGCGCCCGTAGCCCATGCCCTCGAGCAGCGTGATCGACAGCCCCTCGAGGGTCGAGGGCAGCACCATGACCGTCGCATGCGAGAACAGGGCCTCGAGCAGCTCGCCGTGGACGTAGCCGAGGAACCGGACCTCCGGGTGGGCCCGGTCGCGCAGGCGAGCCGCGTAGCCGTCGGTGAAGCCCGCATCGCCGGCCACGAGGAGCGGGAAGCGTCGGCGGAGCGGTCCCGGCAGCCGCGCGTGGGCATCGAGCAGCAGGTGGCACCCCTTCTCCGGCACCAGGCGCGCGGCGAAGAGCACGAACTCGGTGGGCAGCCCCGCCGCGGTCAGCACGCCCGCGTCGCGATAGTTCGGCGGGGTGATACCGTTGGGGATGTAGTCGGCGGCGACCCGGTGCTCCTGCTTGTAGTGATCGCGCAGAGCCCGCGAGACGACGATGGTCCGGTCGGGCAGGCGGGCGCTGGCGGTCTCCCCCGTGCGCAGCACCCAGCGGGCGAACGGCCCCCACTTGTCCCGCGCCCAGTCCAGGCCGTGCACGGTGACCACCGTGCGGCGGCGGCCGAACCAGCGGGGCAGCCAGGACATCAGGCCCGGGCCGAGCGCGTGATAGTGGACGACGTCGGCGGGGCGACGCAGCACGTCGCAGCTCGCGACCACCGTGTGCGTGATGGCGTCCAGGTGCTTGGTCGGGATGCTGGGCCGTCGGAGGACCGTCACTCCCGGTGTGCCGGCGGGACCGTCGAGGTCGCTGTAGTGGGGCCGGCTGTAGATGTCTACCTCGAACCCGAGCGGCACGAGCCGGCGTGCGAGCTCGGCCACGTGCCGCTCGATGCCCCCGTGCACGGGCGGATATCCCTTCTGGCCGATCATGGCCACGCGGATCGGGTCCGTCGGCACGGCACTCCCCACGCCGGCGTCCGGGCGGCCGGTCCGTTCCCGACCATCGCGCCGGCCACGGGCGTCGTTCAGCGGGACATCTCCATGGGCTGGCCGTCCTGCCGGATCGACATGCAGGCACGTTCGAGGACCTCGACCACCTCGAGCCCGTGATGGCCCGAGCTGACGGCCTCGGCCTCGCCCCGGATGACGTCGACGAAGTGCTGCGCCTCGATCTTCAGCGGCTCGACCGAGTCGACCCGCGGCACGAAGATGTCGCCCGAGCGCAGCCGCAACTGGAACTCGCCGAAGTTATCATAGTGCGGCTGGATCTCAACACCCTTGTCGTAGACCCGGATCTTCTCGGTCGGATCGACGTCGTCGTAGACGAGCATCTGCTTCGAACCGACGAAGGTCATCTTGCGGATCTTGTTGGGGTCGAGCCAGCTGACGTGCACGTTGGCGATCTGCCCGCCGGGATATTCGAGGGTGACGAACGCCACGTCCTCGATGCCCTTGTCGCGCTGGACGTAGCAGCGGCCGTTGGCGCTGACCACCTTCGGCGTGGCGCCGAACAGGTGGTTCAGCATGGCGACGTCGTGCGGGGCGAGGTCCCAGACGACGTTGACGTCATGCTGGAAGATTCCCAGGTTCACCCGCGTGATCGAGACGTAGTAGACGTCGCCGAGGGTGCCGGCGTCGATGTACTCGCTGATCTTGCGGACCGCGGGCGAGAACAGGAAGGTGTGCCCGACCATCACCACGAGTCCGGCGCGGTCGGCCGCGTCGTTCAGCCGCCGGCACTCGTCCGCCGAGGCGGCCATGGGCTTCTCGACGAACAGGTGCTTGCCCGACTCGAGGACCTCCATGCCCAGCGGGAAGTGCGTGCTGACCGGCGTGGAGACGACGATCGCATCGATGCTCGTGTCCTTGACGATGTCCCGGTGATCGCTGTGGCGCGCGACCGTCGGGTACAGCCGTCCGACCTGCTCGAGCCGACCGGCGTCGACGTCGGCGATGGCCACCAGCTCGACGTCGGGGTTGTTGTGGAAGTTCCGGATGAGGTTGGGGCCCCAGTACCCGCAACCGATCACGCCCATCCTGATCATGGCTGGTCCTTTCCCCGGGCGCCTGCGCGCCCCGCTGTGGTCGTCTCGATGTCGTCCGGACTCGCCGTCGTCGCTCGCCGCTTCTCCTCGGAGGCTACATGCCCCCGGAGCCTCGCATGACCACCGGCAACGTCCGCAGCAGGATCTGGATGTCCAGCCAGAGGCTCCAGTGGTTGATGTAGTGCAGGTCGAGATGGACCATCTCGTCGAAGCTGACCTTGCTGCGGCCCATGACCTGCCAGAGCCCCGTCAAGCCGGGCGTGACCTTCAGTCGCTCGAGGTGCCAGGGCTGATAGTTCTCGATCTCGTAGGAGATCGGCGGGCGCGGGCCGACCAGCGACATGTCTCCCTTGAGGATGTTCCAGAGCTGGGGCAGCTCGTCGAGGGAGGTGCGTCGCAGCCAGTTGCCGATGGGCGTGATGCGGGGGTCGCGCTCGAGCTTGTAGAGATCCTTGCCGCCGTTGCTGGCCCGGCAGCCGTCGTCGTCGCCATTGATGAACATCGCGGCGAACTGGCGATGGATCTCGTCGTCGGCGTCGTGCCGCATGGAGCGGAACTTGAAGAAGCGGAAGGGCCGGCCGTTCCGACCGAGCCGTTCCTGGACGAAGATCACCGGCCCGGGGCTCGACCGCTTGACCAGCAGGGCGATCGTCAGGAGCAGCGGTGAGGTCAGGACGAGCAGCGCGGCGGCGCCGAGGATATCGATCGTCCTCTTCACCGCACCGGAGACACCGGTGAGGCGCCGGGTGTCGACCGGGACGAAGAACTCGCGCTGGCTGAGGGCAAGGGACTCGCTGGCAACACGCAGGGCAGCGGCCGTTTGCTTCATGGTGAACGGACCCCCGAGGCGAAACTCGTGGTGCTTGAGTCAGGCTGTCACACGAACGTTAGCCAGCGGCCATCCGGATCCCTTCTCGCGGGCCATGGTTCTCCGCCGGAGCGACGAGAAGTTCGGCTCGGAACGCCTCGACCGCAACCCGACCCCTGCCGGCTCTTCGTCCATCTCGAGGGCCTCATGAAGCTCACGACTCCCGAAAACCGACAGGAGACCAGCATTTTAGCATATGATCAGCTCATTTGTCCACCCCGTTCGACTGTCTTCACACATTTCGAATCGAGCGTGGAATTCTTTTGCCTTGATGGGCTTAGAGGTCTATCGTCCGTTTGCACTCTCAGCACTTCCCCCCTGTCGGAGAGGAGTTCCCATGTCCGGGACGCTCGAGATCCAACCCGCCGATGGCAAGCTCGGCATCCTCACGCCGGGGATGGGCGCCGTCTCGTCGACCTTCATGGCCGGCGTCGAGGCCATCCGCGCGGGGCTCAGCCTTCCCATCGGCAGCCTGACCCAGATGGGCCACATCCGCCTCGGCAAGCGGACCGAGGGCCGCCAGCCGCTCGTCAAGAACTTCGTCCCCCTGGCCGGCCTCGACGACGTCGTGTTCGGCGGCTGGGACATCTTCCCGGATTCGGTCTACGACGCGGCACGCAGCGCCGGCGTCCTGCCCGATGCGATGCTCGAGCAGCTGCGCGAACCGCTGTCCGCCATCCGCCCGATGACCGCGGTCTTCGACCAGTACTACGTCAAGAAGCTCCACGGCGACCACGTCAAGACCGGCCTGTCGAAGATGGAGCAGGCCGAGGCGCTGATGGACGACATGGAGACCTTCAAGCGCGAGAACGGCTGCGATCGCCTGGTCATGATCTGGTGCGGTTCCACGGAGATCTTCCTCGAGCGCTCCGAGGTCCATGAGAGCCTCGAGGCGTTCGAGAAGGGGCTGCGCGAGGACCACGAGGGCATCGCCCCGTCCATGATCTACGCCTACGCCGCCATCAAGTCGGGCGTCCCCTACGCCAACGGCGCCCCCAATCTGAGCGCCGATTTTCCCGCCCTCGAGGAGCTCTCCCGGCAGACCGGGGCCCCCATCTGCGGCAAGGACTTCAAGACGGGGCAGACGCTGATGAAGACCATCCTCGCCCCCGGCTTCAAGGCCCGTCTGCTGGGCATGAACGGCTGGTTCTCCACCAACATCCTGGGCAACCGCGACGGCGAGGTCCTGGACGACCCCGAGTCGTTCAAGACCAAGGAGGAGTCGAAGCTCGGCGTCCTGGGCAACATCCTGCAGCCGGAGCTGTACCCCGACCTCTACGGCGACCTCTACCACAAGGTGCGGATCAACTACTATCCGCCCCGTGGCGACAACAAGGAGGGCTGGGACAACATCGACATCTTCGGCTGGTGCGGGATGCCGATGCAGATCAAGGTCGACTTCCTCTGCCGCGACTCGATCCTCGCCGCCCCGATCGTGCTCGACCTGGCCCTGTTCCTGGATCTGGCCAGGCGCGCGAACCTGGGCGGCATCCAGGAGTGGCTGTCGTTCTACTTCAAGAGCCCGGTGGTGCCCGCGGGCCTCTACCCCGAGCATGACCTCTTCATCCAGCAGAAGAAGCTCAAGAACACGCTGCGCTGGATGATGGGCGAGGAACTGATCACCCACCTCGGCCGCGAGTACTACGACGAGTGATCGCCGCCGCCGGCGGGGGCCTCCCGGCCCCCGCCTCCGACCCGCCGGGAGGGACGCATGACCCGCTGGACCGTCGAATGCCTGACCGTGGGACCGTTGCAGATGAATGCCTGGCTGGTGCACGACCCGGATTCGGGCGAGGCGGCCCTGATCGATCCCGGTGACGAGCCCGAGCGTCTGCTCGCGCGCCTCGATGACCTCGGTTGCCGGCTGCGCTGGCTGGTCGCCACCCACGGACACTTCGACCACGTCGGCGCTGCGGCGGACGTCCAGCGGCGCCACGATCTGCCGCTCCTGATCCACGCGGAGGACCGCTTCCTCGTCGAGGGCATGCCCGAGCATCAGGCGATGTACGGGCTGCCGACCTCCGAGGTCCCGCGGCTGGAGACCTCGCTCGGTCCGGACACCGAGATCGTGCTCGGCGAGGGGCGGATGCGGATCGCCGAGGTGCCCGGCCACTCCCCGGGCCACGTGATGCTGGCCTGGGACGGCCACGCCATCGTCGGCGACGTGATCTTCGCCGGCTCGATCGGTCGCACCGACCTGCCCGGTGGCGACTTCCCGACGCTCGAGCGCAGCATCCGCACGCACATCTACGATCTGCCCGACGAGACGGTGCTCCATCCCGGCCATGGCCCGGACACGACCGTCGGCCGCGAGCGCGCCGCCAACCCGTACGTCCCGGGCGTCTGAAGGCGACCAGCCTCTATCTCGACACACGGCGGGCGGGGATGGCATCCCCGCCCGCGATCGTCAGCCTCTGCAGGAGCCGTCCGGTACTACTCCTCGCTCTCCATCTCCTCGGCCATGGCCGCGGCGAGCTCGGCGGCGGCCTGCTCGCGCTCCTCGAGGCGCTTCTTCTCGAGCTTGGCGTGCCGCTTGAGGAACTCCTTCTTGATCCAGTCCCGATAGAGCGATGCGCCGAGGCAACCGGAGTCGTAGGCGAAGATGCTCTGGAAGTTCGCCGGCGCCTCCTCGATCTTGATGTTGTTCGTGATGATGGTCTTGAAGATCTCGCTGCGGTCGAAGATCTGGTTCATCTCCTTCTTGACGTTCCGCAGCAGCGGGGTCCGGCCGTCCTTGAGCGTGATGAGGACGCCCAGGATCTGCAGCCAGGTGTTCTGACGCTCGGTGATCCGGTCGATCAGCTGGCGGACGTGACGCAGGGTCGGCACCGCCATGCCGGTGCACGGCGTGGTGACGAGCGCATAGTTGGCCGCCACCAGCGCGTTCTGCGTCAGCACGCCCAGGTTCGACGGCGTATCGATGATGATCCAGCCGTAGTGGGGCGCGAGCTGGGAGACGACCTTCTCGAGCCGATCGGTGATCTGCGTCTTGGCCATGCTCTCGAGCGACGGGTTGGACGGCAGGAGATGGATCTCCTCGTCGTAGACCGTGGTCGTGATGCCGTCCTGGGGCGTGATCGCACGGCGGAGCACGTCGAAGACGCTCCGCGCCGGGGGTTCGCCGTCCAGCTTGCCGAGCAGGGTGCTCGTCGCGCACCCATGCGGGTCCATGTCGATGATCAGGCACGAGGACGTGATGTCGCTGTACCGGATCAGGCCGGCGGCCAGGTTGATGGCAGTCGTGGTTTTTCCGCTGCCGCCCTTGTGGTTCACGACGGCGATCACGTTGCTCATCGGCGAGGTCCTCTGGTTGACGCGGGGGATTCAAATCGGGCTTACATGCAGAACCATACGAATATACGCGTGCTTGACAATCTCGCCAAGTCAGAATCGCTGGAAGCCGATTTGTCGGCCTTTCGGTGCAATAGAGCGTATATAATGTTAATTTATATCACGCACGAATCACGCAATGTCACTTGACCGTCAGAACGCGCCCGTCAGCATCAGCACCATCTCGAACGCGTGCGTCGGCCCCTTGTCCTCGATCTCGTAGTCTGGCAGCTGATTGCCGATCACCGGCGGGACGTAGTCCTCGACCTCGAGGCCAGCGACCGCGTCGCGGACCTCGGCGCGCAGCGCCCACTGGGGATGCAGGGTCAGCTGGTACCCGCCGCCGAGGCGCCAGGCCAGCTGCGTCTGGTCGAACTGCTCGTCACGGTCGGCGCTGACCGACATCACCCCCGCCCCGGCGAACACGTACGGGAAGCTGGCCAGCGAGACGAGCCGATACTCGAGCGCCAGGCTCGCGTGGACCAGGCTGAGCGTATCCCAGAGCCGGGTCTCGGCTCCCTCGCCGATCCTCGCCTCGGCCGCCAGGTTGATCACCGCGGCGCTCGCATCCAGGCGGTACCAGAGCGCCGGCAGCAGCCGTCCCCCGAAGGCCGCCGCCAGGGCGATGTCCTCGTCGAGGGTCAGCAGCACGTTCTCCGAGGCGAAGGGCTCGGTCCCCCCCGGGTCCCAGCGGATGCCCGAGGTGCCGGCGGTGCGGATGCGCAGCAGGTCGCCGCTGGTGGCCAGGCCAGCGCCGGCGGCGACGAAGTACCGCGCGTCTTGCGGGGCGAGTTCCTCCTCGCGCTCCTCGGTCTCGTCTCGCTCGACGCGGTGCCGTCCGGTGCTCGTCTGCCCCGAGGCCTGCGTGCAGGCGAGCGCCAGCACCACGATCCCGACCCAGATCACCCGCTGCATGCTCGACCTCGCTCAGGGTTGGGGACGGTCCAGAGAGAAGGTCTGGACCACGGCACGCAGCCGCCGGAAGATGTCCATCTTGTCCATGCCCGGCGCGTAGCAGAGCGCGTCGATGCAGATCACGCGCTGCCGCTCCGGGTCCGCCACGAACCAGCTCCAGAACGGCCCGCCACCCTCGAAGCGACGGCTGGTCCAGGCTCCCTCGAGTCGCAGGGCGGGCAGATCGCCGACCGTGTCCTCCTTCCAGACGAAGGAGTCCTCGACGATGTCCTCGCCGTGCATCTTCAGGCCCATCTCGCGGCGCAGCTCGATGAGCAGGGGCTTGTACTCGGCGATCAGGCCGGGGTCCACGCTCTGCGACCAGGCGACGGTGATGCCCCGGGACGGGGCGGTCTTCATCAGCTCGACGCCCGGATAACCGTCCGGCTCGTCCTGGTTGAGCTGGAAGCCACCGGGGATTTCCATGAAGAACCGGTGCTTGCGCCAGACCTGGGCCATGAGCTGCTCGTTCAGCCCCTCGTGGCGGTATCGCCTCATGATCCGGGACTGGCTCTCCCGCTCGAAGAGCTGCCGCAGATCGTCGGCCCGCGCCCGGGCCGAGCTCAGGAGGCTGTTGCGGTCCTGACCGGTGATGACGACGGCGTGCTGATAGCTGGCGAACGGCTGTTCGAGCTCGATGAGCGCTCCTTTGGGCTCGGCAGCCCGGGCCTCGCCCGCGTCCGACAGCTGGTCGCGAAGGACCTTCTCCACCGGACCGCCATCACCGACGCGCCACAGGAAGATGATGTTCTTGTAGTTGCGGCTGAGGTCCCATTGCCTGGGTCCGTAGACATCGATGTTGAACAACATCTCGCGATTGATCACGAACCGGTACGCGACGTTGAGCTCGTCGCCCAGGGTCTTGGCCGCCCCCACCATCGCGTCGCTCGAGACCACGATGGCGATGTCGCCGTACGAGCCGGGCGCCATGAAGATCGGCTTTTCCTCGTCGTAGCCGCAGCCGCCGGCGCCGATCACGACGACGGCCGTGACCACGGCGAGCATGTGGCGCGGGAGATAGCAGCGGCGCAACACGGAGCCTCCAGGGCGGTCTCGGCCACGCCCGTCGATCGGCGCGGCGGTCAGTGTCTATCTACGCCGCGTGTGGAGACGCTGTCAAGCCGGGCCTGCAGGAACTGGATCTGGCGGTCCTTGGCGAACAGGCGGCGTCGGAGCGTCTCGACATCCTGCTCGAGCTGCCGGATGCGCACCACCTGCGCATCGTCAAGCCGCGGCGTGGACGACTCGCTCAGCAGAGACGAGTTGCTCACGCCCCGCTGCAGCGATCCGCCGAAGCCGCCGCTGACCGGCAGGAAACGGCGTTCCAGTGGCCGTCGCGAGGCGTCCACCGCCACGGCCGGCTCGCCCGTCGATCGGGGCAGGCGCAGGGTGGGGTCGTCGATGACCACGGCCGCGGGCCCGGATCCGCGCGGCAGGAGGGAGTCCATCGGTCCCAGGACGGCGACGGTCAGCACCGCGGCCAGACCGCAGGCCGCCGCCACACCGGCGCGCGAGAACCAGGTCTGCCAGCCCGGTCGGCGTTCCGGCCAGGGGTGCGCCGCCTGCGCGGCCTCGCGCATGGCCCGGCTGAGGCCGAGCCGGAGGTTCCAGTCGAAGCTCTCCGGAAGCTGCGGTTCGGTCGCCGCGATCAGTCGCTGCCCGAGGTGCAGATCCTCGCGGTAGCTGCGGCACTCGGCGCAGTCCTCGAGATGCCGCTCGAGCGAGGCCACGCGGCGTGGCTCCAGCTGTCCGTCCATCTCCAGGCTGATCCATTCGCGAATCCGGCTGCATGTCATGTGGGGTCGCCTCCGGTGTCCTTCGTCATTCCTCGTCCTCGCTGCCGGCCATGGCCTCGATCCGCTCCAGCTCGGCGAGCAGGTCCTCGTTCTTCAGCAGCGGCTTGATGTTCTGGCGGAACCGGTTCCTGGCCCGGTTGATGCGCGAGCGCACGGTGCCGAGCTTCAGACCGGTGACCTGCTGGATCTCCTCGTAGGTCAGCTGATCGACCTCGCGCAGCAGGAACGGGATCCGGTATTTCTCCGGGATCTTCGCCGTGGCCTCGGCGATGAGGTCTCCCAGTTCCGCGCCCTCGATGGCCTGGCTGGGATCGGCATGCGGGTCCGGCGGGTCGACCGGCTGCTCGTCCTCCTCCGGCACCGGATTGAGGCTGAGCATCCGCGGGGCCCGCGACTTCTGGCGCATGCGATTGCGCACCAGGTTGGTCGCGATGGTGAACACCCAGGTCGAGAACTTGGCGATCTCGCGGTATTTGTCCGCGTGCATGTAGACGCGGATCAGCGTCTCCTGGGTCATCTCCTCGGCCAGGTGCGGATCCTTGACCATGCGCAGCGTGAACGAGTAGAGCCGTCCCTTGTAGCGGGCGACGATCTCGTCGAACGCGCGTCGGTGCCCGTTCTGCACCAGGACGATGAGGTCCTCGTCGCGCAGGTCCCGCGGGTTCTGGCCGGGGTCCGGCGCGCCGGGGGGCAGGTTTTCGATCGATCGATTCATCACGGCACTTCCCTGCGGCGCAATCGAGGGGTCTGGGCATGGAACAGCGCGCGATCGCCGAGGTTCCCGGTCGTCGCCCGATTCGCCGAGAATGTCGTCTCAGGGGCGGAACTCCGCCAGCGGCCACAGCGGCAGGTACGCCTCGGCCGGCCAGTCCGGACCGTCTCCGAGGTGCCTCGCGACGCCGGCCTCGATGGTCACCGGCCACCGGGCGGTGGTCAGCGTCAGCAGCGGACCCTCCAGATCGGCGCGCAGCTTCACGCCGGGGCCGCCCCTTCCCAGCCCACGCGTGACCATGTGTCGACGCAGCCGGTTCCCGCGGGTCGGCCGCCAGTCCACCGGACGCCAGTCCTCGGGCAGGTCGCGCCAGTCGGTCAGGACGAGCGGCCGGGTCGCCGCCCGGGCGCCGCCGTCGGCGTCACGGCGGCTCCAGGCCACCGGCAGGGCCGCGAGCTCGGCGAGGAAACCGCCCGCACGCGGCCCGACCTGATGCCAGCGCTCGCTCCAGGCCTGCACGAACGAGCCGTCCGGGCCGCCACAGACCGTCCAGCCGCGGCCGCGGCGGTGCGCGATCGTCTCCGGGGTGGGCGACTGGTCGGACTCCTGGAGGGCGACCTCGAGCCGGTAGCGGCCCGTCCCCGCCTCGAGGAGCACGCGGTACAGGCCGCCGACGTCGCCGAGCGGGGTGCGCAGGATCCAGCGTCCGGTCACGTCGTCGGTGGCCGCCGACCCCGGTCCGGCGAGCACCGCCACCAGGGCGACGGCCAGCAGCGCCCGCGTCCGGTCAGCCATCGGCGCGCAGGTCGGCGATGAGCGGGCGCAGCGTCTCCGGGTCGCCGCCGGCCCGGATCGCCCGGCGCAGCACGTCGATGGCCTCGTCCAGACGTCCCATCCGGGCCAGCGTACGGCCCAGGTGCTCGAGGATCACCGGATCGTCGCCACGCTGGTTCGTCGCCCGGATCAGGTAATCGAACGCCTCCTCGTACCGCCCCTGCCGGTAGTAGACCCAGCCCAGGGAGTCGAGGTACGCGCCGTTCTTCGGATCGACCTGCAGCGCCTGCTGGATCAGGCGCTCGGCCAGGTCGAGCTGCTCGTTCCGTTCGGCCAGGAAATAGCCGTAGCTGTTGGACACTTCCGGATGGTCGGGGTACTCGTCGTGCAGCTGCCGCAGGGTCGCCCGGGCCCGCTCGACCTCGCCGGCGGCCTCGAGGCAGAATCCGAGCTCCAGGCGGGCGGGCACGCGGTTCTCCGCCACCTCGCTGGCACGCTCGAAGTGCCCGCACGCGCGGTCCAGGTCGCCCAGCGCCCGGAACGCCGAGCCCAGGATCATATGCCCGCTCGAATCCTGGGGATGGATCGAGACCGAGGCTCGCCGCGCGTGTTCGCGCGTGGCGATCTGAAGTTCGAGCTGCCGGTCGGTCGGTTCGGCGGCGCTCAGGTCGTCGGCGCGGTGGATCACCAGCAACCGGAGCAGCGAGATGCGGTACAGGGGCATCGAGGGCTCGAGGGAGACCGAGGCCTCGAGGCTGGTCAGCGCGCGGTCGATGTCACCGGACATCTCCAGCGCCCGTCCGAGCAGGAAGTGGATCTCCGCGTCCTCCGGCCACGCCTCGACGGCCTCGTCCAGGAACCGTCGCGCGGCGTCGGTGCGCTCGAGCGTCAACATGAAGCGCGCGAGCTGGGCATCGGTCTCGCGATCGCGGAACCCCGCCTCGCGGGCGCCCTCGAGGACATCGATGGCCAGGGGGTAGTTGCCTCGCCGCGCCAGCAGCTCGGCCAGCTCGAGGCCGCATTCGGGTCGCTGCGAGTACCCCAGGCGACGGCGCAGCTCGTCGCCGGCGGTGGCCAGCTCGCGGGCCCGCTCGATGTCGCCTTCGTGGGCCAGGTAGCGGATCAGTGCCAGGCGCATCGGCCGCGACGCCGGGTCGCGCTCCAGCCCCTCCTGCAGCAGGCTGGCCATCTCGTCGATGCGACCGTGCTTCTGCAGCAGGAGCCCGGCGGCCAGCACGAAGTCCTCGGTCCGATCCGGGTCGCGGCGGCTGGCGTCACGGTAGACCTCGACGGCGTCGTCGACGCGCCCGAGCTGGCCGAGCAGGTCGGCCTCGAACTTGATGATGCCCGGGTCGCTGCGGCCGCGTTCGCGCACCTCGCGCACCTGATCCAGCGCCATCCGGGGCCGGCCGGACTGGGCCAGCAGCTGTGCGTGCTGGTACCGCAGCTCGAGGTCGTCCGGATCGCCCTCGACGAGCCGGCCGACGATGCGCGTGGCATCCTGCACGTACCCGGTCTCCACCAGGCTCTGGGCGTAGGCGCGGGCGATCCTCGGCGAGTCCGGAGCCAGGCGGTAGGCGCGATTCAGGTAGACGAGCGAGGCCTCGCTCTCCCCCCGGTTCTGCAGGGAGCGCCCGATGGCGTAGGCCTTGGTCGCGCCGAGGGGCAGGCCGATGTCCGCGCCGGGATTCTCGGGCAGGTAGATCACCTGGTCGGCGGGCAAGGGCAGCTCGTCGGGCGTGGCGGCCACCGCCGTGGCGGCGACGAGGCAGCCCAGCGTCAGGATCAGGCGCGAGCGCATGACATCATCTTTCGTTGGTGCGCGATCGGCGGTCGTTCACGTGTTCGGCGGCTGCTCGATGTCCTGAAGAAGTTCGACGTTGCCGCCGAGCTTCGCCAGCGCTTCCTGGGCCGCGACCTGCTCGGCGGCCTTCTTGTTCGGCCCCTCGCCGGTCCCGAGCACGTGTCCGTTGAACGCCACCTGGACGCGAAAGATCCGATCGTGATCGGGCCCGTCGACCGAGACGACCCGGTAACGCGGCGGCGACTTGAAGCGGGCCTGGATGATCTCCTGCAGCTGGCTCTTGTGGTTGTCGTGCCGTCCGCGTGCGAGCACCTGGTCGCTGGTGCTCAGGAGGCAGCGCTCGATCATCCGTCGCGCGGCCTGCAGCCCACCGTCGAGGTAGACCGCGCCGATGAGCGCCTCGGTCGTGTCGGCGAGGATGCTGGTGCGCTTGCGTCCGCCGGTCGCGGCCTCGCTGCGCGACATGCGGATGTGGTCGCCGATCTCCAGGCTCGTGGCGACCTCGGCGAGTCGTGCGCCGCAGACGAGCAGCGACTTCATCTTGGTCAGATCGCCCTCGCTCGCCTCGTCGTACCGCCGGTACAGATAGTCGTTGACGACCAGTCCGAGGACGGCGTCCCCGAGGAACTCCAGCCGCTCGTTGCTGTCCTCGCGGCTGTTCTTGACCACGAAGGAGTGGGACCGGTGCAGGAGGGCGTTCTCGAGGAGGGTCGGATCGTGGAACGAGTGGCCCAGCTTGACCTCGATCAGGCGCCGCTGTTCCGGCTCCAGCGCGGGCCCCGCGGGAGCGTCGGCCTCGTCGGCCGGCGCTCCGCGGAGCCTCTGCCAGAGATCCTTCAGACTCACCGGTGCGCCTCGACCCTCATGGCACTCAGGACACCGCCTGGAAGCAGAGGGTGATGTTGTGCCCGCCGAACCCGAACGAATTGCTCAGGGCGTACTCGACCCGCTGGGCGACGGCCTCGTTCGCGCAGTAGTCGAGATCGCACTCGGGATCGGGGTTCGTGAGGTTGATCGTCGGCGGCAGGATGCCATCGCGCAGCGCCAGGACGGTCACGGCCGCTTCCACGGCTCCGGCGGCGCCGAGCAGGTGGCCGACCATGGACTTGGTCGAGCTGACCTTCAGCCGTTCGGCGTGATCGCCGAATACCTTGCGGATCGCCAGGGTCTCGATCTTGTCGTTCCACGGCGTCGAGGTCCCGTGAGCATTGATGTAGCCGACCTGCTCGGCGGCCAGGCCACCCACGCGGATGGCCTGCTCCATGCTCGCGATGGCGCCATGCCCCTCGGTCGCGGGCTGGGTCATGTGGTACGCATCACCGGTGGCCCCGTACCCCACGATGCGGCCGAGGATCGTCGCGCCGCGCGCCTTCGCGTGCTCCTCGGACTCGAGCACGAGCACGCCCGCGCCCTCGCCCAGCACGAAGCCGTCCCGATCGCGATCGAACGGGCGGCTGGCCGTGGCCGGATCGTCGTTCCGGGCCGACAGCGCCTTCATGTTGCCGAAGCCGGCGAGCGCCATGGGGCAGACCGCGGCCTCGCTACCGCCGGCGATCATCACGTCCGCCGCACCGAGGCGGATCTGATCGCAGGCCGAGGCGATGGCATGGCCGGCCGAGGCGCAGGCCGACGTCGTGCAGTAGTTCGGTCCTCGCAGCCCGAAGCGGATCGACACCAGGCCCGCGGCCATGTCCGCGATCATCATCGGGATGAACATCGGCGAGACGCCGCGCGAACCGCGCCGGATCAGGCGCGCGTGCTGATCCTCGAACGTCAGCATGCCGCCGATCCCCGAGGCGATGATCACGCCGGCGCGGAACGGATCGTCGACCTCGCCGAGGCCCGCCTGGTCCATCGCCTCGACCGAGGCCGCGACGGCGAACTGGCTGTAGCGGTCGGCCTTGCGGGCGTCCTTGGGGTCCATGGTCTGGTTGGGATCGAAATCCCGCACCTCGGCGGCGAAGTTGCTCCGGTATCCCTCGGTGTCGAAGGACTCGATCGTCGCCATGCCGCCCCGTCCCGCCTTGACGGCGTCCCAGGTGGTCTCGGTATCCAGCCCCACCGCCGTCACCAGCCCGATCCCGGTGATCACCACGTTGCACTGACTCACGGCCAACACCTCCGTGCGCTACGATGAATGACGACCCCGGCCTCCGCGGATGCGCGAGAAGCCGGGGGTCGTGGCCAGGTCCCCGGCCCGGAAAGCCGGTCGCCGGCGAACCGACAGGTTACTGATCCGCGAGGCGCTCGTCGAGGTAGTCGATGGCGTCCTGGACGGTGCGCAGCTTCTCCTGGTCCTCGTCGGGGATCGTGATGTTGAACTCGTCCTCGAGGTCCATGACCAGCTCCACCGTGTCCAGGCTATCCGCCCCGAGGTCGTCGAGGAAGGACGCCTCCGGGGTGATCTGCTCGGGGTTGACCGACAGCTTGCGCTCGATGATCTCGTAGACCTTTTCCTGAATCGAAGCCATGTCCGATGGCCCTCCTAGCGTCGTGTTGAGTCACATCACCATGCCGCCGTCGACCACGAGCGTCTGCCCGGTGATCCACGCGGCGTCCGGAGACAGCATGAACCGCACCGCGCCGAGCAGATCGGAGACCGCCCCGAACCGCTTCAGCGGGATGCTCTTGAGCATGTCGGTCCGCACCTTCTCGGGAAGGTCGGCCGTCATGTCCGTTTCGATGAAACCGGGGGCGATCGCGTTGCACGTCACTCCCCGGCCACCGAGCTCACGGGCCACCGACTTCGTCATGGCCACGATGCCAGCCTTGCTGGCCGCATAATTCGCCTGTCCGGCGTTGCCCGCCAGACCGATCACGGAGCTGATGTTGACGATCCGCCCCGAGCGCTGCCGCATCATAAGCGGGGCGATCGCACGTGTAAAGAAGAACGTCCCGGTCAGGTTCACGTCCAGGACCTCCTGCCACTGCTCGGGCGACAGGCGCATCACGAGCCCGTCCCGGGTGATCCCGGCGTTGTTGACCAGGCCGTGGATCGCCTCGGCATCGGCCTCGATCGCCTTGACCGCCGCCTGCACGTCCTCGTGGCGCGCGATGTCCGCGGCGTAGCAGCGGATCCGGTCCGGATCGGCGGCCTCGCCCCGGGCCGCCTCGAGCTTATCGAGCGACCGGCCCACCATGGCCACGGGGTAGCCGTCGGCCGCCAGGCCGAGGGCCAGCGCCTTGCCAATGCCCCGGTTGGCCCCGGTCACGATGACCGTGCCGCGCGTCTGCGCTCCACCCTGTTCGCTCACGACGATCCCTCCTTGCGCTCGGCTGCGGGTTCGACGACGGCCGCGAGGCGATCGCGCAGCCCGTCCAGATCCTCGCGCGTCCCGACGGCGAGGAAGGTCAGGTCCCGATGCTCCCGTCGCGCCAGGCTCGCCAGGACCTTGCCGGGGCCGACCTCGAGCATGGCGCGAGGGGAAGCGTCCTGCCCGCCGGCCAGCCAGGCCATGGTGTCGTGCCAGAGGACGGGCGAGGTCAGCTGCCGCTTGAGACCGTCCTTCAGCTCCTCGGCCCGGACCACCGGACGTGCCGACACGTTGGCCACCAGCGGCGCCCGCGGATCCTGGAACCCGGTCGCCTCGAGCTCGGCGGCGAACTCGGCAGCCGCCTCGGCGAGCAGGGGCGAATGGAAGGCGCCGCTGACGTTCAACGGCGTCACCCGCCGCGCGCCCGCCTCGCTCAGCCGCTCGCAGGCCAGCCGGACCGCATCGATCTCGCCCGAGATGACGACCTGGGCGGAGGAGTTGTGATTGGCGAGCACCACCGAGCCGTGGTCGCGCGACACCTCGCTGCAGACCTCGCGCACCTGATCGGCGGACAGGCCCATGATGGCGGCCATGGTGCCGGGCCGCTGCTCGCCGGCGGCGAACATCAGCTCGCCCCGGCGCCGCACCAGCGCCAGGGCCCGCGCCGGATCGATGGCGCCGACGGCCGCCGCGGCCGAGAACTCGCCCAGGCTGTGGCCGGCCACCGCCGCCGGCTCGATGCCGCGTTCGCGCAGCTCGAGCGTCACGGCCACGCTGTGCGCGAGGATCGCCGGCTGGGCGTTGCGGGTCTCGGTCAGGGTCTCGATCGGCCCCTCGTACATGAGCCTGGTCAGGTCCGCGCCGACGATGTCGTCGACCCGGGCCAGCCAGTCCGCCGCCGGTCCGCGCATCTCGGCGAGGTCGCGGGCCATGCCCACGACCTGCGAGGCCTGACCGGGAAACAGCATCGGCACCTTCAGGGTATTCACGTCGCGGACCTCAATTCTCGGGATCGGAGGCGGTTGCGGCGGCGATCACGGCCGGCAGGTCGCACCGCACCTGGCGCTCGGCCTGCCGCACGGCGTGCTCGAAGGCCAGCGGGCTGCTGCGCCCGTGGCAGATGATCGAGATGCCCTGGACGCCGAGCAGCGGGGCCCCACCGTAGACCTCGTAGTTGAACCGCCGCTTGACCACCTCGGCGAACGCGCCGAGTCCGGCCAGCTCGGCCGGTTCGAGCTGCCCGCTGCCGGCGAGTTCCTTGAGGAAGACCGCCAGGCCCTCGCACATCTTCAGGGCGATGTTGCCCGTGTAGCCGTCGGCCACCAGCACGTCGCACGGACCGACTAGCACCTCGTTGCCCTCGACGTTGCCGTGGAAGGCGAGGCCGGATCCGCGCAGGAGCTCGTGCGTGGCGACGGCCAGCTCGTTGCCCTTGGAGGGCTCGCTGCCGATGTTCAAGAGGCCCACCGTCGGCCGCTCGCGATCGGTCATCGCACGGCAGTACGCCTCCCCCATGCGCGCGAAATCCAGCAGCATGGTGGGCGTGCCCTGCGTGTTGGCGCCGGCGTCGAGCAGCAGCGTCTCGCCCCGCACGGTCGGGATGAAGGTGGCGATGGAAGGACGCTCGACCCCGCCCAGGCGGCCGAGGATGAGCAGGCTCGCGGCGACCATGGCGCCCGTCGACCCGGCCGAGACGACGGCATCGACCCGGCCCTCGCGGTGATCGGTCATCGCCCGCACGATGGGGGCGTCCGCCTTGCGGCGGATCGCCGCGGCCGGCGACTCGTCCATGGCGATGGTGTCGGTGCAGGGGACGACGGTCACGTCCAGTCCGGCATGGTCGGCCGCGTTCAGCTCGGCCTCGACGGCATCGGCGTCGCCGTAAAGCAGCAAGACCGCGTCGCACCCCTCGCGCAGGGCGCGCAGGGCGCCGGGCACCACCGTGCCCGGCCCATGGTCGCCACCCATGGCGTCGACCGCGATCCGCGGGCGTTGACCGTCATGCGTCACGTGCTCGACCTCCATGTCCTCGGTCGCCCCGGCCGGGCGACCGTGTCACGGGCCGCCGCTATCACGGGGCGGCCCGGCCAAACCGACGAACCGCTCAGCTCTCGACGACCAGCACCTCGCGCTCGCCGTAGTAGCCGCACTCCTTGCAGACGCGATGCGGCTGACGGGGCGCGGCGCAGTGCGGGCAGCGGTTGACGTCCGGCTGGCGGAGGTGCCAGTTCGCACGGCGGAGGCGCTTGCGTTGCTTGCTGTTCTTCTTCTTGGGCACGGCCATGTCGTCATGCTCCTGATGTGGCAGTCTCCTGCCGCCACGGTCACGTCGCCGGGTCGTCGCCCCCGGTCAGATCGGGTAGCCCGTCCCAGCGCGGGTCGATGTCGTCGTCCTCGCAGCCACACGGGCCGTCGTTCAGATCGGCCCCGCACTGCGGGCAGAGCCCCCGGCAGTCGTCGCGGCAGACGCGCTGCTGCGGAAGGGCCAGCAGGATCGCCTCGCGCACCGGTTCGCTCAGGTCCACCACACCGTCTCGCTGGTGCAGGACCAGCGTCTCGGCGTCCTCGGTCTCGTCTCCGGCGTCGCGCATGACCACCAGCTCGAGCGGCACGTCGAACACCAGCTCGAAGGGCTCCAGGCAGCGCCCGCACTCGGCCGTGCCCCGCGCCTCGAGATCCCCGCGGACCACGGATCGCCCCTCGAGGTTGTCGACGACGAGGGATCCGGAGATCCCGACGGTCTCCGGGGTGCCGGATCCTATCCCCAGGAGGCACGAGCCCGCAATGGGCAGATCGCTGCGACCGGCCGGGCTTCTGTCGAGGTCGAGTTTCATGAGCGGGGAACTCTAAGTCCCGGTTCGTATCCTGTCAAGGCGGCCACGCCCGGTGGCGCGGCCGCCCGCTGCACCCCGTCAATCGCCGAAGATCAGCCCCAGCTCCCGCGCCGCGTCGTCGGCGTTGGCCGACGCGTGCACGGCGTTCTCGCCGATCGAGGTCCCGTACAGGTCGCGCACCGTGCCGGTGGCCGCCTCGGCCGGATTGGTCGCCCCGATCAGCTCGCGCAGCGCCGCCACGGCGTCCTCGCGCTCGAGCCGGACGCAGACCACCGGGCCGGAGGTGATGTACTCGACCAGCGAGTCGTAGAACGGTTTGCCGCGGTGCTCGCCGTAGAAGTCCTCGACGAGCGCACGGTCGAGCTGTCGCATGGCCAGCCGCGTGATGCGGAAGCCGCTGCGATTGACCATCGCGAGGATGGCGCCGATCTGCTGCTCGCCCGCGGCGACGATCTCGGGCTTGATCATGAAGTAGGTGCTCTGCACGCCATTCCTCCGTCAGGCACCCTGCCGCTCGCGCAGCAGGGGAACGATGTCCACCGCCCGCGGCGCCACCGGAATGCCGGCCGCCTCGAGCGCCTTGGTCTTGTCGGCCGCGGTGCCGCTGCCGCCGGTGATGATCGCCCCGGCGTGCCCCATCCGCTTGCCCGGAGGCGCCGTCCGACCCGCGATGAAGCTGACCACCGGCATGTCGACGTGTTCCTGGATGTAGGCCGCCGCCGTCTCCTCGGCGTCGCCGCCGATCTCGCCGATCAGCACCAGGGCCTCCGTCCCGGGGTCGGCCGCGAAGGCCTCGACCGCGTCCATGAACGTCGTGCCGATCACCGGGTCTCCGCCGATGCCCAGGCAGGTGCTCTGCCCCAGGCCGGCCGACGTCAGCTGCCAGACGACCTCGTAGGTCAGGGTGCCGCTGCGCGAGACGAGCCCGACCTTGCCCGGCGCGACGATGCTCGCGGGCATGATGCCCAGCTTGGCGATGCCGGGCGCGAGCAGACCCGGACAGTTCGGTCCGATCAGCCGCACCCCGCGCTCGCGGAGATACGGCATGACCTTGACCATGTCGAGGGTCGGCACGCCCTCGGTGATGCAGACGATGAGCTCGACGCCGGCATCGGCGGCCTCGTAGATCGCACCGGACGCGAACGGCGGCGGTACGAAGATCACCGACGTGTTGGCGCCGGTCTCGCTCACCGCGTCGGCCACGGTGTCGAACACCGGGACCTGGCCCTCGAAGGTCTGGCCGCCCTTGCCCGGGGTCACGCCCGCCACGAGCTTCGTGCCGTAGTCGAGCATGCCCTTGCTGTGGAAGCTCCCATCGCGGCCGGTGATGCCCTGCACGAGCACCCTGGTGTCCTGGTTGACGAAGATCGCCACGTCACGCCTCCCTTACGCCGCGGTGCCCGCGAGTTCGATGGCCTTCTGCACGGCCTCGTCCATGGTGGTGGCCGCCACGAGATCGGTCCTGGCCAGCAGCTCGCGGGCCTCCTCCTCGTTGGTCCCGGTCAGCCGCACGACGATCGGCACGTCGATGTCGATCTGCTCGGCTGCCTGGATGATGCCCTGGGCCACGTCGTCGCAACGGGTGATCCCGCCGAAGATGTTGAACAGGATCGCCTTGACCTCGCTGTCGTCCAGGATGATCCGCAGCGCGTTGACCACCTTCTCGGGGTTCGAGCTGCCGCCGATGTCCAGGAAGTTGGCCGGCTCGCCGCCGTAGTGCTTCACCAGGTCCATGGTGGCCATGGCCAGGCCGGCGCCGTTGACCAGGCAGCCGACGTTGCCCGAGAGCTTGACGAAGCTGAGGTCGGCCTCGCGAGCCTGCCGCTCGGACGGGTCCTCGGCCAGGCGGTCACGCATCTCGGGATACTCCGGATGCCGGAAGAGCGCGTTGTCGTCGAGGTTGACCTTGGCGTCGATGGCCAGGCCCTCGCCGTCGGGCGTGAAGATGAACGGGTTGATCTCGGCGAGGCTGGCGTCGGCGTCGACGAACGCCGCGTGGAGCTTCTGCAGGGCGGCGCCGATCTGCCGGGCCTTCTTGACCTCGCCCGGGCACAGCTTCAGCCCCAGGCCCAGCGCCTGGTGATCCAGCAGCCCGAAGCGGGGGTCGACGTCGAGGTGATGGATGAGCTCGGGCGTGTCGGCCGCCACCTGCTCGATCTCCACGCCGCCCTCGGCGCTGGCCATCACGTGCACCTGGCCGCTCCGCCGGTCGATCAGCATGCCGAGGTAGTACTCCTCGGCGATGTCCACGGCGGGGGTCACCAGGACCTTGCGGACGGTGTGGCCCTTGATGTCCATGCCCAGGATGTTGCCGGCATGGGTGGTCACGTCCTCCAGGCTGGCGCAGAACTTCACGCCGCCGGCCTTGCCGCGGCCGCCGGTCAGGACCTGGGCCTTGACCATCACGGGCAGGCCCAGCTCGCGGGCGATCGCCTCGGCCCGCGCCGCCGTCTCGGCGACCTGTCCCGGTGGCACCGGCAGGCCGTGCGCGCGCAGCACGTCGCGTCCTTGGTATTCGTGGATGTTCACCGCGTCCTCTCCTCGGTTGGAACTCCGACGTCGGGTCCGCGGACGATCGCATGCTCCCGGCAGCGCGTCGCCCGATGGAAAACGGGTCCGGCCCTCGCGGACCGGACCCAATGTAGCCGAAACCATGGTAGCTGAAAACCTGGCTTCTGCCAGCGCCGACGCCGCCGCCGGCGCACCGTGTCAGTCGAGGAATCGGGCCAGGACCTGCGCCAGATCCGGCTTGCCGATCTCCTGCAGCTCGTAGCCGACGCGCACGGTCGGCTTGTCGATCTTGACGATGCGGTTCAGGTCGATCGGCGTGCCGATGACCACCGCGTCGCACTCGACCGCGTTGATGGTCTTCTCGAGGTCGGCCTTCTGCTCGTCACCGTAGCCCATCGCCGGCAGCAGGGCGCCGATCTCGGGGTAGATCTCGAACGTCTCGGCCAGCTTGCCGACCGCCCAGGGCCGCGGGTCGACCGTCTCGGCCGCACCCATGCGCATGGCCGCGACGACACCGGCCCCGTAGGCCATCTCGCCGTGGGTCAGGGTCGGGCCGTCCTCGACCACCAGCACCTTCATGCCGTCGAGCGTCTCCAGGTCGCCCTCGATGGTCAAAGGGCTCGCGCCATCGATGATCACCGCGTCGGGGTTGATCTCGCGGACGTTGTCGCGCACCTCCTGGATGGCCTCGAACTCGGCCTCGACGACCTTGTTGATGACCACCACGTCGGCCAGGCGGACGTTGGTCTCGCCGGGGAAGTACTCCTTCTCGTGGCCGGGGCGGTGCGGATCGGCGACCACGATGTGCAGGTCGCTCTTGTAGAACGGCGTGTCGTTGTTGCCGCCGTCCCAGAGGATGATGTCGGCCTCCTTCTCGGCCTCGCGCAGGATCGCCTCGTAGTCGACGCCGGCGTAGATCACGCCGCCGGCGGCGATGTGCGGCTCGTACTCCTCCATCTCCTCGATGGTGCAGTCGTGCTTCTCGAGGTCGCTGAGCTCGGCGAAGCGCTGCACGCGCTGCTTGACGAGGTCGCCGTAGGGCATCGGATGGCGGATGGCCACCACCTTCTTGCCCGCGCCGCGCAGGATGCGGCAGATGGCCCGGCTGGTCTGGCTCTTGCCGCAACCCGTGCGCACGGCGCCCACGGAGATCACGGGCTTGGAGCTCTCGAGCTGGGTGTCGCGCTCGCCCATCATGGCGAAATCGGCGCCCGCGGCGTTGACACGGCTGCCGAGGCTCATGACCTGCTGATAGCTGCGGTCGCTGTAGGCCATGATGCACATGTCGGCGCCCGTCTCGGCGATCAGTTCCTCGATGCGGCCCTCGTCCTCGATGGGGATGCCGTCGGGATACAGGCTGCCCGCGAGCTCGGCGGGGTACTTGCGACCGTCGATGTCCGGGATCTGGGTGGCGGTGAACGCGACCACCTCGTAGTCCTCGTTGTCGCGGAACCGGCAGTTGAAGTCGTGGAAGTCCCGCCCGGCGGCCCCCAGGATGATGACCTTCTTCTTGCTCATCGCTTCTCCTTCGGACACTGCAGAAGTGTGAGATCTCGCCGCCAGGCGCGCGGGGACGGGTCAGCCCTGCTCGTCGCGGATCGCGGCGATGATGGAGGAGGTCGACCAACCAGCCCGCATGGGCACCCGGATGACCTCGCCGCCCCAGGAGCGCACCTCCTCGGCGCCGACGATGTCCGCTTCAGCGTACTCGGACCCCTTGACGAGCACGTCCGGCCGCACCTGGAGGATGACCTCCAGCGGTGTTGGCGCGGCAAATATGGTGACCGCCGCAACCGGTCGCAAGGCGGCGATGAGGGCGGCACGGTGATCCTCCGGGATCAACGGACGGCTCGGCCCCTTGAGGTCGCGGACGCTCGCGTCGCTGTTGATCGCCACCAGCAGGCTGTCCGCGTGCCGGGCGGCCTCGGCCAGGCTCCAGAGGTGGCCGGAGTGCAGCAGATCGAAGCAGCCGTTGGTGAAGGCGATCGTCCGGCCGGCGTCGTGCTCGGCCGCCGCCCAGTCGGCCCGTTCGTCCACGGCCAGGACGCGTCCGAGATCGACCTCGTGCATGGGTCAGTCCTCCAGCAGGCCCGCCGCGGCGGCCAGTTGCGACCGGGTGACGGCCGCCGTCCCCACCTCGCGGACCGCGACGCCGGCCGCGTGGTTGGCCAGCGCCGCGGCGGTGCGCAGATCGGCGCCGGTGCAGAGCGCCGCGGTGTAGACGGCGATCACGGTGTCGCCGGCTCCGGTCACGTCGTAGACCTCGGTGGCCTCGGTCGGCAGGTGGTGCTCGACGTCGCCCGGCTCGAACAGGGCCATGCCGTGTTCGCCGCGGGTGATCAGGACCCCGTCGGCCTCGGTCCGGGTCAGCAGCGTCCGGCCGGCGCGGCTGAGATCGGCCGCGTCGCGCACGGTGATGGCCGTGGCGGCCTCGGCCTCGCGCTGGTTCGGCGTCAGCGAGGTGACGCCGCGATACTGCGTGTAATCGCCCTGTTTCGGGTCGACCACCACCACGCCATCGCGCCGCCGCACGACCGCGATCAGGGCGGCGAGCACGTCGTCGGTGAGCAGGCCCTTGCCGTAGTCGCTGAGGATCACGCCATCGAACGGCCCGAGCGCCTCGAGGCGCTCGAGCACCGGGTCCGGCGACCCGATCGGCCGGCTGTCCTCGGTGTCGGTGCGGACGACCTGCTGGTTCTGGGCCACGACGCGCGTCTTGACCGTGGTCGGTCGCCCGGACTCGGCCACGAGGCCGTCGTCGCTCAGCCCCAGCGCGGCCAGGAGCCGGCGCAGCTCGATCCCGTGGGGATCGTCCCCGGCCAGGCCGATCAGCGTGGCCTCGATGCCGAGCGCATGGAGGTTCGCCGCCACGTTGGCCGCCCCGCCGAGCTTGCTGCTCTCGCGCTCGACGCGCACCACCGGCACCGGCGCCTCGGGGCTGATGCGGTCGCAGCGGCCCCAGAGGAAGCGATCGAGCATCACGTCGCCCACCACGGCGAGCCTCAGCCGCGGCAGCGCAGCCAGGATCTGCTTGTACTTCTCGGTCATCGTGTGTTTGCTTTCGAGACGGAGGTGTCCGGTGCGGAAGCGGCACGCTAGCACCCGCTTCCGCCCGTGTCAAACCCCACAGCCCGGCGCCGGATCCCGGCCGCCCGCAGGAGGCCCCCGATGCAGCAGCCCTCCAAGCAGCAGATCACCATCGACCTTCCCCCCGAGGCGGCCGACGGGATCTACGCGAACCTCGCCATCATCGCCCACAACGCGAGCGAGTTCGTGCTCGACTTCGCGCGCCTCCTGCCCGGCGTGCCGAAGGCCAAGGTCCACGCGCGGATCGTCCTGACGCCGGCCGCGGCCAAGGGCCTGCACCGCAGCCTCGGGCAGAACCTCGAGCGGTACGAGAACTCCCACGGCGAGATCAAGGGCGGCCACCCCCAGGATCCGGGGCAGATCGGCTTTCAGACCGAGTAGCGCCGGAACCGCAACGCCGCGAGCACGAGCAGCAGGACCGCCCAGAACCCGAGCCCCCAGAGCATCGGCGCCACCTCGGCCACGCCATGGCCCCGGCCGATGAGGTCGTGGAAGACGGTGATCGCCTGGCCCGTGGGCAGCGCGCGGCCGAACTCCTGCATGAACTCCGGGGTCACCTCCAGGGGCCACCACAGACCGCCGAGCGCAGGCAGGCCGAGGCCGAAGACCATGCCCAGGCCGTCGGCCTGGCCGCCGGAGGTGGCCAGGGTGCCCAGCAGCAGGCCGGCGGCCGAGCTCATGGCCACGAACAGCACCATGACCAGGACGAGGGCCGCCGGACTGTCGCCGTAGTCGATGCCCGTCCAGAGGGAGTTGATCAGCAGCAGCAGGCCGCCCTGGACCAGGCCCAGGACGAACCCCGAGAGGAAGAACCCCAGCACGAGGTCGCCCGTCGAGGGATGCGCGATCCGCAGCCGGTCCAGGGTGCGGTTCTGGCGCTCGAGGACCAGATCCTTGGCGCTCATGAGCATGAACATGAGGATGAACATGAGCGTGTACGATGGCGCGGAGTGCTCCCGGGCGTCGTCCAGGACGAGGAGATCGGCGCCCCGCGATCGGCCGCGGACCTCGGTCTCCAGCCGCACCCGTGGTTCCTCGTACAGCCGTGCGTAGGCCGAATCGTCGAAGGCGCTCGCCAGGGCGGGGTCCGAGTCCGCGGCGGCCGGATCGACCAGGCGTTCGGCGGCGGTGCGGGTGGCCAGGCGGGCCAGCTCTCGGTCGACGGCGCGCCGCACCCCCTGGCTGCTGCGCCGGTCGCTGTCGTAGAAGAATTGCACGCGCGGACGCTGGCCGGCGGCGACGCTGTCGGCATAGTCCTCGGCGATGATCAGGGCCCCGCTGACGTACTTGCCCTCCAGGAGCCGCCGGGCACGCGCGGGCGCGGCGGTCGTGTCCCGCGCGACGACGCGGAAATCGTCCGACGTGCCGAGGCGGTCGACCATGGCCGAGAACGCCGGATCGGCGCCGCGCATCCCGTAGACCACCAGCGTCGGCTTCGCCCCGGAGGCCGACCAGTCTCCCATCAGCTCGCCCATCATGAACGTGAAGACCAGCGGCATGACCAGCAGCCAGATGACGTTGCCCCGGTCGGCGGCGATCCGCCGCAGGCGCATGGCGACGATCGCCCCGATGAAGCGCGGGTTCATACCAGCACCCCCCGTCGCTGGCGCAGCGAGAACAGCAGCATCGCCAGGGTCAGGCCGATCGCCGCGATGGCGACCAGCACCGAGATCTCCCCGACCACCGCCTCGAGGCCGCGGCCGTGAGTGATCAGATCGCTGTAGGCCCGGTTGGCCCAGTAGTTGAAGGTCGCGCGGCCGAAGAACAGCAGCGTCGGCCCCATGGCATCGACCGGAAAGAAGTTGCCGCCGATCATGCCGCTGACCAGGGTGAAGACCGTCGTCAGGGCGTCGAGCGCCTTCTCGGTCCGCACGATCATGCCGAGGACCAGGTAGACGCTCGCCGCCGCCGCGCCCGCGGCCACGGCAACCAGCAGGACCGCCAGCGGCGCGTGGCCGATGTTCACGCCGAACAGCACCCAGCCGAACAGCAGGAGCAGGAGCAGCTGGGATGCCCCGACCAGCAACGCGGTCACCCACTTGGCCAGGGTGATCTCGCGGCCGCTGACCGGCCCGACGAGCAGGCGCGCGAGCGTCCGGTTCTCACGCTCGCGGTGCAGCTCGCGCACGATGTTCGCCGCCCCCCACATCATGAAGAAGACCGCGAACGTCGGCAGGAAGAGGTCGTACAGGCTGGCCGACCCCGCGCCCGCGGTGCCGGATTCCTCCCACTCCTGACGATCGTGGCGCACGAAGGTGACGGCCGGCTCCTGCATCGCGTCGGAGAAGGCGAGCCAGCGCTCGGCCCGGTCGAGCAGCCCCTCGCGGAGCTGGCCGTCGTCGCGACGCAGCGCGCGCAGCATGCGGCGCGGATCGCCGCTGGTGAAGTCCTCGTA
This sequence comes from bacterium, assembly GCA_014730255.1. GTDB lineage: Bacteria > Krumholzibacteriota > Krumholzibacteriia > LZORAL124-64-63 > LZORAL124-64-63 > Glo-17. The sequence continues at coordinate 15,191 of WJIQ01000181.1, read as the reverse complement.
GACGACCGCGGCGTCGCCGGCGCGCGACCAGTCGTCCTCCGGCCACAGCGAACGGTAGGCGGCCTCGCCGGCCTGGAACTGGCGCAGCGCATCGGTCAGGATCAACTCCACCAGCCCGGCCTTGACGGGCGAATTGGGATCCTTGAGCAGGCCGATCTCGACGTCCTCGCCGGTGAAGAACCGATCGCCCAGCCGGTCGGGAAGGATGAGCGCCGCCTTGGCGTCACCGCGCTCGACCAGCCGGCCGGCGGTCGCGGTGTCGGTCCACGTGACGGCGAACAGCTCGGTCTCCTGCAGGCCCTCGGCCAGGCGCTCCTTCATCTCCTCGGGCAGGTCGCCCCCGGCCAGCGCGAGCGGGATGGCGCTGATGCGCTGCTCGCCGAAGATGCTACCGCCGCCGAAGGCCATGCCCATGATCGTGGTCAGGAAGAGCGGTGCGATCAGGTAGAGCAGCAGCCCCTTGACGTCGCGCACCTGCCGCAGGAGGTCCTTGCGGACCAGCGTGATCACCGGCGGCATCACGTCGTCTCCCGCAGCGCACGGCCGGTGAGGTTGAGGTAGAGATTCTCCAGGTTGGGGCGCTCGATCTCCAGGTGCGCCAGGGGGAGGTCCCGTGCCTCCAGCCAGGCCTGCAGCTGCGGGAGCGCCCGGCCGCCGTCGACGACCCGCAGGACCACGCGCCCGCGGCGGATCTCCGGATCACCGATCGCGCCCCACGCCGCGGCGGCGGCGACCAGGTCGTCGAACGCCTCGGGCGGCAGGACGAAGCGGATCGTGTCCTCGTCGCCGATCTGGCGGATCAGCTCGTCCTTGTCGCCGAGGGCGGCCAGCCGCCCCTGGTCGATGACGCCGATCCGGTCGCAGAGCTGCTCCGCCTCCTCCAGGTAGTGCGTCGTGTAGAGGACGGTCAGGCCGTCGTCGTTCAACCGGCGGATCAGATCGAGGATCTTGCTGCGGGCCTGGGCGTCGATGCCCACGGTCGGCTCGTCGAGGAAGAGCACCTCCGGGCCGTGCATCAGCCCGGCGGCCAGGTTCAGGCGGCGCTTCATGCCGCCGGAGAAGCGTGAGACCCGTTGCCGCCCGTGCTCGGTCAGCTCGACCGCCTCGAGCAGCTCGTCCACGCGCGTGTGCAGCGAACTCCCCGAGAGCCCGTAGAGCTGGCCCCAGAAGCGCAGGTTGTCCCGCGCGCTGAGGTCCTCGTAGAGGGCGATCTCCTGCGGGACCATGCCGATGCGGCGGCGCACCCCGCCCGGGTCGCGGCCCACGTCGCAGCCGGCGACGACGACGGTGCCGCCGTCGGCCGGCAGCAGCGTGCTCAGCACCGAGATGGTGGTCGTCTTGCCCGCGCCGTTGGGGCCGAGCAGGCCGAAGAGTTCGCCGCGCTCGACCTCGAAGCTGAGATGGTCGACCGCCACGAACGAACCGTACTTCTTCACGAGATCCTGGACCGAGATCACGGGGTCTCCTCCGTTGGTCGGGTCTTCCAGCGTCGATGCACCCAGAAGTAGTGGTCGGGATACCTACGGACCATCGCCTCGACACGTTGCGTGTATTCCGCCGTGATGCGGGCGACCGCCGTCTCCTCGTCCCAGGCCGGGTCGATGACGAGGGGCGGCTGCGCGACCAGGCGGTGCCGTCCGTCCTCCTGGCGCACCAGGAACCCGGTGATCACCGGGCACCCGAGGCGCCAGGCGAGCTGGCCGGTGCCCCGGAACACGCTCGCCGGCCGGCCGAGGAAGGGCAGGAACAGGCCGCCGGGGCCGCCGTCCTGGTCACCGAGCAGGCCCACGACCCCGCCCTCGCGCAGCGTCCGGATCATCTCCTTGACCGACGGGCCGGCACGGATGACGCCGACGCCCGCCCGGGCCCGCAGCTGGTTCTGCAGGCGATCGACGCGCTGGTTGGACTGGGTCTTGACCAGGAAGCGCACCGGCTGGACCTCGGTCGCCACCCAGGCGCCGAGCAGCTCCCAGTTGCCGAAGTGCGCGGAGACCATGAGCGCGCCCTTGCCCCCGGCGAGCGCGGCGTCGAGGTGCTCGCGGCCTTCGATCTCGACGACCTCGCGGACCCGCTCGCGTCCGAGGCGCCAGTAGCCGCAGAACTCCAGCAGGGTGGTGCCCAGCTGCGCGTAGAACGCGCGGCCGAGCCGCTCGATGGCCGCGCGGTCGAGCTCGTCGCCGAAGGCGGCCGTGAGGTTGTCCAGGACGACCCGCTTGCGAAACGGCATGAACGTCCAGCAGAACCGGCCCAGGCCGCGGCCCAGGCGCTGGAGCCAGCGGAACGGCAGCGGGCGGGCGAGCGTGAAGACGGTCGCGAGCAGCGACCAGTCGCGCCACTGGACGAGGGACCGGCGAAGGGACGGCAAGCGGGACTCCCGGGTCGCGACCGGCGGCCACCGGCCCTGGCCCCCCGTCGCCGGCGGGCCTGCTGCGTGCGGTGGTGCGGCGGCCAGGCCCGGCTCGTCGGCCCGGCACGCTCAGGTGAGCCAGATTCTAGGGGCCAGCCGTCCGCCGGGCAAGCGGCGGATCAACCCGGCGAGCTCCAGGGCGAGCAGCCCCTCGTGCCACATGGCGTCGGTCCCGGGCCAGCGCAGGCGCAGCTCCTCCAGCGCCACGCCGTCGAGGTCGAGCCGGTCGAGGATCCAGGCCGCCGCGCTGCCGGGCGCCGGGCGTGCGACCGCCGCGCCGTCGAACGGCCGCGGTGGCGCGAGCTCGCGCGTGACGTCGGCGGCGGACTCGCACAGCAACGCCCCCTCGCGCAGGAGCCGGTGGCAGCCGGTCGTCTCGTCACGCTCGACCGGCCCCGGCACCGCCCACACCGGCCGGCCGAGATCGAGGGCCACGTGGGCGGTGCTCAGCGCCCCGCTGCGAGCCGGGGCCTCGACCACGATCACGCCCTCGGCCATGGCGGCGATCAGCCGGTTCCTCCGCGGGAAGAGCCACTTGCCGCCCGGGCCGCCGCCGTCGCGGGCCTCGGTGACGACGCAGCCGTTGCCCTCGATGCGACCGCGGAGCGTCCGGTGCGCCGTCGGGTAGGTGCGGCCGAGCGGGGTGGCCATGACCGCGACCGTGGCGCCGCCCGCATCCAGCGCCCCGCGATGCGCCTCGCCATCGATGCCCAGGGCGAGGCCGCTGACGACCACCCAGCCCGATCCGGCGAGGTCGCGGGCGAGGCGCCGCGCGACCGCCAGTCCGCGCGGCGTCGCCGCCCGGGTCCCGACGATGGCGAGGGCGCGACGGTCCAGCACGGACGGGTCGCCGGCCAGGTCGATCGCCGCCGGCGGATCGATCAGGTCGCGCCAGCCGTGCGGCCAGTGGACATGGTCGGGGTCCAGGGTCAGCGGGGAGTGCTCCGCCATGGGCGGGCCGTCGTTTCCGGGAGGAGACGGAGTGGGGGCGCGTCAGTCTTCGTCGACGGAGGGCGAGTCCTCCGTCACGTGCGCGCCGTGATCGCGAAGTCGTCGCAGCCACGTCCGCAGCTGGTCGAGGTTCTCGCCGCTGACCGCGGAGATGCCCAGGGTGCCGAGCCCGCCGGCGCGTTCGCACCAGTCGCCGGCCGCCGCGAGCGCCGCCTCGCGCTCGGTGGGCGTGGCGATGTCCAGCTTGGTCACCAGGACCACGAACGGCAGGTCCCCCAGGCGCCGGCCGTACCGGGTCAGCTCCTCTCGCAGCATCCCCAGCTCGTGCCCGGGATCCTCGGCCCCGACGTCGACCATCAGCAGCAGCGCGCCCGTACGCTCGACGTGCCGCAGGAACTCGTGACCGAGCCCCTTGCCGTCGCTCGCGCCCTCGATCAATCCGGGGATGTCGGCCAGGGTGCAGCTGGCGAAGTCGCCCAGGTCGACGATGCCGAGATTGGGGCTGAGCGTGGTGAACGGGTAGTCGGCCACCTTGGGTCGGGCGGCCGTGACCACCGAGAGCAGGGTGCTCTTGCCCGCGTTCGGCGCGCCGACCAGCCCGATGTCCGCGATCAGGCGCAGCTCGAGGCGGATCTCGACCGCCTCGCCCTCCTGGCCGGGGGTCGCCTTCATCGGGGTCTGATTGCGCGCGGTGCGGAATTCCCAGTTCCCGCGCCCGCCCTTGCCGCCGGCGGCGACGCACAGCCGCTGGCCCGGCTCGGTGAGGTCGCCGAGCAGGACCTCGTCGTGCGCGCGGACCACGCCGGTCCCGCACGGCACCGGGATCACCAGATCGTGGCCGTCGGCACCCGTCTTGCGGCGCCCGCCCCCCGGCTTGCCGTTGTCGGCGCGGTACTCGCGGCGATAGCGGAAATCCAGCAGCGTGCCGAGCCCCGACTCGGCGACCAGCCAGACCGAGCCGCCACGGCCGCCGTTGCCACCGTCGGGACCGCCGCGCGGCACGAACTTCTCCCGCCGCGTGGACACGCAGCCGTCTCCGCCCCGACCGGCGGTGACCCGGATGGTGGCAACGTCGAGGAACACGATGGCCTACCCCGCAAACTCCTGGAGACCCACGCGCAGCCGCTGCACCGCCTCGCGCAGCTCGTCGTCCGACGTGGCGAAGCTCAGCCGGAGGCACCCCTCCGCGCCGAACGGCTTGCCCGGGATCGTGGCGAGCTTCTGGTGTTCCAGCAAGGAGCTGGCCAGCCGCCAGCAGCCCTCGCCCGCCGGCAGGTCGGCCACGAGGTCACCGCAGTCGAGCATGGCGTAGAACGCGCCGTCCGGACGGTCGACCCGCACGCCCGGCACGCCGTCGAGGCCGTCCAGCACCAGGTCGCGCCGCCGGTGGAACGCCTCGCGCATGCGCGCGACGTGATCGCGGCAGTCGAAGGCAGCGAGGGCCGCGTGCTGGGCGATCGCGCAGATGTTCGACGTGGAGTGGCTCTGCAGGCGGGTCATGGCGTCGATGGTCGCCTTCTCGGCCAGCCCGAAGCCGACCCGCCAGCCGGTCATGGCGTAGCTCTTGGACAGGCCGGTGATCCGTACGATGCGGTGCCGCAGGTCGGGCGCGACCTGGACCAGCGAGACGTGGCCCTCGTCGGTGTAGACGAGGTCCTCGTAGATCTCGTCGGCGAGGATGAAGAACTCGTGCTCGCGGCAGAAGCTGGCGATGTCCTCCAGCTCGGCGCGGTCGTAGACCGCCCCGGTGGGATTGACCGGGCTGTTGAGGATCAGCGCGCGGCAGTCGCCCGCCCCGTCCCGGGCGAGGTCCTCGGCGTTCACCTTCCATCCCCGCGACGGATGGATCTCGACCGTGCGACCGCGCAGGGCGGCGACCTGCGCGGGGTAGGTGACCCAGTAGGGCACGGGCACGGCGACACGGTCGCCCTGATTGAGCAGGATCGAGAGGACGTTGTAGAGCACCTGCTTGGCGCCATTGGAGACGATGACCTCGGACGGCGCGTAGTCCTGCCCGGTGGTCGCCGTGTATTGCGCGGCGACGCGTTCGCGCAGCTCGGGGATGCCGGCGCTGGCGGTGTATCCGATGCGCCCCTGCTGGAGGAACGCGCGGGCGGCCTCGAGGACCGGCTCGGGCGTGGAGAAATCCGGCTCGCCGGCCGTCAGGTTGATGACGGGCTCCCCGGCCCTGATCAGCTCCTTGGCCTGGCTGCTGAGCTTGAGCGTCGGGGAATCTCCAAGGACCTCGGCCAGCCAACCCAGTCGCAACGACATCGCAGCCCGCTCCTCTCTCGTGACTCCGCCCGGGGCCCACCGTCGGGGCGTCGGTTTCGGGGAAGAGTCAAAGAAACAGCGCCCCGACAGCCGGAGCAAGGAAATCCCGCTCAGGCGGACCACTCCGCCTCGAATGCCGCCACCACCGGTGGCGGGACGAGGTCGGCCAGGGGCCCGCGATGCCGGGCGACGTCACGCACGAGGGTGCTCGAGACCGCCGCGAACTCCGGGCGCGCCGGCAGCCACAGGGTCTCGAATCCGTCCAGCATGCGGCGGTTGACCCCGTGCAGGCTCCACTCGTGCTCGTAATCGCCCGCGCTGCGCAACCCGCGGACCACGGCCACCGCGCCGCGACGGCGCACCTCGTCGACCAGCAGGCCCTCGAAGCTGTCCACCTCGCATCGCAGGTCGCCCAGGCTCCGCTCGATGAGCTCGACGCGTCGCGCGACGGGCCACATGCCGGGCTTGCCGCTCGCGGCCACGAGCACGCAGACCCGGTCGAACAGCCGGCAGGCACGCGCGAGGATGTCCAGGTGGCCGAGGGTCACCGGGTCGAACGATCCCGGGTAGAGCACGAGCCGGTCAGTCATCGAGAGCCTCCGTCGCTCCGGCGGATCGGGGCCGGATCAGGGTGAGCGCACTGCTGCCGTAACGTCGAGTCTGCACGGCGAAGCGGTCGGCGTCCAGCGCGAACGGCGGCACGGCGCCCTCGTGCTCGAGCACCGTGACCGTTGGCGGCGGCCCCGCGACGACCGCCTCCAGCAGGGCTTCCGGTACCGGACCGGCGTACGGCGGGTCGGCCAGGACGACCGTCGGCGGCGCCTCGCCGGCCAGGGCCCGCCGCAACCAGCGGGCGGCATCGGATCGATGCAGGCGCCAGCATCCGGGGTCGGCGCCGCACCGCTCGAGATTCGCCCGCACCGTCCGCAGGGCCGCCGGCGCGATGTCGACGAAGTCCACCTCGCGCGCACCGCGGCTGAGGGCCTCGATGCCGAGCGCGCCGGTCCCGCAGCAGCAGTCGGCCACGCGCGCGCCCTCGATCTCGTCCCGCAGCAGGTTGAACAATGCTTCGCGCACCCGGTCGGTGGTCGGGCGCACGCTGCGACCGGCGTCGCTGGACAGCCGCCGGCCGCGCCACCGCCCGCCGGTGATCCTCATGCCCCGGCCGCGGCGATCGTGGTGGTCGCGAGGATCATCATGGCCGGATCATAGGCGACGGCGAGGGCCGGGGCAAGCGGCCCCGGCCCGGTAGGGAGACGTCGCGTCCCGGGATCAGTGCTGGATGATCTCGCCGTCCGGCAGCCGCTCGACCTTGCCGTGCATCGAGAGCCGGCCGCGCTGGAGGTACTCGTCGGTGATGATGCGCGGCGTGACGAAGACGACCAGCTCGCGGGTGTCGTCGGTGACCGACTCGTGGCGGAACAGCTTGCCCAGCAGCGGGATGTCCTGCAGGACCGGAATGCCGGACTTCAGGGTGCTCTCGACCGATCGGATCAGGCCGCCGATGATCGCCGTGTCGCCGCTGCGGACCATCACGCGGGTGTCCGATTCCGACGTGTTGATGATCACGCCGCCCTGGACGGTGGCCTGGCTCGAGAGGTCGCTCACCTCGTTGTGGACGTCGAGGGTGATCAGGTCGTCGCTGTTGATGTGCGGGGTGACCTTGAGCAGGATGCCGATCGTCGTCAGCTGCGTCATGGCGTTGCCCGCCTCGTCAGCTACGATCAGCGGGATCTTCTGGCCGACCAGGATCGAGGCCTCGCGGTTGTCGGTCGTGGTGATGATCGGGTTGGAGATCAGCGTGGCCTTGTTGTCACGCTCGAGGGCGTCGAGCTGGGCGTACAGCTCGCCCCAGTCCTGGACCGTGCCGACGCGCATGCTGCCCACGGGCTCCTGGATCTGGTTATTGATCGCGCCATTGCCGGCCAGGTTGGTCCCGTTGGGCTTGATGTTCTGGGCACCCCAGCTGATGCCCAGCTCCCTGGTCGCCCGTCGGTCGAGGTCCACCAGGCGCGCGTTGATCTCGACCTGCGGCGTCTGGCTGTCCAGCTCGCGGGCGAGGTCCTGGATCAGGGCCACGCGGTCGGCGATGTCGTTGATCAGGAGCGCGTTGGTGCGCTCGTCGACGTCGATCGAGCCGCGCTGAGTCAGCATCTTCGACAGCGCGTCCTTGACCTCCGAGGCGTTGGCGAACCGCATCGGCGCCAGGCCCAGGGAGAGCTTCTGCAGATCGTCGATCTGCTTCTCGGCCATCTTCTCGGCCACCGACTCGTTGCGCAGGTCCTCGGCGGTGTCCACGCGGATGATGCCGTGCTCCTCGACGTAGTCGAAGGTGTGCGCGCGCAGGATCACCTCGAGCGCCTCGCGCCACGGAACCTGCTCGAGCTTGACGGTGACCTTGCCGACCACGCGGGGCGAGGCCACGATGTTCATGCCCGAGAAGCTCGCCAGCGAGCGCAGGACCGTTCCGATCTCGGCCTCCTGCACGTCCAGGGAGACGCGCGGGCCCGGGTCGATCTCCGGTTCGGCCATGACGACACCAGCAGTGTCGGGCACCGAGAGTCCCTGCGCGGCCGCCGTCATCGCGAGCATGCTCACGAGCAGCGCCAGGGTGAGAGTGCGGATCCGTCCGGGCATCACTTCGCCTCCTGTTTCTCTAGCCTGAGGACCACCGTGTTGGAGATCCCGTAGAGGGTCATCCTGGCCGTCAGTCGATCCTTGCGGATGCTGACCACCCGGCCGTTCTGCACGCGGTCCCCGACGCGCAGGATGTATCCGAAGCCCTCGCCGTTCTCGACGAGGGCGAACTGATCGTCGTCGCTCCAGACCACGCCGACGAGGGTGGCGCTGTTGACGTCCACGAGCTCACTGCTGGTCGTCCGCTCGTAGCGACCGTCGACGAGGGCCTTGAACGGGTCGCCCTTGCCGTAGGACTGGTAGAAGAACTCGTTGCTCCGGACCGCCTCGAGCTGCACGGCCGATTCCTGGCTGGGCGAGGTGCCGGCCTCGTCGTCGGCGACCGCATGGGGCGCCGGCACGAGTGTCAGGGTCATGAACGTCGCCAGGATCAGGAGCGGGAACTGCTTACGTGACCTCATGTCCGTCCTCTCCTAGTTCGTGGCCCGGGCCTGCGTGGTTCCATCGCCCTCGCCGTCGGCGCTGGCGAGCTGCTTCTCGCCCCCGGTCGCGTCCGGGATGCCCCCCGACAGCGTGTACGCGGTCAGGAGCATCTCGGCCTCGATGGTCGCCGTCGGCGACCCCTCGTCATTGGCGATGCCCTCGAGGCGCAGGTCGTCGACGTTGACGATCCGGTTGAGGTTGGCCAGCCGGCTCAGGAAGACCCCGGTCTGGTGATACCCGCCCCGGATCCGCACCGAGACCGGATTGTCGGCGTAGAACTCGCGCGCCACGACGGGCTCGGGGCGGAAGAGCTTGAACTCGACGCCCGACTGCGACCCGGCGGCGGTGACCTTGCGGAGCAGGTCGCTCATCTCGTTGTGCTCGGGCAGCAGCGTGCTGGCCACCTTCCACTGGCCGTGCAGCGTCTCGTACTCCCGCTCGACCCGCTCGAGGTTGCGCACGAGCAGCCGGGCCTTCTCCAGGTCGCGGCTCAGCTCGTGGTGGCGCTTCTCCAGCTGCTCGATCTTCTGCTGGCGCGAGGCATGCGAGAAGGAGACGAACGTCTGCGTGAACCACAGCGGCGTGATCACGGCGACCACGAGCACGGCGGCGGCCCAGCGGAGAAAGCGCGGATCCTTGAGGTCCAGATCCCTGTTCATGCCTAGCCTCCCTGCCCGGCGGTTGCGGGGTTGCGCAGTGCGTCGACGGTGAGCTTGAACTTGACCACGCGGATCTCGTCGATCTCGCCCCGCTCGGCGATCTCGAGGTCGATCCCGTCGAAGTACGGCGAGCGGTTCAGGTTCTGGAGCAGGTCGCTGACCAGGAAGTTCGAGAACGTCACGCCCTCGACGGCGTAACGGTCGGCACCCTCGTCCTCGAGGCGCGTCAGCCACATGTGCTCGGGCAGCGAACGGTTCAGCTCGTCGAGCAGGTGGACGCGGAAGTACCGGTCGCGGTCGAGATCGGCGATGACGTCCAGGCGCTGGTTCAGGCTTGCCCGTTGCTCGTCGAGGCGCTTGATCTTGGCGATCTCCGGCGCCAGGCGACGGCTCTCGGCCTCCTCGGCGGCGATGGTGTCCTCGAGGGTCTTGATCTTCTGGCCCTGGTAGAGGCCCATGACGGCCATGACGCCGACGGCGATCACCACGAGGACGAGCGGGGCGAAGGTGCTCAGCTCGGGCAGGGCCACCTGCCGCTGCCTGGGCACTTCCTCGCGCGGGAGCAGGTTGATGCGGATCATCGCTCTCCTCCCTTGCGCAGGGCCAGGCCGACGCTGACGGTCAGCATGGGCCCGAGCTGGTCGGGATCGTCGTCGCCGAAGAGGCCCTCGACGAAGTCCAGGTCCCGGAGCGGATCGGCGATCTCGCTGGGGACGTCGTAACTCTCGGCCAGGTGCTCGCTGAGCCCGGGCAGCCGGGCGCCGCCGCCGCTCATGACGATGCGGTCGATCCCGTCGGCCTCGCCGCTGTTCTTCAGGTAGCTCAGCGACGGCTCGAGGCCCTGGTAGATCTCCTCGGCCACCGAGCGGACGATGTCGGTGACCAGCTCGGCGTCGACCTCGTCGACCGACCCGTGCGCGACGGCATTGGCCGTCTCGTAGGTCAGGCCGAGCTGCTTCTGGAACTCCTCGACGAAGTGGCTGGTGCCGATGGGCAGGTCGCGCGTGAAGTACGGCACGCCGTTCTTGACGATGTGCACGTTGGTCACGCCGCCGCCGACGTCGAGCATCGCGATGAACTCGCCGTCGTCGGCCTCCTCCTCCTCCTCGCCCTCGTCGATCTCGTCGAGCGGTGGCTCGTCGAGGAGCTCGGCCTCGATGTCGGCGGGCACCTTGGCCGCCTCCTCGCCGGGCTCCGCGTCGGCCTGGGTCTGCAGCTGGCAGAACTCCCAGGCGTTCTGGTTGGCGAACGACGCCACCTCGATCACGGTCGGCATGAACCCCGCATCGCGGATCAGCTCGGCGTGCGTCTGGACCATGTCCTTCTTGGCCGCCACCAGCAGGATCTCCATCTGCCCGGCGCCGATGTCGTCGTCGAGGATCTGGAAGTCCAGCGTGATGTCGTCGATGTCGAAGGGGACGTGCTGCTCGGCCTCCCAGAAGATGGCCTCGCGCGCGTCCTCCTCGCTCATCTTGTCCATCACGATCTTCTTGACGATCACCGCGCGACCCGAGACCGCGGTGGCCACCGGCTCCTTGGGCAGGTCGGCCTTCTCGGCGCAGTCCTGCAGGGCGCGGATCACCAGCTCGCGGTCCATGATCTCACCGTCGACGATGGCCTCGGGCGCGAGGTCGGTCATCGCGAAGTGGGTGATCAGTGGCGGCTCCTGGCTCAGATCGAGCCGCATGCACTTGACCACGCTGGACCCGATGTCCATGCCGGTCAGGGTCTTGGCCTTGCGCTTCAGGAAAGGGAGCATCGCTGTCTGACCTCATCAGCATTGAGACGGAACCCGTCAGCGGCTGGCTGCACGGTGCTCACCACGGTGTCGCAACATGCATGCCACGTGGCTCATCGGCATCGATCCGGCATGCTTGAGGGAAATCGGCTGGCGATCGGCAATCTCGACCGGGCACCGGGCAACACCTGCTCAGGTCAGCAGGCCCAGGTACCAGGCCCAGACCGGCTCGCCCCAGGCCAGGATCACCGCCGCGCCGCCGGCCAGGAACGTCCCGAACGGCAGCTTGGCGGTCCCCTGGACGCGTCCGGCGCGTGCGATCACCACGAAGAGCGTCCCCAGCAGCGCACCCGCGGCGAGCACGGCGGCGGCGGCCCAGGGACCCAGGAAGGTGCCGACCATGGCCATGAGCATGACGTCGCCGCCTCCCATGCCGGCCTGCCCCCGGGCGAGCCGGTAACCCTCCGAGAGGGCGAGGACGACGCCCCCGCCGACCAGCAGGCCGAGGATGGCGTCGGCCAGGCCGGGACCGGCCCAGGGCGCCAGGGCGAGGCCGAGGACGATGCCCGAGACGGTCAGCCCGTGCGGGATGATCATGTGGGCCCAGTCGATCAGGCCGATGATCAGCAGGAGATACAGGAAGACGAACGCCCACAGCGCCGGCAGCGTCGGGCCATGGATCCAGACGCAGGCCCCCGCCAGCGCCGCCGACGCGAGCTCGACCAGCGGATACCGCCAGGCGATGGGCGCCCGGCAACCGCGGCAGCGGCCCCGCAGCAGGAGCCAGCTGATCACGGGCAGGTTGTCGAACCAGGCGATCTGCATCCCGCAGGACGGGCAGCGCGAGCGGCCGCGTGCGACCTGCTCGTCGCGCGGCATCCGGTGCACGAGCACGTTGCCGAAGCTGCCGAGGCAGGCCCCGAGGACGGCCGCGAGGGCGATCGCGAGGGTCATCAGAGATGGCCTCCGGGGTCCGCGGGAGCCGGCGGGCCGATCTGGCCCGGCTGCGGGTGGACGTTCCCGCCGCTGGTCAGCTTCTCGATCTGCCGGGTCGCGAGCTCGCGCATCTCCTCGCTCTCGGTCGTGCGGCGCAGGTTCTCCCAGAGCAGCAGCGCCCCCTGGGCGTCGCCGGCGCGGCTGGCGCTCCAGGCGGCGAAGCGTCGGCAGAAATCGGACGCGCCCGGACGCTCGGCCGCCGCGGCGAACCACATGGACGCGCGGTCGAACTCGCGGGTGAACACGTAATGGACGAAGCCGATCTCGAAGGGCAGTCGCCAGCTGTCGGGGTTGGCCACCAGGCCGCGCTTCATGATGTCGATGGCGGCCTGATAGTCCTGGCTGTCGAAGCAGTGGGCGAGGCCGGCGAACACGTAGGCCTCCACGAAGCGCGGGTCGAGCAGGATCGTCGCCTCGACCAGCCCGTCGAAGTACCGGAAGTCGTGCTCGCCCTGATGATAGCCGCCATAGTACTGGGTGGCCTGGAGCCAGGTGTAGTCGGCCAGCGGCGCGTGCCAGCCGAGGCTCGCGTGCCGCAGCAGCTCGCCGTCGGGCAGGTACAGGCGTTCGTCCGAGCGCTGCCCGTCGTCGGGATCGCGCACCTCGGCGGCCAGCAGCGACAGGCCGCCCACCATCAGGCTCGCCACGAGGAGCAGGCCCAGGATCACGCCGCCTCGCATCAGAGCTCCTTCCGGTCGAAGAGGGCCCGCGCGACCACCAGGAACACGATCACCCAGCCGATGCCGTAGAACGTCGCCATGCCGATCAGACCGGCACCGACGGCATCGCCGTGGACGACCTCGCTGCGCACGTTGAACACCTCGAGGTCGGGCAGGATGCGGTAGGCGACCATGATCACGTCCTGGCTCAGGCCCTCGGTCATCGCCGCGAAGTCGCGCAGGGACCGCAACAGGTGGCCGATCACGAACAGCGCCGCGGTCAGCACCGCCGACAGGGCGTTGCCCACCAGGAAGGAGAAGGCGACGGCGGCCGACGTGAGGATCAGCAGCTCGAGCAGGGTGAGATAGATCGCGCCCAGGTGCGCCAGGCCCGGCTTCATGGTGGTCATGGAGACGGCGCCGAAGTAGATCAGCCCCATCAGGGCGATCATCACGGTCAAGGTCAGGGCCAGTCCCAGGTACTTGCCGATCAGGTAATCGGTGCGCCCGACCGGCTTGGTCAGCACCGTGGTGATCGTGTGGCGGTCCATCTCCTTGCGGACCAGGTTCGACCCGACCAGGAGGACGACGAGCAGGCCCAGCAGCGCCATGCTGCCGAGGCCGACGTCGGCGACGATCTTGCTCTGCGCGCCCACGGTCAATGGCGACAGGACCATGCTCGCGCCGACGAGGGCGACGCCGAAGAAGCCGACGAGGTAGAAGAGGCGGTCGCGGACCGTCTCGTGGAAGGTCGCCAGGGCGATGGCCAGCGTCCGGCTCAGCATGACGGCACCTCCTGCGCGTGGTCCCGCTCGAGTCCGGCGAGGAACTCGGTCTCCAGGTCGCCGCCGCGGGCCCGCACGTCATGCACCGCAGCGCTCGCCTGATCCAGCTCCGCCAGTAGCGCGCCCAGGTTGCCCGCTCCCACGACGTCGAGGATCCAGCGGTCGGACGTCGTCTCGGTCACGGTCCAGCGCGGGTCCTCGAGCCAGCGCGAGGACGGCTGCTCGGCGGTCCGCGGGGGCGCCGCGACGATGCGGAAGCACCGCGACGGCGGGCGGCTGGAAAGATCCTTGATCTCGGCGAGGCGGCCATGCCGCAGCATCGCGACCCGGTCGGCGATCGCCTCGACGTCGGGCACGATGTGCGAGGAGAAGACGATGGTCGCGCCGCGGCGCTTCTCGGCGAGCAGGAGGTCGCGCACCTGCCGGCGGCCGAGGGGGTCGAGACCCGACTGCGGCTCGTCGAGGATCAGCAGCCGCGGCCGGTTGAGCAGCGCTTGCGCCAGGCCGATGCGCTGGCGCATGCCCTTGGAGCAGTCCCGGAGCTTGCGGCGGGCCTCGTGCGCCATGCCGACCTGGGCGAGGCACTCGGCCGTCCGCTCGCGACGCTGCTCGCGCGACAGGCCGAGCAGCTTGCCGTAGAAGTCCAGGAGCTCGCGGGCGGCGAGGTTCTCGTGGAAGTACGGCGCCTCGGGCAGGTAGCCCACGCTCTCGCGGGACTCCGGACGGGCGGCATCGACCCCGTCGATGGTGATGCGCCCCCGGTCCGGCCGGACGAGTCCGAGGATGGCCTTCAGGGTGGTCGTCTTGCCGGCGCCGTTGTGGCCGAGCAGGGCGAAGATCTCGCCGCGCCGGACCTCCAGGGACACGTCCGCGACCGCCGGGGCGCCCCGACGTCCGAGGAATCCCTGGCGATAGGTCTTGCGAAGCCCGTCGACGGTGAGGATCGATCCGGCTGGTCCGTTTCCGACCGCTCGAGGATGGCTCATGACCAGCAGTGGTTCCTTTCCCGGTCTGAATCCCGTGTCACGCGGCAGCATGCGACATTTCGCGATGACCTGGGGAACAATTGCAATCACGATGCCAGCCGGTGGCACGCACGACGACGGCGGACCCCCGAGGGGGTCCGCCGCGTCGTTGCTGGAACAGCCGGACTAGATGCCGCTGGACAGCCGGATGACGATCCCGTCGTCGCCGGAGTCGCCGTCCTTACCGTAGCCCGTCACGTTATAGCCGGCGGTGAAGCCTCCATTATCGATCGGAGCGTATCCGATCGCCCCAGTAGCGGCCGCCTCGCCCAGAATCGAAGGCTCGCTCTGAGCACCGGTGAAGGCGTTGACGATCAGGTCGGAGCCGCCATCGCCATCGTTGTCGGGCAGCAGGTTGGTGACGTCCACGAGCGCATCAGCGTACTCGCCGTCGTTCCGGACCGAGTAGTCCTCGGCCGACAGCTGGACCGTGTGGGCGCCGCTCTTGACGCGGGCTTCCTTGGCGCGGTCCTGCATGGAGATGAAGTTGGGGATGGCGATCGCGGCCAGGATGCCGATGATGACGACCACGATCATGAGCTCGATCAGCGTAAAGCCCTTGTTGTTCACTTGGATC
>WJIQ01000180.1 GCA_014730255.1 bacterium | reverse complement strand
GCCTCGCGGGATGCGAGGCCGCGCTTCGCCTCGCCCGGCTGGGCCGGGCGGTCACCCTGTACGAGATGCGGCCGCGGACGCCCACGGTCGCCCACGCCTCGGGCGGGCTGGCCGAGCTGGTCTGCTCGAACAGCTTCAAGAGCACCGACCCGGCCACCGGTGGTGGCCTCTTGAAGGAGGAGCTGGACCGGCTCGGGTGCATCCTCCTGGAGATCGCCCGCGGCTGCACCGTCCCGGCGGGCGCGGCCCTGGCCATCGATCGCGAGCGGTTCTCCGCCGCGGTGGAACGGGCGGTGGCGGACGAGCCCCGGATCACGGTCGTGCGCGAGGAGGTCTCCCGCCTCGAGCCGGCGCCCGGGCGCCACTGGATCCTGGCCACCGGGCCGTTGACGAGCCAGTCGCTGCAGGACCAGCTGGCCGAGCTGACCGGCCGCGACGGCCTGCACTTCTTCGACGCCATCGCCCCGACCGTCACCCTGGAGTCCCTCGACCTCGACATCCTCTACCGCGCCAGCCGCTACGACAAGGGCGAGGCCGACTACCTCAACGCGCCCATGGACGAGGGCGAGTACCGGGCGTTCCACGACGCGCTCATGGCGGCCGAACGCCTGGCGGTCAAGGACTTCGACCGCGACGACCTCTTCGACGGCTGCCAGCCGGTCGAGGAGATCGCGGCCGGCGGCGAGCAGTCGCTCTGCTTCGGGCCGCTGCGGCCGGTCGGCCTGATCGACCCGCGCACGGGCCGGCGGCCGCACGCGGTGGTGCAGTTGCGCCAGGAGAATGCCGAGGGCACGCTCTACGGCCTGGTCGGCTTCCAGACCCGCCTGAAGTGGGGGGAGCAGAAGCGCGTCTTCCGCCTGATCCCCGGCCTGGAGAAGGCGGAGTTCGTGCGCCTGGGGCAGATGCATCGCAACTTCTACGTGGACACGCCCCGCGTCCTGCGCCCCGACTTCGCCCTGCGTGCCGAGCCGTCGATCCGCCTCGCGGGGCAGATCACCGGGGTCGAGGGGTACGTCGAGAGCATCGCCGGCGGCCTGATCGCGGCCATGCATCTCGACGCCGAGCTGGCGGGCCGGCGCCTTCCGCCGTGGCCCTACACGACGATCCTCGGCGCGCTGCACCACGGCTTCCTCTTCGACGATACCAGCGAGCGGCTGACCCCCATGAACGCCAACTACGGCCTGCTGCCCGACCTTCCGCGCAAGGTCAAGGGCAAGCGCGAGCGCAAGCTGGCCAAGCGCGAGGTCGCGCTCGCCGACCTCGACCTCTGGCTCGAGATGGTGGGCGACGGCAGCCAGGGCGTCCCGGAGTGCGACGTGGAATTCTACGACGACGAGCCCGAGGAGTCCGCCGGTGGCGAGGCGCGCTGAGGTCCCGGTCGCGTTCCTGGATCACCTCACCATCGAGCGTGGTCTGAGCCCCCGCACCCGCGAGAACTACCGGCGCGATCTCGACGCCTTCCTCGCCGTGGCCCAGGGGCTCGGGGCCATCGATCCTGGGTCCGGGCCCGACGACTGGTCCGGCCTGGCCGACCGTGGCCTGGTGCGCACCTACCTGCTGACCCTGCGTCGGTCGCAGCGGAGCCGGGCGACGGTCGATCGGCACCTGGCGAGCCTGCGCGCGTTCTACCGCTGGCTGCGGGTGACCGGTCACCTCGACGAGCTGCCGGCCGACCTGGTCGCCGGTCGCGGCGGGCGCGAGCGCAACCTGCCCGTGGCCGTGGGCGAGGAGATGATGGACCGGCTGCTCGCGCTGCCCGATCCCGGCACCGCCATCGGCCGACGCGACCGTGCGCTCCTGGAGATGGTCTACGGGCTCGGCCTGCGGCTGGCCGAGGTGGTCGGCCTGGACATCGGCCATCTCGACCTCGTCGACGGCCAGGTGCGGGTGCTGGGCAAGGGGCAGAAGGAGCGCCTGCTACCGCTCTGCGGCTGCGCCGACGAGGCCGTCCGCGCCCACCTCGCCGGCCGGCTCGATCCGCTGGCCTACCAGGGGGTGGTCGACGGCCGGTGCTCGCGTGCCCTCGCGCGCACGCCGCTGTTCGAGGGGCGTCCCGGCCGGCGCATCGCGCGCCGCACGGTCCAGCAACGGGTCGGCCACTACGCGCGGGAACTCGCGGGCCTGGCCGGCGTATCGCCTCATACGCTCCGGCACAGCTTCGCCACCCATCTGCTGGACGGCGGGGCGGGCATCCGCATCGTGCAGGAGCTGCTGGGCCACGAGAACCTCTCGACGACCCAGGTCTACACCCACCTCAGCCGGAGCCGCGTCCGGGAGGCCTTCCTGCGGGCGCATCCCCGGGCGAGAACGAAGGGATGACGAGCATGGAGAGGATCCGGGCGACCACGGTGGTCGCCGTCCTGCGTGATGGCCGCGGCGCGATCGGCAGCGACGGCCAGGTCACCCTCGGCGAGACGGTCGCCAAGCACGGCGCGGTGAAGGTGCGCAAGCTGTACCACGGCAAGGTCCTCGTGGGCTTCGCCGGGGGCGCGGCCGACGCGTTCACGCTCTGGGAGAAGTTCGAGGGCCACCTCGAGCGGTACAACGGGCACCTGCGGCGGGCGACCGTCGAGCTCGCGCGTGAATGGCGCAGCGACCGCATCCTGCGACGGCTCGAGGCGATGATGATCGTCATGGACCGCGAGGACGCCTTCATCGTCTCGGGCAACGGCGACGTCATCGACAGCGAGCACCACATCGCCGCCATCGGCTCGGGCGGGGCCTACGCGCGTGCGGCGGCGCGAGCGCTCATCGAGAACACCGGACTCTCCGCCCGTGAGATCGTCGACCGGGCGCTGCGCATCGCCGGCGAGACCTGCATCTACACCAACACCCACACCACGGTCCTGGAACTGGACGACGAAGAGGAAGAGGCCTAGATGGAAATCCGTGAACCCCACGCGCTGCCGGCGGACGCGCAGCTGACCTGCCAGGACATCGTCGCCGCGCTCGACCGCCACATCATCGGCCAGCACGAGGCCAAGCGGGCCGTGGCCATCGCCCTGCGCAACCGCTGGCGCCGCATGCGGCTGCCCGAGGTCGTCCGCCGCGAGGTGGTCCCCAACAACATCGTCCTGATCGGACCGACGGGCGTGGGCAAGACCGAGATCGCCCGCCGGCTCGCCCAGGTCGGCAGCCTGCCGTTCCTCAAGGTCGAGGCCACCAAGTTCACCGAGAAGGGCTACGTCGGCCGCGACGTCGACAGCATGGTCCGCGACCTGGTGGAGAACGCGGTCAACCTGGTCCGGCAGCGCAAGGAGGCCGAGGTCCGCGGGGAGATCGACCAGGCCGTCGAGGAGCGCCTGACCGACCTGCTCTTCCCGCCGCTGCGCACCGAGTCGGACGACCCCGAACGCCGCGAACGCTGGCGCCGCAGCCGCGACAAGGTCCGCGAGCAGCTCCGGCAGGGCGTGCTGGAGGATCGCCCGGTCACCATGGCCACCGAGCAGAGCAAGGTGCAGATCGCCAACATCTTCACCTCGGCCGGCATGGACGTCGACCCGGGGCTCGAGGACTCGCTCAAGGGCATGTTCCCCAAGAAGACGGTCGAGAAGGAGATGACGGTCGCCCAGGCCCGCAAGCGCCTGTTCGAGGAGGAGTCCAGCCGCCGCATCGACCCCGACCGGCTCGCCCAGGAGGCCATCGACCTCGCCGAGCAGGGGGGCATCATCTTCATCGACGAGATCGACAAGATCGCCGGCAAGGGGGGCGGGGGCGGCAGCGGCCCGGACGTCAGCCGCGAGGGCGTCCAGCGCGACCTGCTGCCCATCGTCGAGGGCACGACGGTCAGCACGAAGCACGGCACGGTCAACACCGATCACGTCCTGTTCGTGGCCGCCGGCGCCTTCCACACGGCCAAGCCCAGCGACCTGATCCCCGAGCTGCAGGGACGCTTCCCGGTGCGCGTCGAGCTCGACAGCCTCAACGAGGAGGACTTCGTCAAGATCCTCCGCGACACCGACAGCTCGCTGCTGAAGCAGTACCAGGCGCTGCTGGACGTCGACCAGTGCCAGCTGAAGTTCACCGAGGAGGCGATCGTCGAGCTGGCGCGCATCGCCGCCGAGCTGAACAAGCGGCTGGAGAACATCGGCGCGCGGCGGCTGCAGACGATCCTCGCCCAGCTGCTCGACGACCTGCTCTTCGAGGTCCCGACGGCGCGGACCGGCCCCTTCGAGGTCACGCCCGAATTCGTGCGCGAGCGACTCGAGGGCATCATCCAGGACGAGGACCTGACGCGGTACATCCTCTAGCCGGGCTCGCGGTGGATATCCCGCCGCGACCGACTATCTTTGAGCCGCCATCATCGGCCATCGACGCATGGCCCACCGCGGACCCCGACCGGCTGCCTGGCCCTGGCGCGCGAACGTACGACCAGGGCCTGCGACGGCCCGAGGAGCCTGGAATGGAACCGAGCAAGAAGGATTTCCTGCGCATCGACGACTTCGGCCTCGACGAGCTGCGTCACATCCTCGCGCTGGCCCGCGAGCAGAAACCGCTGGCGCGGCGTCACGAGCTGCCGCACAGCCATCCCAACCGCCAGCTCGCCTGCGTCTTCGCCAAGCCCAGTCTGCGCACGCGTGTCAGCTTCGAGATCGCCATGCGCCAGCTCGGCGGCGGCTCGCTGTTCATCACCGACAAGGAGATCGGCATGGGCACCCGCGAGTCGGTGAAGGACGTCGCCAGGGTGCTGAGCCGGTTCGTCGACGCCATCATGATCCGCTGGTTCGATCAGGGCGAGGTCGACGAGCTCGCCGAGCACGCGACCGTGCCGGTGATCAACGGCCTGACCGACCTGCTGCACCCGTGCCAGGTGATGGCCGACATCATGACCGTCGAGGAGCACCTCGGCTCGATCGACGGCAAGAACGTGGTCATGGTCGGCGACGGCAACAACCTGGCCAACAGCTGGCTCAACGCCGCGAGCGTCTTCCCGTTCGACTTCACCCTGGCGTGCCCCGAGGGCTACGAACCGGACGAGTCGATCCTCCAGGCGGCCGACCGGGCCGGCGCGAGCTTCCAGATCCTGAACGACCCCCTCGCCGCGGTCGAGGGCGCCCACGTGATCTACAGCGATGCGTTCTACAGCATGGGGCAGGAGGAGGAGGCGAAGCAGCGTCGCGCCGACTTCGCACCCTTCCGGCTGACGACCGAGCTGCTGGCGGTGGCCGACGACCGGCACATCGTCTTGCACTGCCTGCCGGCGCATCGCGGCGAGGAGATCACCGACGAAGTGATCGACGGACCGCACAGCGTGGTCTACGATGAGGCGGAGAACCGGATGCACGCCCAGCGGGCGATCATCGCGCACTTCATGAAGTAGGGGGACCGTTCTGCACGGACGCGCGCGCATTCCCCACCGCGCCTGGGTGCGCATCGTGAGCGGGGCCTGGCTCCTGAGCCTGGCCCTGCTCTTTGCCTGCGCCTATCCCGAGCGACCGCCGGGCGGGCCGGAGGACGTGCAGCCGCCCTGGCTGGTGGCCGCGACGCCGGAGAGCGCATCGGCCGGTCACGGGGCCATCGACGAGCTCCGGTTCGGATTCAGCGAGAAGATGCGACGCGACGAGGCCTACAAGTGGCTCACCACGTACCCCAGGCGGGTCATCGAGTCGACCTCGTGGAGCGGCGCCCGCGTCGCGGAGGTCCGCCTGGAGGAGCCCCTGCCCGCGGACACGACCGTGGTGATCGAACTCGCGCCCGGCATGCGCGACGCGCACGAGGTGGTGCAGCCGCGCGGGCGTACGTTCGTCTTCGCCACGGGCGATTCCATCGCCGACGGGGTGATCCGCGGCGCGCTGGTCCTCGACGACGAGCCCCTGGGCCGGGGCGTGGCCGAGATCATCGCGGCCGGCCCCGACACGGTCCGCCTGGAGCAGCGGCCGGTGCTGCGACGAGCGGTCGCCGACAGCGGCGGTCGCTGGGCGCTGCGCTGGTTGCCGGCCGACGGGGAGAGCTGGCTGCTGCGGACGTACGACGACCGGAACGACGACCGCCGCCCCGGCGAGAACGAGGCCCAGCGCCTCTGGCCGGACACCCTGCACCTGACGCCCGGAGCGTCCACGCTCGACCTCGGCGTGCGCGTGTTGTACGGTCCCCAGACGCCGGGCACGCTGGTCGGCGAGCTCGCGACCCGCCCGGACACGGCCGGCACGGTCTTCGGGTTCACGCGCACCATCGCCGAATCGGACACCGGATTCGTTCCCGGGCCGGTGCAGGGCCGTCAGCCGACCTACCAGGCCGTCCCCGACACCGGTCGCTTCACGTTGACCGGCGCCGGGCCGGGGCTGGTGCGGGCGGTGTTCTTCGTCGATCAGGACGGGGATTCCACCTGGTCGGCGGTCGGTGCGGAGACCGACACCCTCTGGGCGCTCGAGCCGTGGGGACTGGTCGACAGTGTGACCGTCGAGCCCGGGCTCGAGGCGACGATCCCCTCGCCGGCGTGGTCGGACACGCTCACGCCGTGGCCGGCGCCTGCGCGGCTACCGGCCGACACGACGGCGGCGGAGGCCGACACGCTGGCCGCCGACGTGCCGGACACCTCGCTGGCACCGGAGCAGGAGTGAGATGACGCGACTGGCGTTCGAAAAGATGCACGGTGCGGGCAACGACTTCATCGTGCTCGACGGCCGGGACGTGGCCGTGGGGGGGATCGCTCCCGACCGGATCGCCGCCTGGTGCGCGCGGGGCCGTGGCATCGGCGCCGACGGGCTGATCGTCACCGAGCCGGAAGGAAGCGACCGCGTCCGCATGCATTACTTCAACGCCGACGGTGGCGAGGCGGACATGTGCGGCAACGGAGCTCGCTGCACGGTCGCCTACGCCCATGCCCGCGGGCTCATGGGGCGGACGGGAATCCTCGCCACGCGCCGTGGAGATCTCGCCGCCACGGTGCACGGTCCCGGGGACGTCGAGGTGGAATTGCCGCCGTATCGCGACGCGGAACTGGACCTGACGCTCGAGGGTTCGCCCTATCGGCGCCACCACCACTGCGACACCGGGGTGCCGCATCTCGTCATCCCGGTTGACGACGTCGACGTGGTGCCGGTGGTCGAGCACGGACGGCCGCTGCGGATGCACGCCCGGTTCCAGCCCGCCGGCGTCAACGTCAACTGGGTCGCCGTCGATCCGCGGGCCGAAGAGTGGCGGCTGCGGACCTACGAGCGCGGTGTCGAGGCCGAGACCCTGGCCTGCGGGACCGGGGCCTCGGCCGCGGCGGTCACGCTCGTGCTCGGCGGCCTGGCGACCTCGCCCGTCGCCATCCGGACCCGCGGCGGGGATCGGCTGATCGTCACGGTGGATCTCGAGACGGGCCGGCTGCGCCTGCGTGGGCCGGCCGTGGTGGCCTACACCGGAGAGGTGGAGAGCGATGGAGGATAAGCAGAAGATCCGCGACGGCGTGTACACGGCCATGGTCACGCCCTTCACGAGCGAGGGCGCCCTCGACCGGCAGGCATGGGAACGGCTGGTCGCCCGCCAGGTCGACGCCGGGGTCAGCGGCGTCGTGCCCGCCGGCTGCACGGGCGAGGCGGCGGTCCTCTCGCGCGACGAGCGCGAGTACATGATCCGCAGCGCCGTGGAGATCTGCCGGGGACGCGCCCTGGTCATCGCCGGCAGCGGCACCAACAGCACCGAGTCGACGCTGGCCTCCACGCGGGACGTCGCGTCCTGGGGCGCCGATGTCGCGATGCTCATCACGCCGTACTACAACAAGCCGCAGCAGCACGGCCTGCGCGCGCACTACCAGACGGTCGCCCGGGCCGTGTCGATCCCGCTCATGCTGTACAACGTGCCGGGCCGGACGGCCTGCAACATGCTGCCGGAGACCGCCGCCGAGCTCGCCGCCGAGCCGACGGTGATCGCGGTCAAGGAGGCCAGCGGCAACCTCGACCAGGTCGAGCGCATGATCGCCCAGACCGGCCTGCAGGTCTTCTCCGGTGAGGACGGCCTGAATTTCCAGATCTACGGACTCGGGGCCAGCGGCGCGGTGAGCGTGATCAGCAACCTGCTGCCGGGCAGCGCGGTCCGCATGTGGGAGGCGTGGCGCGACGGCGACATCGCCACGGCGTGGAAGCTGAGCCGGCTGCTGGAACCGACGGCGCGGGCCTGCTTCGTCGAGACCAGCCCGGCGCCGGTCAAGGAGCTGCTCTCGCTGGCGGGTCTCTGCCGGCGCGAGCCGCGTCTGCCCCTGATGCCGGTCACCGAGGACAGCCTGCAGTACCTCGTCCAGTTCTACGAGTCCACCCTCGCCGACCTGATGAGCCGCGACCGGGAGGTCCGGGGTTGATCCCGGTCACCGTGCACGGCGCCGAGGGTCGGATGGGCCGGCTCGTGACCGAGCTGATCGACACCGCGGACGACTGCGAGCTCGTCGCGCTGATCACCGAGCCCGGACGGGAGATCCCGGCCGGGGAGCTGCATCCGCGCCTGCCCGTCGTGGGGCAGGACCGGCTGGCCGGGGTGCATCGGTCCGGGGGCGTGATCGTGGACTTCAGCCTGGCCGGGGCGCTGGACGGATTGCTCGAGGGTGCGGCGTCCACGTCGGCGCCGATCGTCAGCGGGGTGACCGGGCACTCCGAGGATCACCTCGACGCCCTGCGGCGCCACGCCGGGACCCGGCCCGTGGTCCACGCCGCGAACTTCTCGGTGGGCATCCCCGCCCTGCAGATGGTGCTGCGACTGCTGGGGCGCACGCTGCCCGCCGGCTTCGATGCCGAGCAGGTCGAGACCCACCACCGGCAGAAGCGGGACCGGCCGAGCGGTACGGCCGGCTGGCTCGCGCGCGCCTGGACCACCGAGCGTGGCGGCGACCCGCCGCAGACCCACTCGCAGCGGCTCGGCGGGGTCATCGGCGAGCACCGCTGGACCCTGAGCGACGCCGAGGAGACGCTCGAGCTGACGCACCGGGCCCACTCGCGGCGGGCGTTCCTGCGCGGCGTCCTGCCGGCGGTCCGGTTCGCGGCCACGGCCGCACCGGGGATCTACGGTCTGACCGATGTCCTGGAGGACCTCGCCGGCTCCGGGCGCTGAACCGCACGGTCCCCGGGACGGGGGATCGCGTCCGGGGAGAGCGTGAAGCACAAAAAGGGGGGCGCGCCCGTGTCGGTGCGCGCCCCGGAACAGGCGCGGGAGACGGAATCCGTTCGCCGCTAGCGGGCGGCGTGGGCCGCGAGCCGGCTCTTGAGCCGGTCGGCGCGCTTGCGGGGGATGATCCCCTTGCGCGCGAGCGTGTCCATGCGGCTGTACATCTCGTTCAGCTGCTCCTGGCGCTCGGGGGCACCCTCGGGCAGCGAACGGTACTTCTTCAGCGCGCTGCGCATGGTCGCCTTGTTGACGCGGTTGCGCTCGCGGCGCTTGGCGCTGGTGATCAGCCGCTTCTTGCAACTCTTGTTATGGGGCAAGACATTGACCTCCAGAAGGTTGACTCGGATCGGGGAATCTAACGAGGCATGGCCGCGATGTCAAGCGAGCACGACGACCGCGACCCGCGCGACGACGCGCTGAACCGCAAGCTGCGGCTGCTGCCGTCCGCACCCGGCGTCTACCTGCACAAGGACGCCCAGGGCAAGGTGCTCTACGTCGGCAAGGCCAAGCGTCTCAACGCCCGCGTGCGCAGCTACTTCCAGGATCCCGAGACGAAGGACCCGAAGACGCGGGCCCTGGTCCGCAAGGTCGCCGACGTCGACTACATCGCGACCGACAGCGAGACCGACGCCCTGGTGCTCGAGGACCAGCTGATCAAGGAGTACCGGCCGCACTACAACGTGCGCCTGAAGGACGACAAGCACTACCCCTACCTGCGCGTGAGCCTGGGCGAGGACTACCCGCGGCTGACGGTCGTCCGCCGCATCCAGGCCGACGGAGCCCGGTACTTCGGCCCCTACACCAACGTCCACGCCATGCGCGAGACGCTGAAGTTCGCCGCCGGCTTCTTCCAGGTCCGCACCTGCAGCCTGGATCTCCCCGACCCGTCGGTCGACCGGCCTTGCCTCGATCATCAGATCGGGCGCTGCACCGCGCCGTGCGTCGCCCTGGTGAGCGAGGCGGAATACCGCGAGCAGGTGCGGCAGCTGGTGGCGTTCCTGGAAGGGCGCGACCGGACGGTCGTCGACGAGCTCACCACCCGCATGGACGACCTGTCGCGCGGGCTGCGCTTCGAGGAGGCCGCCACGCTCCGGGACCGGATCCGGCGCCTCGAGACCACGATCGCCTACGGCCGCAGCCTGCCCGGCCTGACCTCCGACGTGGACGTTTGCGGGGTCGTGCGCGACGGGCAGGACGCCTGCGGCGTGGTCCTGCGCGCGCGCGGCGGGCGGGTCCTGACGACCCATCACTTCCTGATGCGCGACCGCTTCGAGGAGGAGCTGCCGGTCTTCCAGGCCCAGCTGCTGCGCGAGTACTACCCGCGGGCGGGCGACATCCCGCCGCTGGTGCTCCTGAGCTGCGACCTGGACGCGATGGAGACCTGGACCGACTGGCTGGGCCGGTTGCGGCAGGCGCCGGTGAAGCTGGCCGTTCCCCGTCGCGGGGCGCGGCGCGAGGCGGTCGAGATGGCGCAGAAGAACGCCGCCTTCAAGCTCGGCGAGCGCGCCTTGCAGGACACGCTGCACACGCGGCGCGTCGACCCCGGGGACGTGGCCCTGCAGCAGGCCCTCGGCCTGCACCGGGTCCCCGAGACCATCGAGTGCTTCGACATCTCGAACCTCCAGGGGCGGGAGACGGTCGCCTCGCTGGTCTACTTCCGCGGTGGAGAGCCGCTCAAGTCCCGGTACCGGCGCTTCCGGATCCGCACCGTCGAGGGGGTCGACGACTTCGCCAGCATGGAGGAGGTCCTCGACCGCTACTACGGCAAGCTCGCCGAGAAGGAGGAGGCGCCCGCCGATCTCGTGGTCGTCGACGGCGGAGTGGGGCAGCTCGGACGGGCCCGCGCGGTGCTGGCGCGCCACGGTTTCGCGGACACGGAACTGATCGGGCTCGCGAAGCGCGAGGAGACCATCGTCCGCGAGACCGGGGAGGTGAAGCTCTCCCGCAAGAGCCCCGCCCTGAAGCTGCTGCAGCGGGTCCGCGACGAGGCGCACCGGTTCGCCATCACCTACCACCGCCTCCTGCGCGATCAGCGCACCACGGCCAGCGAGCTGGACCTGATCCCCGGCATCGGCCGCATCAAGAAGCTGTCGCTTCTGCACCACTTCGGCTCGGTGCAGGCGATCCGCGACGCGTCGCCCGAGGAACTGGCCGGTGTGCGCGGCATCGGCCGGCAGGACGCCATCAACATCCTCACGTTCTTCGAGGAGCAGCGGAAGACGCAGGGGCGATGAACGGTCGTCAGGCCTGGGATCTGGCCGTCGATGGCTTCCTCGGCCACCTGACCGCCGAGCGGGGCCTGTCCGCGGCCACGCTCGAGGCCTACCAGCGGGACCTCGCGCGCCTGCGCGGCTGGGCCGAGGAAGCCGGCCACCATGACCCCGCTGGCCTGGCCGAGGAGCACCTGCGCGCCTTCCTGCTCGAGCGCAGCGGCGATCTGGCCCCCCGATCGCGGGCGCGGCTGGTCTCGACCCTGCGATCGTTCGGGCGCTTCCTCGTGGACGAGGGGCTCGTGGCCCGGGACCCGACCACCGGACTGCAGGCCCCGCGCACCGGGCGGCGCCTGCCCGACACGCTGACCGTCGTCCAGGTCGAGCGGCTGCTGGCGACGGTCGGCGGCGTCGGCCCGCGCGACCGGCGCGACCGCGCCATTCTCGAGGTGCTCTATGGCTGCGGCCTGCGGGTCAGCGAGCTCTGCGGGCTCGACCTCGTGGACGTCGACCGGCGTGACGCGACGGTGCGCGTGCGTGGCAAGGGGCGCAAGGTCCGGGTCGTGCCGGTCGGCGATCCGGCCCTGCGCGCGCTCGACGGCTGGCTGGAGCACGGTCGCGGCGAGCTGCTGAAGGAGCGCCAGATCCCCGCCGTCTTCCTCAACGCGCGGGGCGGACGGTTGAGCCGCGTCTCGGTCTGGTCGCTGCTCAAGCGCGCGGCCACCGGGGCGGGCCTGGCCGACCGCATCTCGCCGCACACGCTCCGTCACAGCTACGCCACGCACCTGCTCGAGGGCGGCTGCGATCTGCGGGTGGTGCAGGAACTGCTGGGC
>WJIQ01000179.1 GCA_014730255.1 bacterium | reverse complement strand
GGGCGGCGCGCCCTCGACCGGCACCAGCGGGGCCAGGGGACGACTCGCGCACCCGACGAGCAGCGCGAGGATCAGCGGGACGATCACGAGCCTCATGAGGGAATGGTACGGCGCGGCGCGGCCCCTGTCATGGTCGGACGATCCAGGGCTCGTTGCAGAAATCCTTACGGGACCACGGGAGTCCAAAGCAACCTGCGCGCACGGCGCCGAAAGCCGGACATTCGCCCGGGGAACCGCACACCATCGTCCGCAATCGAGCCCCGCCACGGACGTGGCCGCTCCACCCTGGACCGTCGGCCCGCGCCCGCGGCGCCCCGGTTGCAAGGGCCGCGGCGACCTCGCCCACGACCGCCCGAGGAGGGTTCCCATGCGACGCACGCTATGGTGGCTGATGGCCGGATGCCTCTTGGCCTCGCCGGCCCGCGCCCTGGACGACACGATCGCGCTCGAGTTCACGTTCGGCTGGTCGCCGCCCGGTCTGGTCGCCGAGGACGGCACGCCGCTCGCCCGCCCCGTGGCCTACGAGGTCTGGCTGCGGTGCAACGACCAGCCCGACACCCTGGTCGCCACCGTCGAGGACGACACGACCTGGGTCCTGCAGACAGCCGAGGAGGCGGTGTACCGCCTGCGGGTCTGCGCCGTCGATTCCGCCGGGCGGGTCTCCGAGCCGAGCGAGTGGTCCGACCCGCTGGAGGTGCGCGCCACGGTCGACGTGCCCGACGCCGGGCTCGCCCGCCTGTCGCCGCCGTTCCCCAACCCCTGCAACCCGAGCACGACCCTGCGGTACGCCGTTCCCGACGGACTGCCGCCCGGCGCGCCGGTCCGCCTGACCGTGTTCGACGCGCGCGGGGCCAGGGTGCGCGAACTCGCGGTCGACCGTGCCCCCGGCTGGCACGAGGCGGTCTGGCGCGGACGCGATGCCCGCGGGCGCGCCGTCGGCTCGGGTATCTACCTCGCGCGGTACGTCTGCGGATCGGCGCAGCAGGTGCGGAGGATCACGCTGGTGCAGTGACCCGGCCGGGCAGCGTCGACCGTCGTCGCGGATCAGGACGAGCCATCATCGATCGAGAAGACCGCCTCGACCGAGGTCTCGAACTCGCGCGCGATGAGCAGGGCGATGATGGTCGACGGAACGAAGCGACCGACCTCGATCGTGCTGATCGTCTTGCGTGAGACGCCGATGCGGCGCGCCAGCTCGGCCTGGCTCCACCGGCGCTCGGCCCGGAACACCCGGATCCGGTTCCGCAGCTCGACCTCACGCACGGTCGACGTCCCCGGACGAATCGCCATCAGGGCGATTGAGGACGAAGAACACCGTTCCGTGGACGAGGAGCATCACCGCGAGTACGAGCTGGAGGAAGAAACCGGTCGGCAGCGTGGTGTCATCGGGAACGAGCACCTTGAGGAGGGCCACCAGCACGAACGTGGCCACCCAGGAGACCACGTGCGCCCGGGTGACGGTCCGGTCGACGAAACCCTCGTCGCCGAGGTACGAGGCGCGACGGCCGCGCAGACGCCTGGATTTCCAGATCATCGCCCAGAGCACGAGGACCAGACCGATGGCCATCGCGGCGTGCTCGATCCAGCCGAGCAACGTTGCCGATTCCACCAGGTGACCGGCCGCGCCCGCGGCATAGCCCAGGCCGATGCCCAGGAAGGCGGCCGAGAGGAGGGCGCGATGGCGATCGCTGATCTCGGCCGTGGAGAGAGTGGACGTGGTCTGCATGAGAGCCTCCCGGATCCTCGGGAACACGCTGCCGGCTGGACCAGCAACGCGCACCCTCGAGTTACAAAATGATACTTATCGGTTACATTATAACACCCATAGATCCCACGTCAAGTCCCTCACGAATCGAGACACGTCGGACCGCGGGAGGTGGGGCCGCGCGAGGTCGTGCTATGCTCCGATGGCCTGTCTGCTCGTTCCTGGGAGCCGCGCCATGCGCCCGCTGACCATCGTCTGGTCGACCGACATCCACCTCGATCACCTCGACCCGGGCGCCGTGCACGAGTACGCCGCGCGGGTCGTGGTCGCGCAGCCGGACGCCCTGCTCCTCGGCGGTGACATATCCCATGCGACGCGCCTGCGCGACGACCTCGACCGGCTCGCCGAGCTCGTTCCCCTGCCGATCCACTTCGTCCTCGGCAACCACGACTACTACGGCGGGTCGGTCGACGCCGTCCGTGCGAGCGTGGCCGATCTCACGGGGCCGCCTCTCGGCTGGCTGCCGGTCAGCGGACCGGTCCGGCTGGACGACGGGCTCGCGCTGGTCGGCCATGGCGGGTGGGGCGACACCCGCAACGGCGACTTCGCCCGGGCGCCGATCCTGTCGGACTACCTCGCGATCGAGGACCTCGTCGGTGCGGCCGGCCGCGCCAACGTGATGGCCGGCCTGACCGACCGGGACGCGTTGCGGCGGCGGCTGGACGAGCTCGGCCGCGACGCCGCCCGCACCCTGGAACCATCGCTGCGCGAGGCGGCGGCCGGCTCGCGCCACGTGATCGTCCTGACCCACGTGCCGCCGTTTCCGGAAGCCGCCTGGCACGAGGGCCGGCCGTCGACGCCGCCGTGGCAGCCGGGCTTCTCCTGCCGGGCGATCGGTGACCTGTTGCGAGAGGTCGCCACCGCGTTCCCGGACCGTCGCTTCACCGTGCTCTGCGGCCACACCCACGGCGAGGGCCATGTCGAGATGGCACCGAATCTCGAGGTCTTCACCGCGGCGGCCGACTACGGGACGGCGCGGATCAACCTGGTGCGGTGGGACGGGGAGATCCCGAGGATCCAGTTCGGGTGATCAGGCCTTCCACGTCCGTCACCACCGTTGCGGTCCGCGAGGCCCGCGAACGCTCCGGGCCGATCAATCGATCGCAACCCGCCCGGATGGGATCCGTCCGTAGTCGATGACGAGCGATTCTCGTTCCTCGCCGCGCTGGAGGATGTCCATGACCCGCACGACGACCCTCGCGCTCGCCGCGTTGCTGATCACCGCCGCTCCCCTCACCGTGCCCGCCGGCCAGGAGACCGTCGTGCACGGCGTGGTCCACGTCCGCAACGGAGCCGAGCCGGCCGAGGGCCGCCAGATGCTGCGCCTCACCGAACGCTGGCGCCGGGGAGGCGAGGACGACGACCTCTTCTTCGGCCTCGTGATCCAGACGCGCTTCGACGACGCCGGTCGGGTCTACCTGCTCGACATGCAGCTCGCCCAGGTCACGGTGCTCGGCGCCGATGGCGAGGTGGTCGGCGCGCTCAGCCGCGAGGGCGACGGCCCGGGCGAGACGCGCCGACCGAGCGATCTCGTGCTGCTCGATGGCGGCGGGGTCGGCATCGTGCAGGGGTACCCGGGCCGCCTGGTGCGCCTCGACGCCGAGGGACATCCCGTCGGGACGCTCGAGGTCGGTGGAGACCCGCTGCACGGCGGCGCCACCACGCTCGAGCTGGCGCGCTATCGCGACGGGCATCTGGTGGCCGGACTCATCGACGTCCACCAGCCCGAGCCGGGCACGCAGCGCCGCACCTCGCGCATCGTCCGGCTCGACGACACGGGCGCGCGGGAGGTGGTCTACCATGAGGCCGGCTTCACCTGGGACTTCCGGGACTTCCACTTCTCCGAGCACGAGCACATCGAGTGGGCGGCGCGCCGCATGGCGCTCGGCCCCGATGGCCGCGTCTACTCGGCGACCGAGCGCGACACGTACGCGATCACGGTCTTCGCCCCCGACGGTACGGTCGAACGGGTCATCGAGCGCGAGTACGAGCCCTATCGCCGCTCTGACCGGGAGTACGATGCCGTGCACGCGCTGTACGCGTCGATGTTGCGCCAGCTCCCCTTCGAGGTGGAGATGACCATCGCCGACACCGAGCCGGCGATCGGCTGGATCGGCCCCACCCTGCGGGTGAGCGACGACGGGGCGTTGTGGGTGCTGTCCAGTCGGGGCCAGCGCCCGGCGACGGACGGCATCATGGCGGTCTACGACGTCTTCGATGCGGACGGCCGCTTCCGGCGCCAGGTGGCGGTGGTCTGCGAGGCCGACGGCACCGAGGACGCGCTCTTCCTCGACGGCGGCGGCGAGCGCGCCGTGGTGGTCAAGGGGTTCATGGCCGCGGCGCGCGCCATGTTCGGCGCCGAGGTCGACACCGGCGCCGAGCCCGCCCCCATCGAGGTCATCGGCTACGGGGTCGAGGCGGTCGATTAGCGGCCCACCCGCCGGTATTCCATCCGCTCATGACACCATGAGATCACTTCGTTTGTGTGCTTCATCGCGCCGGCCGAACATATCCGGGAGAGCCCAGCGCATCGAGCAACCCGGACTCCAAGCCAGCGGTCAGGTGATCATGTACAACCTCCAGTCCACCCTCTCCTCGCGCGCCGTCGATCCCGATCCGGCTCTCGTCACCGTGACCGACGAGGACGTGGCGGCGATGATGGAGCGCCGTCGATACCCGGCCGAGGTGCGCGAGACGATCCGTCGGGAGAACCTCCTGCCGACCGGCCTGCTCTCGCGCCTGCAGACCCTCTACCCGCACCACTCGGGCCTGCTCGACTCGGGCGAGCTGCTGTTCACCGAGGAGCGGATGTACCAGGGCCTCGAGGGCTTCCGCGCCGTCGTGGCCGTTCTCGAGGGGCACGGCATCGACATCGGCCACCTGGCCGAGCGCGAGCTGTTCATCGAGGTCTACCGCTTCCTCGCCACGCGGCACGTCCTCAACGCCATCGACTGGCGGCAGTTCGCCGACGACTCGCTCTTCCACCTCACGTTCCCCCAGCCGGGGATGATCCCCCGGGACGTGGTGGACCGCTACATCGCCGCCGAGACGGCCGAGGAGCGCACGCGCATCGCCCGCGAGCACATGCGCGAGACCAACCCCCACGATGGCAACCAGCAGCTCAACCGGCCCTCGTTCGTCAACGACGAGGGCGCGGTGGAGTACCTCGAGGGCAGCCAGCACAAGTATCCCCAGTGCCAGCTCGTCTTCGACCGGACCACGCAGAACTGCTTCGCCTTCTGCACCTACTGCTTCCGTCACGCGCAGGTGCGCAACGACGAGGACATGTTCCTGCAGCGCGACGT
>WJIQ01000178.1 GCA_014730255.1 bacterium | reverse complement strand
AGGGGATCTGCACGGCGCTGGGCATCGTCGACGAGGTCATCAGCCCGACCTTCACCCTGATCAACCGCTACGGCGGCCGACCGCTGGTGCACCACCTGGATTTCTACCGCATCGAGCCCGAACACGACCTCGGCGACATCGCGGTCGAGGACGTGCTGGACGAGCTGGATGCCGGCCGCACGCTGCTGCTGGTCGAGTGGCCGCAGCTGATCGCGCCCCTGCTGCCCCGCCGGATCGAGCTGCTGGCCGTGCCCGGCCGTGCGCCCGAGGACCGTGTCTGGTACGCGCGGGGAGAGCCCGAGCTGCCGGCCCCGGTGGCCGCGCTCTTCACGCCGGTGGTACCGTCATGCTGACCCTCGCCATCGACACGGCCACGCCGCACGGCCGCTTCGCCCTGGCCGACGGCGACCGGCTCCTGGCCTACCAGCCCCACAACGTGACCGGCAGCTACGCCGACGCGCTGCTGCCGGTGGTCGACCGTGTCCTGGAGAGCGCCGGCCGGACCCTCGACGAGGTCGCGCTGGTGGCCGTCACCCTCGGTCCCGGCAGCTTCACCGGGGTGCGCATCGGCGTGACCACGGCCAAGACGCTGGCCTGGGCCCTGGATGCCGAGCTGGCGGCGGTCTCCACGCTGGCGGCCATGGCCGCCGATCTGCTCGCCGAGAGCCCCGACCGCGAGCTGGCCGTGCCCGTGCTCGACGCCCGCCGCGGGGAGGTCTTCGCGGGCGTCTACCGGCGTCGCGGCCGGTGGGTCGAGGAGCTGGCGGCGCCGGCCTGCCAGCCGCCGGATCGCTGGTGGCAGCGGCTGTGCGAGCGGCTCGACGACCCTGAGGCGCCGTGCTACGGCGGCGACGGGGTCTCCCTGCTGGTCGGCGGCGGGGCGGGCCTGCGCCCGGAGCTGCAGGCGCGCGGCGAACCGCGGGCGCGTTCCTGGGTGGCCGCGCATCCGGCGACCGCGCGGGCGCTGGCGCTGGCGCTCGGCGATGCCGACGTGCGCGCGGCGGCCCTGGTCTCGCCGTTCGCCCTGGTCCCGCGCTACCTGCGCGGCTCGGACGCCGAGCTCAAGCGCCGCGTCGATGCCACGCCATCGCGTCCCTCGACCTCCGTGGACATCCATCGCGGCGAGCCGCCCGACCGGGGCGGCCGGTGAGCGGCGAGGTCCGGATCCGGTTCGGCGCGCCGGACGACCTCGGAGCCGTCCACGCCATCGAACGCGCCAGCTTCGGCGATCCGTGGCCGCCGGCGGCCCTGGCGCAGGAGCTCGAGCCCTCCGACTTCCGCCTGCCGCTGGTGGTCGAGCTCGACGGCCGGGTGGCCGGCTACCTGATGGCCTGGGCCACGCCGGACGAGCTGCACATCCTGAACATCGCCGTCGAGCCCCGCCTGCGCCGTCGCCACCTGGGCGCGCGCCTCCTGCTCGCAGCCATCGACGCCGCCCGCGAGGCCGGCCTGGCGGCCATCACGCTGGAGGTCCGCCCGGGCAACGAGGCGGCCCTGGCCATGTACCGGCGCCACGGTTTCGTCCGGCGGGGCGTGCGGCCGCGCTACTACACGGACACCGGCGAGGACGCCATCGTGCTGACCCTGGACCTGCGGCGTGACGGCGAGGTGCGGCCGGCTCCAGACCGGTAGCCCTTGTCACGCCCGAGGAATCGCCGCACTATGTGCGGGTCCACGCCGAGCCCCTCGACGCGGGAGTCACCGACGTGTCCTGGTTGAATCGTGCCGCCCGGGGGATCCGGGCCTTCGCCAAGAAGAAGGACGTGCCCGACAACCTGTGGCAGAAATGCCCGGGCTGCGGGGAGATCCTCTACCGGCGCGAGCTGGACCGCACCTGGTCGGTCTGCGGGGCCTGCGGGCATCATCTGCCGCTGGACCCGGCGCTCTACATCGATCTGCTCCTGGACGAGGACTCGTGGGAGTCGCGCTGGGACAGCGTCTCCAGCGTCGACCCCCTCTCGTTCCGCGACAGCAAGCGGTACACCGATCGCGTCAAGTCCGCGCGCAAGGCGACCGGCCGCAACGAGGCCGTGATCACCGGCAGCGGTCGCCTCGACGGCCTGCCCGTCAACCTGGCGATCCTCGACTTCGGCTTCATGGGCGGCAGCCTCGGCTCGGCCATGGGCGAGAAGATCGCGCGCCTGCTGCTCGACGCGGTCGAGCAGCGCAACGCCGCGATCATCGTCTCGCGCTCCGGTGGCGCGCGCATGCAGGAGTCGCTGCTCTCGCTCATGCAGATGGCCAAGACCTCGGCCGTCCTGGCGCGGTTGCGCCGCGAGGGCATCCCGTTCATCAGCCTGTGCGTGCATCCGACGTTCGGCGGGGTGACCGCGAGCTTCGCCATGCTCGGAGACGTGAACCTCGGCGAGCCCGGGGCGATGATCGGCTTCGCCGGACCGCGCGTGATCAAGCAGACCATCGGCGGCGACCTGCCCGAGGGGTTCCAGTCGGCCGAGTTCCTCCTGGAGAAGGGCCAGCTGGATCAGGTCGTCCCACGGGACCGGATGAAGGAGACCATCGCCACGTGCCTGCGCTGGATGTGCGACGGACGCGACGTCTCGGTCCCGGGCCCGGTCCGGCGCTGACGATGATCGAGCCGCGTCGCCCCAGCCATCCCGGCGAGCCGGGCATCGGTCCGGACCTCGCCCCACCGTTCACCGCCGAGGACGAGGCCACGCGCTGGCTCTTCTCGCTCAACCGGCGTGGCATCCGGCCCGGCCTGGTGCGCATCGAGGGCGTGCTGGCGGACGTCGGCCACCCCGAGCGGCGGCTGACCACCCTGGTGACCGCCGGCACCAATGGCAAGGGCAGCACCACGCGCATCCTCGGCCGCCTCCTGCAGGCGGCAGGCCTGAAGGTCGCGACCTACACCAGCCCGCATCTGCTGCGGGTCTACGAGCGCCTGACCATCGATGATCGGCCGGTCGACCCGGCCTGGTTCGCGCGCACGGTCGAGGCCACGCGCGAGGCCATCGAGCGCCACGAGGCCAGCTGGTTCGAGAGCCTGACCGCGGTCGCCGTGCAGATCGCCGCCGAGGCCGAGGTCGACGTGCTCTGCGCCGAGACCGGGCTCGGCGGCCGGCTGGACGCCACCAACGCGTTGCCGGCGGCGGCCACGCTGCTGACCACCGTCGACCTCGATCATCAGCACATCCTCGGCGAGACCCGCGAGGAGATCCTGGCCGAGAAGCTCGGGCTGCTCGAGCCGGGTACGCCGTTCTTCGGCGCCATCGATGCCGCATTGCGTCCGCAGGCGTTCGCGGCCGCGGTCACCGCTGGCAGCCCGGCCCATTTCCTCGACGAGCTCACGCGCATCGAGGACCACGACGACCACTGGCGCCTGGTCCTGCGGGACCGGGCCATCGACGGCCTGCCCTTCATGGGTTCGGCCGCCATGCAGCGCAACGCCGCCCTGGCCCTGCTCTGCCTCGACACCCTGGCCCTCGGGGGCGTCGTGCCGCCGGTGCCCGATCCCGCCGCCGCGCTGGCCGACCTCTTCCTGCCCGGCCGCATGCATACCGTGCTGACCGCGCCGGACGTCGTCGTCGACACGGGGCACAACGCCCAGGCCCTGGTCGGCACGCTGGAGACCTTCCTGGCCCGTCCGGTCGGCGGCCGGCGCATCGTGATCCTCGGGGGCATGCGGGACAAGCCGGTCCCGCGCGAACTCGGCCCGCTCCTGGCCCGATGCGACGCGGTGACGCTCGCGCCGGTCTCGCTGCCCCGCTCGCGGGACGCGGCCGACCTGGCCGACCTGTGGGAGTTCCTGGAACTGCCGCCGCGCTCGGAACATTCCATCATGGACAGTGTCGCCGACGCCTTGTCATATTGGGGTCCCCGCCTGCAGCCGGACGACGCGGTGCTGGCCACCGGCAGCTGCTTCCTGGTGGCCGAGCTGCTGCACCGGCTGGGTGTGCGGGATCTCGAACAGACGCGCCGACCGCGTCCCGCCGCGTCGGCGTTGCCGGGCTGAGTCCGCCCCGCCGAGGAGACGCCCCGTGAACAAGACCCTGATCGTTGGTGCCGACGTCGGTGGCACCAGCGTGAAGTACGCGCTCGTGGATGCCGCCGGACGCCAGTTCCGGCAGGGCGAGATCCCGACCGATCCGGAGGATCCCGCCGGCACCATCGAGCGCCTGGCCGCGACGGTGCAGGACGACCTGCCGGGCGAACGCCGCATCGCGGGCGTGGGCCTGGCCTGCGCCGGCATCGTCTCGCCGCAGACCGGGCTGCTCGGCCGCTCCCCGAACCTGCCGGGATGGGAGAACAGCGATCTCGCCGGCGCCATCCGGGCGGCCTTCGGGGCGGTCCACCAAACGGTGGCCAACGACGTCAACGCCGCGCTCTATGGCGAGTATCGCTTCGGTGCGGGCCGCGGCTGCCAGCACCTGGTGATGATCGCGCTGGGCACCGGCGTGGGCGGCGGGGTGCTGGTCGATGGCACCCTGTTGACCGGGTTCGCCGACGGGGCGGGCGAGATCGGCCACATGGTGCTCGAGCTGGACGGGGCGCCGTGCCCGTGCGGCAACCGCGGTTGCCTGGAGGCGTATTGCGGGAGCGTGGGCATCGTGCGGCGCGCGCGCGAGCTCGCGCGCGGCGACGGGGCGACCGATCGCTGGAGTGCGATGGTCGATGCGCGCGGTGACGACCTGACCACCCGCGACTGCTACGACCTCGCGGTCGAGCGGGACCCGACGGCGCTGGCACTCTTCGCCGAGGTCGGGCGGCGCCTCGGGCAGGCCGTCTCGAGCCTGGTCAACGTGATCGCGCCCGACCGGCTGATCGTCGGCGGCGGCGTGGCCCAGGCGGGCGACCTCGTGCTCGGGCCGTGCCGCGAGATGGTCGCCGCGCACGTGATGAGCTCGGCGGGCCAGAACACGCCGGTGGTCCTGGCCGAGCTGGGGCCCTTCGCGGCGGCCATGGGGGCCTCGGCCCTGGTCACCGAGTCCGGGGCGACCCCTTGACGCCTCGCGGTCGCCGATGCCGGAGCAGGCGACTGCTGGCCGGCGCCTGGTCCATCGGCCTCGTCGGCCTCGTCCTCGGCGGTGTCGCCCGGAGCCAGACCGCCGCCCCGCCCGACACCGGGCAGCTGCCGCCCCCGGCGTTCGCGGACACCACCGGGCAGGCCGCCCTGCGCTGGCAGGTCGAGCGGCCGGGCCGGCGGGCGTCGCTCTACCAGGCCGACCGCACCGTCTATCGGACGGTCGACGGCGAGCAGGTCAGCTTCCACTACGGCAACGTCTACATCGATCGCGACACGGTGGTCGTGCGCGCCGACAGCGCCCACGTCTTCGACGAGCGCGACCTGGTGCGCCTGTTCGACAACGTGC
Source organism: bacterium (assembly GCA_014730255.1). GTDB lineage: Bacteria > Krumholzibacteriota > Krumholzibacteriia > LZORAL124-64-63 > LZORAL124-64-63 > Glo-17. The sequence continues at coordinate 847 of WJIQ01000178.1, read as the reverse complement.
GCATGCGCAAGTACGAGACGCTCATCTCGTGCGACTGGGCCGAGTACCGCCGCGCCACCGGCGAGGCCGACCTGCGCGGCGACGTCCGCGTGCTCGAGGGGGGCGTCCTGGCGACCTCGCGCCTCGGCGAGCTGCGCGACGACCTGCAGCTGATGCGGCTGTTCGGCGACGCGGTGGCCATCACGCCGGAGTACACCGTGCTCGCCGACACCCTGGTGCGCGACCGTCGCCGCACCGACGGCGAGGCGTTCGGCAACGTGCGCATCACCGACCCCGACGGCGGCAGCCTGGTCACCGGCGACCACGCCACCTTCTCGGGCGACGGCTCCTGGGCCGAGGTCGACCGCAATCCGCGCCTGGAGACCCGCGACGAGGGCGGCCAGCCGGTCAACAGCGTGGCCGGCAAGATGACCTTCTACCGCACCGAGGAGCGCGTGGTGATGGTCGACTCGGTGCGCATCCGCCAGGGGGAGATGCTCGCGCGGGCGGACACGACCATCTCCTACGGTCAGGAGCGCATGCTGCTGCTGGGCGACCCGGAGCTGCAGCAGGGCGAGAAGAGCCGGATGGTCGGCGACGAGATCGAGTTCTACTACCGCGAGGGCGACCTCGACCGCGTGATCCTCCTGGGCAACGCGCGCATGGAGGACACGTCGCCGGACAGCCTGGCCGCCATCTATCGTGGCCTGCCCGAGCTCGACGTCATCGAGGGCGACAGCATCACCGTGCACTTCGAGGACGGCGAGATCGCGCGCACCGACGTGGTCGGCGAGGCGTTCAGCGTCTACGTCCCCACCGACGTCGAGGACGAGATCGCGTTCAACGAGGTCCAGGGCGACACGCTCGT
>WJIQ01000177.1 GCA_014730255.1 bacterium | reverse complement strand
GCTGCCAGAACACGACCTCGCAAGGGCTGGCGAGGGAGGCGTACCCGATGCGGTACGTTGACCGAGCCAGACCGAGAAGGCGTGTTCTGGCAGCCGTTTGGCCGGCCGCAGCAGGCCCTTCGTGAATGATCCGGGCTAGCGTCTACCTGACGACGCTCACGCGCGCGGTCCGAGCGGCCGGCCCCGCCTCGATCCGGACGAGGTAGGTGCCGGCCGCGACCGTCCGGCCGGTATGGTCGCGACCGTCCCACCGCAGCCGGTGCTCGCCGGCCTCGCGCCAGCCGTCGGTCAGCGTCGCGATGCGGCGGCCGCGCAGATCGAACACGCGGGCGCGCACGCGGCCAGCCTCACCGAGGCGCAGGCGGACGTGCGCGACCGGGTTGCATGGATTGGGCGCGACCCGCACGTCCAGGGACGGTCCACCGACGGCGTTCCCGGGGCCCGGGTCGACAGCGGTCGCCTCGCCGCACTGCGGAGGGAAGACCAGCAGACCGTCGTCCCACGTCGTCGCGAACAACCGCACGCCATCGGTGGCGAGCCCGCTTTCCGTGCCGTGGACACCGCCGAGGAGCACCGGTGCGGCGACGTCGATCAGGTCGTAGACCAGGAAGCCCATCGACCAGGACGCGATGTAGGCGAACCTCTCGCCGACCACGACCTCGCCCTCGCCTCCGCGGGGCGCGTTGGCCGACCCCAGGAACACGGGCCAGGACGGGTCGGCCAGCGAGAGCGTGCTGATGCCGAAATTGTAATCCACGGTGACCATCACGTCGTCTGCGATTCCCACCGACCGGGGCAGGCCCGCGGTCTCGACCGTCCCGACCAGCTGCGGATCATCGGGGTCGGCGAGGTCGACCACCCCCAGCCCCGAGAGGTTGGCCGCCACGTAGGCCACGTCGCCTCGCAGCGCCACGTCGTACCCGCCGTAGGCCATGGCACCGCGCGGGATCGGCGCCGCGGGATCGGAGACGTCCACCACGTGCAGCCCCTCGTCCGCGGCGCAGAGCACGACCAGCAGGTCGTCGTCGAGCGCGAGGTTGCGGTGCAGCCGCGAGAGCGGCATCACCCAGGCGACCACGGGCTCGGTGGGGTCGGACAGGTCGACGCCGCTCAGACCCGCCTCGCTGCCATCGTCTCCGACGAAGGCCCAGTCACCGGCGACGACGACCTCCGCGACCTCGTCGGCGATGAACACCTCGCCGAGCAGCTCCGGGGCCAGCGTGTCGTCCCGACGGTAGACGCTCAGCCGCCCGAACGCATCGAGGGTCACCAGGCGGTCGGCGGTGACCTTCAGGTCGACGACCCGGAAGCCGAGCGGGATCGCCTCCGGCTCGTAGGACGTCGGCTCGGAGAGATCGATCGTCTCGACGTAGTTGTGGCCCAGCAGGAGCATGCCCTGGTCGACGGGGATCATGGCCTCCTCGGCGTACTCGATCTCCAGCCGGCCGATCACCTCGCCACCCGCGGCGGAATCGAGCGCGACCACCGCGAACGTGCCGTCCCAGATCCCGTACACGCGATCTCCGTCCAGGATCAACGGCTCCGGGTCCACGTCCAGGGCGTCGAGGACCACCGGATCCCAGGGGGCCGCGACGTCCACGATGAACAGCCCCACGTCGTCGCTCGTGACGGCCAGCCGGTCGCCATCGAGATCCAGCCAGAACGTCGAGCCGGGAATGTCCACGTCGGCCAGAAAGAACGGCGCGTGCGGATCGCTCAGATCGAAGATGCGGACGCCCGCTCCTCGCCGCGCGACGTACGCGATGACGCCGGACGCCTCGACCTCCTGGGCGAGGCCGCACGGCCGCACGTCGGTCACCGCTGGTGCAGTCGGATCGGAGACGTCGATGATGGTCAGGCCGGCGTTGCCGGCCGCCAGCAGCAGGGCCGGATCGGCCACGGCCAGGTCACGGATCCACCCGTCGATCGGCAGGCTCGCGAGCTGGGTCAGCTGCCCCGCGGCATCGATGCGCGCCACGCTCACGAGACCATCGTGAGTTGCGGCGAAGACCAGGTCGCCAGCGGCGACCAGCTCGCGCGGATACTGCGGCGTCGGCAGGACATCGAGGACGTCGCCGGGCTGGCCGTCCGGCATCGCCAGGCTCACCACCCCCGTCCCGGACGCGGCCGCCACCAGGACGTCGCCCGCCATGGCGGCGTCGAAGAGGAAGAGATCGGGATACGTGGCCAGGTGGCCACGATGCAGGTAGGCGTGATAGTCGACGCAGTCGGCCGCCGCGGGTCCGGCCGCACCGGCCAGGACGGTCAGCACGATGCCGGCGGCGATCATGAGGATGGACGGGCGAAGGCGAGTCATGGCGGCTCCTCCCCGGGAACGCGGGTCTCGTCACGACGAGGAGCCTGATGATACCACGAAATCAGTTCGGATTAATACCCCTGCGCGAACACGACCCGTCCGATGGACGGCGCGCCGCAGTGGACGCACTCGCCCGGCGTCTCGTCCCGCTCGAACGGGACGTTGCGGATGGTCACCCGCGTCTTGTCCTGGATCGTCTGCTCGCAATCGCCCTGGCCGCAGTGGTGGGCCATGGCGAAGCCGCCGCCCTGCTTCTCGAAGAGCGCGAGGAAATCGTCCCACGAATCGATGGTGTGCGTGTTCTCGACGAGTCGCTGCTTCGCCCGATCGTACAGCTCCTGCTGCACGCGATCGAGCTCGCGCTGGACGCCCGAGGCGATCTCGGCGAAGGGGATGAAGGCCTTGCCGCGGTCGTGGCGGGTCTTGGCCATGGCGGTCTCCTTCTCGAGATCGCGGGGCCCGATCTCCAGGCGCAGGGGCACGCCCTTGCGCTCCCACTCGCTGTACTTCCAGCCCGGTCGCAGGTTGTCGCGGTCGTCGACGTGGACCGCCCCGACCACCGGCCGCAGCTCGGCGGCCAGCGCCTGCGCCTTCTCGCAGACCCGGGCCTTCTCCTCGTCGCTCTTCCAGATGGGCACGATCACGACCTTCGTGCCGGCGATGCGCGGCGGCAGCACGAGGCCGTCGTCGTCGCTGTGGGTCATGATCAGGGCGCCCACGATGCGCGTGGACATGCCCCAGCTGGTGGCCCAGACGTGGTCGACCTGGCCCTCGGGCGGCTGGAACTTCACGTCGAAGGCCTTCGCGAAGTTCTGGCCCAGGTCGTGACTGGTGGCCGCCTGCAGGGCCTTGTTGTCCTGCATCAGGGCCTCGATGGAGTAGGTCTCCACGGCGCCGGCGAAGCGCTCGTTCGCCGTCTTGGTGCCCGTGATGACGGGCATGGCCAGGATGTCCTCGGCGAACCAGCGGTAGACCTCGAGCATCTGCAGGGTCTCCGCCCGCCCCTCCTCGGCCGTCGCATGCGCGGTGTGCCCCTCCTGCCAGAGGAACTCGGTCGTGCGCAGGAACATCCGCGTGCGCATCTCCCAGCGCATGACGTTGGCCCACTGGTTGATCAGGATGGGCAGGTCGCGGTAGCTCTGGATCCACTTGCGGTACATGTCCCAGATCACCGTCTCGCTGGTCGGACGGATGACGTACTCCTCGTCCAGCTTGCTCTCCGGATCGGGCACGACGTCGGTCTTGCCGTCCTGGGTCGTCTGCTTCAGCCGGTGGTGCGTGACGATCGCGCACTCCTTGGCGAAGCCCTCGACGTGCTCGGCTTCCTTCGCCAGGAAGCTCTTGGGGATCAGCAGCGGGAAGTAGGCGTTGACGTGGCCGAGCTCCTTGAACCGGTCGTCGAGGGTGCGCTGGATGTTCTCCCAGATCGCGTAGCCGTTCGGTCGGATGACCATGCAGCCGCGCACGGGCGAGTTGTCGGCCAGCTCGGCCTCGCGGATGACGTCCTGGTACCAGCGGCTGTAGTCCTCGGAACGCTTGGTGATCTCGGCCATGGGTCCGGTCGGTCCTCGGTCTGGGGTTCGTCACCTGCGTCGCGGCGCGGGGCGCCGCCGCGGCCAGAAAAAGCAGCCCGCGCGGCATCGCGCGGGCCGGGGAATGATAGCACAGGGCGGCAGGAGGCGAAAGCTACTCCAGGTCCCGCGCGCAGCGGAAGCCCACGGCGAAATCGCCCCATCCGCGCGGATAGCCGTTGCGCACGTGGACGGCCTGGCAGCTCGAGCCCGAGTACCAGCCACCGCCCTTGACGACGCCGAGCCGTCCGATCTCCGGTCCGCGCGGATCGACCACCGCGACGGCCGCATCCGGGTCGCCACCCCCGGCGATGAGGCTCTCGGCCGGGGGGACGGTGCCGAAGCGATCGGCCGTCCACTCGCGGACGTTGCCGATCATGTCGTACAGGCCGGACGCGCTGGGCGCGTAGCTCATCACCGCCACGGGCGCGTCGTGGCCGGACAGCTTGAAATTGGCCTGATCACGGGTGAGGGTCTCGTGGTCGCCGCCGAACCGTCCGTCGCCACCGGCGCGCGCGGCCAGCACCCACTCGGCCTCCGACGGCAGCCGCTTGCCCGCCCACGCGGCGTAGGCCGCAGCGTCGCCCTGGCTGACGCCGATCACCGGGTGATCCGGCCAGCGCGCGCCGCACTGGAAGCGGTCGACGTTCCAGTAGACCGGCAGCTTGCGATCGGTCGCCTCGCAGAACGCGAGGTACTGGGCGTTGGTCACCTCGTGCACGTCGAGCTCGAAGCTCGCGACGCGCACGCGGTGCGCCGGCAGCTCGGCGCTGCCCGGCTGGCCGAGGGTGAACTCGCCGCCGGGGATGCGGACCATGGAGGTGATGGGGGGCGCGCCGGCGTTCGTGGCATGGGCCGACGCGGCGGCCACGAGACAGCTCGCGGCGGCGAGGGTCGCGATGGGTCCGGGGACCCGGAGGTGGGCGAGATGCATGAACGGTCCTTTCGTCGGATTCCACCGCTGCTCATACCCCCCCGGACGCGACCGTGTTCCCGATGAACGTCCGGGCCAGCGTCGGCCACGCTCTGCACCCCCATGGCATTCTCGTGCCGGCATTGCGACCACGAGCGCCGTCCGATGACATGTTGTCCGCCGGCCACATGACCGATGTTCGCCATGTTTTCGCATTCTCGCTTGCGGACCGGGCGGCTTCGCCGTTTCATGACCGGTCGACGCCGGCCCGTTCCCCAGCCACGAGGTGGTCCGCCCCATGGCCAGACCCTATTTCACCCGCGCCCTCTTCGCCTACCTCGAGGACCTCGCCGCCCACAACGATCGCGAGTGGTTCCAGGCGAACCGGGACCGCTACGAGGAGCAGTACCGGCAGCCGGCGCTGCGGTTCATCGCCGATTTCGGACCGCAGGTGCGCGCGGTGAGTCCGCACCTCGTGTGCGATCCCCGCCCCACCGGCGGCTCGCTCTTCCGCATCTACCGCGACGTGCGGTTCAGCAAGGACAAGCGGCCCTACAAGACGCACTGCGCGATGCAGTTCCGGCACGAGGCCGGCAAGGACGCCCACGCGCCGGGGCTGTACCTGCACCTCGAGCCCGGCGGCTGCTTCGCCGCGGCGGGCATGTGGCGGCCGCCGACGGCCGGGTGCCGCACCGTCCGCGAGGCCATCGCGGCCGATCCCGACCGCTGGCGCGCGGCGGTCGGCGATCTCGAGCGGTTCGGCGAGCAGCTCAAGCGGGTGCCGGCCGGCTACGCGAAGGACCACCCGGCCGCCGACGAGCTGCGCTGGAAGGATTTCGGGGTCATGCGCGCGCTCACGCAGAAGGACGTGCTCGCCGCCGACGCCCACGCGCGCATCGGCGCCGTGTTCCTGGAGATGCGGCCCATGCTGGGGTTCCTCTGCGAGGCGCTCGGCCAGCCGTTCTAGCCAGGATCATTCACGAAGGGCCTGCTGCGGCCGGCCAAACGGCTGCCAGAACACGCCTTCTCGGTCTGGCTCGGTCAACGTACCGCATCGGGTACGCCTCCCTCGCCAGCCCTTGCGAGGTCGTGTTCTGGCAGCCGTTTTCCT
>WJIQ01000176.1 GCA_014730255.1 bacterium | reverse complement strand
GGGCTCGAGGCTCTTGCGCTTCTTCTCCAGGAGCTTGCCGGCGGTCTCGGCGGTCAGGTCGTCGATGAGCATGTCCACGGGCACGGTGACGCTCTCGGTGCCATCCTCGCCCTGCTTCTGCACGTACACCGAACGCTTGCCGATCTTGACCACGAGCGGGTCGCCGGACGCAGGGTCCGCGCCGACGGGGATGGTCGGGAACTCGATCTTCTCGAGCTCGGCGGCGATGCGCTGGGCGAGGCCGGGATCGTCGGCGCCGCCCTTGTAGAAACGGCGCAGGAACTCCCGGGAGTCCACCTCGCCCCGGGCGATGGCATCGAGGTCCTCCTCCATGCCGGCGGTGAAGCGCACGTCGACGTAGCGGGGGAAGTGGTCGCGCAGCAGGCGCGTGACGGCCATGCCGACGTAGGTGGGCAGCAGCGCGCTGCCCTTCTTGATCACGTACTCGCGGTTCTGGATCGTCGAGATGATCGACGCGTAGGTCGACGGCCGGCCGATCCCCTCGTCCTCGAGCTTCTTGACCAGGGAGGCCTCGGTGTACCGCGCCGGTGGCGAGGTCTCGTGCCGCAGCGCGCGCACCTCGGCCACGCCGGGCTGGGTCTCGTCGTCCTCGTCGCCCGGCTGATCGGGATCGGGGATCAGCTGGCCCTCGTGCAGTTCGGGCAGGAGGCTGTCGCCCTCGCGGCTCGGCTCGAGCCGCAGGTAGCCCGGGAAGGTGACGATCGAGCCGTTGGCCCGCCAGGTGAGGGTCCGCCCCTCGCAGTCGCAAGCGAGGGTGACCGTCGTCTTGTCCAGGCGGGCGTCGGTCATCTGGCTGGCCACCGTGCGGTTCCAGATGAGGCGGTAGAGGGCGAGGTCCGGCCCCTCGAGGTAGGGCGCGAGGCTGTCCGGCGTGCGCGCGACGCTGGTCGGACGGATGGCCTCGTGGGCCTCCTGCGCATTCTGGGCCTTGGTCCGGTAGTAGCGGGGGCCGTCCGTGTATTCCTCGCCGTAGGTCTGCCGGATCAGACGCTCGGTGTCCGCCAGCGCCTCCCGGGAGAGGGTGAGCGAGTCGGTCCGCATGTAGGTGATCAGGCCGACGCGCTCGCCGCCGCCGAGATCGACGCCCTCGTACAGCCGCTGGGCGATGCGCATGGTGCGCGAGGGCGAGAGGTTGAGGCGGTTGGCGGCCGCCTGCTGCAGCGACGAGGTCACGAACGGCGGGCGCGGGCGCTGCCGGGTCTGCTTGCGTTCGACCGCGTCGACCCGCCAGGGCAACGACTCCTTGCTCCGGGCGCAGCTCTGGATCTTCTCGGCGAGGTCGGCCTCGAGCAGGAGGCGCTCGTCGGGGCGCTTCAGCTTACCCGTCTCGTCGTCGAAGTCCTTGCCGCCCGCCAGGCGCTTGCCGTCGATCTCGACCAGGCGCGCGGTGAAATTGGTGCCATCGGAGCCGTAGAGCAACGCCTCGACGTCGTAGTACTCGGCGACGACGAACCGCTGCCGTTCCTCCTCGCGCTCGACCACGAGGCGCACGGCGACGCTCTGGACGCGCCCCGCCGACAGCCCCGAGCGGACCCGTCGCCACAGGACCGGCGACAGCTCGTAGCCGTAGAGGCGGTCGAGGATCCGCCGGCTCTCCTGCGCCTGCACGAGCTTGTCGTCGATGTCACGCGGGTTCTCCAGCGCGTGCTCGATGGCGTGGCGGGTGATCTCGTGGAAGGTGATCCGGCGGACGGGGACGCTCGGCTTGAGCTCCTCGAGCAGGTGCCAGCTGATGGCCTCCCCCTCGCGGTCCTCATCGGTGGCGAGCAGGAGCTCGTCCGCGTCCTTGATCAGCTTCTTGAGCCTCGTCACGTGCTCGCGACTGTCCGGCGAGACCACGTAGATGGGTTCGAAGTCGCCCTCGACGTCCACCGCCAGGCGTCGCCATGGCTTGTCGCGATACCGGGCGGGGATCTGCGCCGCCTTCTCCGGCAGGTCGCGGATGTGCCCGTAGCTCGCGACCACCTTGTAGTCCTTGCCCAGGAACTTCTCGATGGTGCGGGCCTTGGCGGGTGACTCGACGACGATGAGTTTCACGGAGCTGGGTCTCCTCCCTCGCGGGATGGACGGTGCGTGCGTGGTCACGGACTCAGTGCGCGCGGCCGAGCGCGGCGGCCTCGTCGATCCACCCCCGGCCGGGATCGTGGAACACGACGCGGTCGAGCAACGGGGACAGGTCGCCCGGGCTCAGTGGCCCCTCCGGCACGAGCTGCGCGAACTGCATCATCGATTCCATCTGCTCGGCCGTGATCTGGCGCGTGCGGACCAGCCGGAGCAGGTAGCCGAACGCCGCGACGGTGACCAGCTCGTCCTCGCGCTGCCCCATCAGCCGCAGGGCCGAGTCGCTGGCCCGGTTGACGAGGTTCGCCGAGAGCCACGCCTCGCCCGGCTCGATCAGCGAGCGCTGCCCGGACCACTGCAGCAGCTCCTCCAGGTCGTCGTCGTCCAGGCCCACCGCCCGCATCAGTTCACGCAGGTCAGCGGAGGAGACGCGGTGCTCGTCCTCGCGGTTCTCGAGCGCGTCGAGCAGGAGCAGCAGGAGCCGTCGTAAGCGCGTTCTGAGATGCTCCATGGCGCCTTTCGGGGTGCGGTCCCGGGTTTCGGTGCGTCAACCTATCACGCGGTCCGGAGCCCCGCAACCGGAGGGTCTATCGCCCACAGCACTGCTTGTACTTCTTGCCGCTCCCGCACGGGCACGGGTCGTTTCGCCCGACCTTCGGCATGTCCCGCTTGACCGGCGCGGGCTTGCCCGGAGCCTCGACCTCGGGGGCGGCGGCGCCAGCCGGCGCCCCGTCGGGCGTGACCGCGGCCTGCGCCTTCTCGTAGGCGTTGACCTCGCGATGCTGCGCCTGCATCTCCTCGGGCGACGGCGCGCTGGGTTCCGGAGGCCGCTGCACCAGCTCGGCCCGGAAGAACAGGTTGACCGCATCGTGCTGGATGCTCGCCGTGAGGGACTCGAAGAGCTCGAAGCTCTCGCGCTTGTACTCGATCAGCGGGTTGCGCTGGGCGAAGGAGCGCAGGCCGATGCCGCTGCGGAGCATCATCAATTCGTTGAGATGATCGCGCCACTTCTCGTCGATCACGTTCAGGAGCACGTAGCGCTCGAGCTGCCGGCAGAGGTCCGATCCGATCCGCTCCTGCTTGCGCTGGCGGTGCTCGCGGGCCTGCTCGACGAGCTTCTCGCGGATCGCCTCGATGCCGGTCTCGAAGTGCTCGTCCTCCTCCAGCGGCAAGGGGGCGAGCACGAGGCCCTGGTAGCGCCGGGCCAGCTCGTCCATGCGCCAGAAGTCGGGCGCCTCCTCCTCGGGACAGTGCTCGTCGACCAGCGCGTCGACCGCCGCGACCACGAACTCGTCCATGATCTCGGACAGGTCCTCCTCCTCGAGGATCTCCCGGCGCTGCGAGTAGATCACCTCGCGCTGCTTGTTGACCACGTCGTCGTACTCGATCAGGTGCTTGCGGATGTCGAAGTTGTGGGTCTCGACGCGGATCTGCGCCTTCTCGATGGCCTTGGTCACCATCCCGGCGGTGATCGCCTCGTCCTCCTTGACGCCGAGCGAGCTCATCAGCTTGTTCATCCGGTCGCTGGCGAACAGCCGCATGAGGTCGTCCTCGAGCGACAGGAAGAAGACCGCCGCGCCCGGGTCGCCCTGACGGCCGGCACGGCCGCGCAGCTGGCGATCGATGCGCCGCGACTCGTGGCGCTCGGTGCCGACGATGTGCAGGCCGACCGGCTCGTCGGCGTAATCCTCCGGGTCGAGACCGGCGTCGTCCTTCCAGCGCTGCGGCAACTCGGGCAGCTCCGGGTCCAGCTTGATGTCGGTCCCGCGACCGGCCATGTTCGTGGCGATGGTCACCGCGCCGATGCGGCCGGCGCCGGCGACGATCTCGGCCTCGTTCTTGTGATGCTTGGCGTTGAGCACGTTGTGGTTGATGCCCTCGCGCCGGAGCAGGCGGCTCAGGAGCTCGCTCACCTCGACCGTGGTCGTGCCCACCAGCACCGGCAGGCCCAGGCGGTGGAGCCGCCGGACCTCCTCGACGATGGCCTTGTACTTCTCCTTCTTCGTCATGTAGATCACGTCGTCGTACTCGACGCGCGCGATCGGCCGGTTGGTCGGGATCACGACCACGTCCAGCTCGTAGATGGAGCTGAACTCGGCCTCCTCGGTCTCGGCCGTGCCCGTCATGCCGGCCAGCTTGTCGTACATGCGGAAGAAGTTCTGGATCGTGACCGTGGCGAGCGTCTGGGTCTCCTTCTCGACCTTCACGCCCTCCTTGGCCTCGAGCGCCTGGTGCAGGCCCTCGGAGAAGCGCCGGCCGGGCATCAGACGGCCGGTGAACTCGTCGACGATCATGATCTTGCCGTCCTGGACGACGTACTGATCGTCCCGCTCGTAGAGCGAGTAGGCCCGCAGCAGCTGATCGACGTTGGAGATCTGCTCGTTCTTGACCGCGTACTCCTGCTCCAGGTCGGCCATCCGCCGAGCCTTCGCCTCGGCCGAGAGCGACTCGTCGCCCTCGATGGCCGATTCCTCGGTCGCCAGATCGGGCAGGACGAAGAAGTCGGGGTCGTCATCGGCCAGCATCTCGCGGCCCTTCTCGGTGAAGTCGACCGAGTTGTGCTTCTCCTCGACCACGTAGAGCAGGTCTGCGTCCGCCTCCCACATGGCCTTGTCGCGGATGAAGGCCTCCTCCGTGCGCTGGACCGCCTCGACCACGCCGGGGATGAGCTTCAGCTTCTGGAATCGGCTGTTCTTGGGCGCGCCGCGGCTGATGCGCAGGAGCATGAGCTTGGTCTCGTCGTCGAGCGCGATCTCGTCGTCGTCGGCCTTGCGGAGCACGCGCTCGCAGTGGCCCAGCCACTGGTTGACCAGCTTCATCTGCGCGCGGACGACCTTCTCGACCCGCGGCTTGAACTCGTTGAACCGATGCGTGGACTTGGCGACGGCGCCGGAGATGATCAGCGGCGTGCGGGCCTCGTCGATGAGCACCGAGTCGACCTCGTCCACGATGGCGTAGTGGAACTCGCGCTGCACCAGGTGTTCGGTGCTGATGGCCATGTTGTCGCGCAGGTAATCGAATCCGAACTCGTTGTTGGTGCCGTAGGTGATGTCCGCGTTGTAGGCCTCGCGCCGCTCGTCGGGGGTCATCGAGTTCAGGATGTACTTGACGTCGCACCCGAGGAACCGGAGCACGCCGCCCATCCACTCGGCGTCGCGGCGCGCGAGGTAGTCGTTGACCGTGACCAGGTGGGCGCCCTTGCCCGGGATGCTGTTGAGGTAGAGCGGCATGATGGCCACGAGGGTCTTGCCCTCGCCCGTGGCCATCTCGGCGATCCTGCCCTGGTGCAGGACGATGGCGCCGATGATCTGCACGTCGTACGGCACCATGGCCCAGGTCTCTTCCTGACCCCAGACCGGCCAGCTGGCCTTGCGCTCGGTCAGGCGCCGGCACGCCTCCCAGACCACCCCGAACGCCTCCGGCAGCATCGCGTCGAGGGTCTCGCCGTCGTCGTACCGCCGCCGGAACTCGTCGCGCTTGCCGCGCAGCTCCTCGTCCGACAGGCTCTCGTACTGCCCGCGGACGCGCTTGACCTCCTCGACCAGCGGCTCGATGCGCTTGATGTCGCGTTGGCGCTTGCTGAAGAGGCGTTCGAACAGGCCGCCTACACCCTTGGCCATCGTGATGTCTCCCGCAGAGAAGGATTCGCGGCGGTCCCGTCGACGCGACCGCCGCAGGAAACTAAGGGGGGTCCCCAGGGGTGTCAACCGCCCAGCGCGGGCGGTGTTCCCGCCCCGGGAGGTTCCTCAGACCACCCAGAGGTTCAGGAGCATGGCCACCGCGACGGGCACCAGCACGTTGTCCAGGGGCCCGGCCCGCCGTTCGACCAGCGCCGCCATGGCGCCGCCCGCCGCGGCCGCCGGCAGCCCGAACGGGGATAGCAGCCAGAGCGCCGGGATGCAGGCCACGCAGCAGGCGACCGAGCCTGCCCAGGTCTTCCCCGGGCGCCCGGTCCGCGCGCCGTACCAGCGCCCCACCACGGCCGCGGCGGGATCGCCGACGGCCAGCGCCAGGATGCCGCCCGCCGCCGCCGGCGGCGGGAACAGCCACACCGCCGCCAGATACCCGATGGTCAGGAACGTCGCCCCGGACAGGCCCAGGGGTTCCCGGTCACGATAGACGCCCGGCAGCAGGCGATCGAGCCACGCGCGTCCGAACACCGTGCGCGCCAGGTCGATCGCCAGCGCGACGACGACCATCGCGACGATGCCCCAGCGCATCCACGGATCCGGCATCAGCAGCACCCAGGGCGCCGCCAGGCCGGTCGCCAGGTGGATCGCGTTGCGCAGCGGTTGCTGGTCCGCCTCGCTCACCGGGCGGCCCCGAACATCTCGCGGTAGATCTCGCGGTCGCGCAGGACCCGCAGGGTGTAGCCCCGGGTCTCGGGATAGCCGATCCACGCCCAGAACAGGTCCGGATCCCCGGTTCCGCCGAGCTGCCGTTCCCACCGCCGGACCGCGCCGCGACCGGCGTTGTAAGCGGCGACCGCGCGATAGGGGTCTCCGTCGCTCGCCCGCACCTCGCCACCGAGGATCCGCGCGGCCGCCTCGAGGCTGGTCTCCGGGTGCGACCAGTGGGCCTCGCCGGGCGGAGCGGCCGGCTCCTGATAGTGGAACGGCATGATCTGCATGTAGCCGAGGGCGCCGGCCCGCGACCGGATCGCCGGCTCGAAGAGCGATTCGTTCCGGGCGATGCCCAGCAGCAGTTCCGGCGGCAGCCCGGAGCCGGCGAGCGCCCGCCGCACGGCCGGATCGCCGGGCACCGGGTACCAGAATCTGAGGAGGGTCGCGTCGTCCACGCCGGCGGACGGGAGCCGGACCGCCACGGCGATCATGCCACGATCGTCGCCGAGGGCGAGCGCGACGCCGAGCACGGCATGCCAGCGGAGCTGCTCGTCGATCCCGGTCCACGGCCCCCGCGTGCGCAGGCCGTCGATCGGCGAGGAGAATGGGACCGCGCGCTGGCCGGACATGCGTTCGACGTCCCGGTGCAGCGCGAACCTCAGGAGCGGCTCGATCAGCGTCGTGCCGCGCAACCGGGTCGCCGCCACCGAGCAGCCGAGCGCGTGGCGCTGCTCTTGCCCCGTCGCCGCCCGGACCGCGGCCAGGCCCTCCCGGTACGCCACGTCCGCCGGCGCGGTCGCCTCCCGGGCCAGCGCGAGGCCCCAGTCGGCCCAGTGGCGCCACGACTGGTGCCGCCAGGCCGCGGGATCGGGCAGGCGAGCCGGATCGCGGCTGTTGACCGGCGGCGCGGCGCCGAGCCGGACCAGCCCTTCCTGGGGCGTGCGCCAGCCGCCGGCCGGCGTCACCGGGGCCTCAAGCCGGGCCAGGAGGGCCGCGGCATCCTCGTGGAACTCGTCGCGCGCCGGGCCCCGGAGCGACGCCTCGGTCATGGCGACGATGCGGTCCGCGTCGCCGGCGCGATCCCGGGCGAGCGCCAGCGCGAGCGCCTGGACCGACCATTCGCGCAGCCGGCGCCGCATGCCCGAGGACGCCTCGCTGTCCATCAGGGCGAGACCGCGCTCGAGGTCGTCCAGGCCGGCGGACCACTCCCCGCGCAGCAGGCGCTTCTCGCTCGCGCGTCGCCATAGATCGAGGCGGTGGCCATCCTTCAGTCCCGGCAGCCGGGCGAGGCGTTCGACGTTCCCCGCCGAGCTGTCGAGCCGTCGCTGGCCCCGCAGCCAGTACCCCTGATGCCGGCCATCGGATGGAGGATCCGGGAACCTCGCGAAGTGCGCCCCGAGCTCGCTCCGCGGCAGCAGCAGGGCGCCGAGCCCGGCCTCGACGTCTCGCGGCAGACCGGCCGCCGCCAGCTCGTCGCCGTCCATCCAGAGCTTGCCGGCGGTGGCGAGCACCCGACCGGCGATCTCGCCGGCGCCCGCCGGCAGCGGCGGCAGTTCGCGAGCCCGGCGCATGGCCAGCCAGACGGCCCATCCGCTGCGCGTGTCGTAAAGGCCGAGGTCGTCGAGCACCGACCAGATCCGCTCGAGATCCACCGGGCGCCCATCGGCGGCCCGCAGCCGCTCGTGGCGGAGCGTCCAGACCAGCACCTCGCTGGCCTCCAGGCCCAGACGGTCCCGCGCCGCGAGGATCTCCTCGCATGCGGCCGCGGCCTCCGGCCAGCGCCCGGCCTCCCAGAGGCGGCTCGCCCGCAGACGCGCCGCCGCCCCGCCCCAGGGGGCGACCAGGTCGTCGATGGTCGCGGCCGGCGCGGCACCCGGATCCGTCATGGCCACGATCCGCCGCGCGTTCGCCCGGGCGCGGTGGTGGAAGCGCTCGGCCAGCTCGGCGCTGCCGAGGCCGGGCAAGGCGAGCCGCCAGGTCATCTGCTCGGCGCCCCGCGGCAAGCGGTCCGCGGACACGATCGCAGGCACCCCGACCAGCCAGCCCGGGTCGACGGTCAGCGGGGCGAGCAGGTCGGCCGGCCAGCCGTCCCCGGTCAGGGCGACGTCGTCGGGATCGCGGAACTCGCCCACCTGCAGGCGGGCCAGCCAGGGGTCGTGCAGGACGGCCCCCGTCGCCACCGAGGCCAGGGTCAGCAGGGTCACGAGGAGTCGGGTCGCGCGCGTCAATGCAGCCATGTCACCTGGCGGGTTCGGGTCCATCCTTCGCCTTCCAGTCGCACGATATATAGACCCGAGGCGACCCGCCGGCCACGGGCGTCGCGACCGTCCCAGACGACCTGCCCCGGACCGCCGGCCACCGGCTGCGACCAGATGCGCCGGCCGCGCCGGTCGTAGATCACGAGCTCCGCGCCGTCGCTCCCGGCCGGGTCGACGTCGAAACGGACGAGTCCCGCGGCCGGATTGGGGCGCGGCGCGCCCAGGGCGCCGGTCCCGGCCGTCCCCGTGGCGACCACCGCACGCGAGACGATCGACGGTCCCGCCTCCGCCACCACGCGCAGTTCGACCCGCCGGGCGAGGGGGATGCCCAGCGCGTCCAGCGTCACCGTGCGCTGGCCCGCCGGCACGGCCTGGAGGTCGACCCAGGTCCTTCCGTCGTCGGCGCGTCGCTGGATCCGATAGCTCGTCGTGACGTGGCCGAGCGGCGGCTGCCAGGTGAGTACGCCATCGCCCAGGCGCACCGGAAACGCGTCCGGCGGCGTCGACGTGTCGCCGGAGACGTCGCGCAGCAGCCAGCCGCGCCCCCGCCACACCGCGTTGCTGGCGAACTCGAACGCGAGGCGCCAGGGACCGGGACCATGCCGCGCCGGATCGGGGACCGGCACCACCTCGGCCCGCCACACCGGGGACAGGTCGTCCCGCAACGAGTCGGCCACCGCGAACGCCGGCGCCCCGGCCAGCTCGTGACCGCTGCGTGGATCGCAGGCGCCGATCCACCCGTCCTGCGGCGCGGCCGGGACGCGGGTTCCGGACGGCGCGACCCAGGTGATCGTGGCCGCGTCCACCGCCCGCCCCGGGTAAAGCACCTCGACGTCCACCGCGTGGGTGAAGCCCACCCAGGCGACGCCGTGTCCGAGCGGCGGGGTGACCAGCCGCGACCAGGCGCCGTTGGCGTAGCGCACCGCCGGCCAGCCGGCGCCGGTGCTGTCGGCCGCCGCCACGCACGCGAGCACCGGACCGGCCGCGGGCGCCCCGCCCGGCGCGTCCGGCCAGCGATACCACGAGTTCGTGGCCACCGTCCCGTAGCGGCGCCAGCGATCGGTCCAGGCCGCGTCGATGTCCAGGGGCGCGTGGTCGGTGTCCCATGGATAGGCCAGGGTGTAGTGCCCGGTCGCGCCGGCGAGCACCGTGATCGCCATCGGGGTGACCGCGCCGTCGGGCACGTCGTCGGTCCGTCGCCAGCGTAGCGGCCCGGCCAGCGCGTAGTTGGCCCACCCGGAGCCGGCCGAAGGGACGAGCGTGACCTCGACCATCGTCTCCAGCCCGCTGGCGGTCTCGAACGCCCCCCAGAACATCGGCCAGGGCTCCAGCCGCACGGTGATCTCCACGGGCATGGCCGGTGCGGTGTCCACCCGCGCGACGACCGTCACCTCGCCATCCGCCCCGCCGTCGGGGAATGCGACGCGGACGTCGGCCCAGGGCAGCATGTTGAGGTCCTCGACCACGGCCCGACCATCGACCACGGTGAACCGGGCCCGGATCCCCGTGTCGGCGATCGCGTGGATCCCCGAGCCCGGCACCGTGTCCGCCGCGAGGTCCTGGCTCGTGCCGTCGGTCGGGAAGAGGTCGCTCACGTCGCCATCGGACGTTCCCTGCC
Organism: bacterium; assembly: GCA_014730255.1. Taxonomy (GTDB): domain Bacteria; phylum Krumholzibacteriota; class Krumholzibacteriia; order LZORAL124-64-63; family LZORAL124-64-63; genus Glo-17. The sequence continues at coordinate 43,545 of WJIQ01000176.1, read as the reverse complement.
GGACGTCGTCGTCACCGTCGGCCTCGAGCAGTTCCACGCGCTGCCAGCGCGCCCCCGGCGGCCCGCCCACCTCGCCCTCGGCGTACGCCTCGTCGATCCGGTACGCCACCGCGCGGTCGTCCGTGGCCCAGACGTCGTAGGGAGCGGTGCGCGGGCCGTCCCGCCGCTCGACCAGCATGTGCCGATCGGGCGCCGAGAGCGACGAGCGCAGACGCACGACGGTGCCGTGGCCCAGCGTGTCGGCGAGGTCGACCCAGCCCAGCTGCAGCCGGGAGTAGGCATCGGGCAGCGCCGGATCGGTGCCGTCCCCGCTGCCGATCCAGCCCGACGCCATCAGGCTGAACCGGCCGAGGCCGCCCCGCGGCTGCATCTCCGACGACGCCGGCAAGAGGACGTCGTAACGCTCTTCCAGTCCGAGCAGGTGCGCGGTCTCGTGGGCCCACAGGCCGAGCGAACTGCGGGCGGCGGCGACGGCGAAGAGCCGGGCGCGGGTGCCGGATTCGGACACCGGTGCGGTCAGGAAGTACTGGACCGGCGCGATCAGCCCGTCGGGGTCGTTCTCCAGGCCCGCGGCCGCATGCAGGATCAGCACGCCGTCGACCTCGCCGTCCCCGTCGCGATCGACGTCGGCGAAGCTCGCCCCCAGGCTCACCGCCCCGGCGAGCGCGCCGGTCGCGAGCGCCTCGAGTCGGGTCGTCCCCTGCAGATCCAGGTCGGAGTAGTCCAGCCGATCGCCCGGCAGCGACACCACGTCGGTGGTGACCACGTGGAGGCGGGTGCGCCCCTGCGAGGCCACGTCGAAGTAGTGGACGAGCGAGCCGGGGCCGCCGTCGAGGCGATCGTCGAGCGCCGGCGGGGAGGCATACCGTCGATCGCGGAAATCGACGGGGATGACCAGCAGGCCGAACTCCCCTGGCGTGCCGGCCTTGGCCATGGTCCCGGCGCGCACCTGGGCACGCCGCTCCGAGCGTAGCGCGGCCAGCTCGTCGCTCGCGGCCATCGCCAGCGGAGCCAGGACCGTCAGCGACGCCAGGATGAGCAGCCCGGTCCTACTCCCACTCGATGGTGCTCGGCGGCTTGCTGCTGATGTCGTAGACCACACGATTGACGCCCCGCACCTCGTTGATGATCCGGTTGGAGATCCGCGCGAGGATCTCGGTCGGGATGCGCGCCCAGTCGGCCGTCATCCCGTCCAGGCTGGTGACCGCGCGCAGGGCGATGGCGTTCTCGTAGGTCCGCTCGTCGCCCATCACGCCGACCGAGTGCACCGGCAGGAAGACCGCTCCCGCCTGCCAGATCGCGTCGTACTGGCCCGAGGTCTTCAGCTCGTCGATGAAGATACGGTCGGCCGCCTGCAGCAGCGCAACCCGCTCGGGGGTGACCTCGCCCAGGATCCGCACCGCCAGGCCGGGCCCGGGGAACGGATGCCGCTTCAACAGGTGCGCTGGTATGCCGAGTTCCCGCCCGACGCGCCGGACCTCGTCCTTGAACAGGTCGCGCAGCGGTTCGACGAGGTCGAAACCCAGCTCGGCGGGCAGCCCGCCGACGTTGTGGTGCGACTTGATCGAGGCGCTCGGACCATGCACCGATACCGACTCGATGCGGTCGGGGTACAGCGTGCCCTGGGCCAGGAACCCGAACGGGCCCTGGTCGCGCGTGGCCTCCTTGAAGACCTCGATGAAGGTGCCGCCGATGATCTTGCGCTTCGTCTCGGGGTCGCTGACGCCGGCGAGGCGCGACAGGAAGACCTCGCGCGCATCGACGCGCTGCAGCGGATCGTGCAGGAACTCGTTGAGGTCGGCCTCGACCTGATCGCTCTCGCCGGCCCGCATCACGCCGTTGTCGACGTACACCGCGTGCAGCCGGTGGCCGATCGCCCGGTCGACCAGCGTGGCCATCACGGTGCTGTCCACGCCGCCGGAGACCGCGCACAGCACGCGCTGGTCACCCACCTGATCGCGGATCTCCCGCACCGCCTCCTCGACGAAGGCGGCGGCGGTCCACCGGTCCTCGACCCGGCAGACCTTACGCGCGAAGGCCTCGATCATCGCCAGGCCGTGCGCGGTGTGCGCGACCTCGGGATGGAACTGCACGGCGTACAGGTTGCGTGAAGGATCGGCGGCGGCGGCGAAGGGGATGGTCTCGGTGCGGGCCTGGACCTCGAACCCCGGCGGCAGGGCCTCGACGTGGTCGCCATGGCTCATCCACACCGGCTGTCGGATCGGCAGGCCGGCGAACAGCAGGCCCTCGCGCTCGATCTCGATCTCGGCATGCCCGTACTCGCGGTTGTGCGCCGGGGCGAGGCGGCCGCCGAGCTTGTGGCACATCAGCTGCATGCCGTAGCAGATGCCGAGCAGGGGCTTGCCGGCGGTGAAGAGCCGCGGGTCCACGTCCGGCGCACCCGGGTCCATCACGCTCGACGGCCCTCCGGAGAGGATGATGCCCGCCACCAGCGGATCCTCGAGCACCTCCTGCCAGGCCGTGTAGGGCCGCATCTCGCTGAACACCTGGACCTCGCGCAGGCGCCGCGCGATGAGCTGGCTGACCTGCGAGCCGAAGTCGAGGACGACGACCCGCGGATGGTCGTGACCGGGCGCGATCATGCCGGACCCCTTCGTCTAGTGGTTGAAGTGCCGTCGTCCGGTGAGGACGAGGGTGATCCCGAGCTCGCCGGCCGCGGCCGCCACCTCGTCGTCGCGGATGGATCCGCCGGGGGCGATCACCGCCTGGACGCCCGCGGCGGCGAGCGCCTCGATGCCGTCCGGGAACGGGAAGAAGCCGTCGCTCGCCGCCACCGAGCCGGCGAGATCGAGGCCCTGTTCGCCGGCCTTGCGGATCGCCAGCTTGACCGAGTCGACCCGGCTCATCTGGCCGAAGCCGCAGCCGAGGGTCGCCCCGTCGCGCGCGAGCACGATCGCGTTGCTCTTGCCGTGCTTGCAGGCCGTCCAGGCGAAGCGCAGGTCGGTGGCCACCGCCGCGGACGGCTCACCACCGGCGACGACGTTCCATCCGTCCAGCTCCGGGAAGCCCTCGTCCTCGTCCTGGCGGAGCGTGACGCGGCCCCACGTCCGCGCCCGCCCGCGCGTCGAGCGGGCGAAGGCCTCCATGTCGCAGGTCAACACGCGGAGGTTCTTCTTGCGACCGAGCCTCTGGCGCGCCGCGTCGGCATAGGACGGCGCGACCACGACCTCGAGGAACCGGCCGGCCAGCTGCTCGGCGGTCGCCAGGTCGACCTCGTCGTTGAAGGCGAAGATGCCGCCGAACGCCGACACCGGATCGCACAGCAGCGCCCGCTCGAGGGCCTCCCGAGGCGCGCCGAGCCCGAGGCCACAGGGGTTGGTGTGCTTGATGATGGCGCAGGCCGGCCCGTCGACGTCCTGCACGAGCTTCACCGCCGCGATCAGGTCGACCAGGTTGTTGTAGCTCAGCTCCTTGCCGCCGAGCTGGGCGAGGCCCACGGATGCGAGGTCGCCACCGGTGATCTCGAGCGTCGCCGCCTGGTGCGGATTCTCGCCGTAGCGCAGGGGCGCGCGGGAGACCGCCTCGCCCGTGCCACCGGCGAACCAGGTCGCGATGGCCTGGTTGTAGGCCGCCATGCGCGCGAACCCGGCCGCGGCGCACCGCCGCCGGAACCCGCGCGACGGCACCCCGTCGTGCCGGCGGCACTCGTGCAGGAACTCCTCGTACTGGTCGGGCGACGACAGCAGCGTGACGCGCTGGAAGTTCTTGGCCGCCGCCCGGAGCATGGCCGGCCCGCCGATGTCGATCTGCTCGACCAGCTCGGCCTCGTCGCCGCCCCCGGCGAGGGTCTGCTCGAACGGATACAGGTTGACGACCACCACGTCGATGGGCGCCAGGGCCAGCTCGGCCACGTCGGACGCGGCGAAGTCCTCGAGGTCCGGGGCGAGGATACCCCCGTGGATCACGGGGTGCAGCGTCTTGACCCGGCCTCCGAAGATCTCGGGGAAGCCGGTCAGCTCGCTGACCTCGCGGCAGGCGAAACCGTGTTCGCGCAGGAAGCGAGCGGTCCCCCCGGACGCGATCAGCTCGTAGTCGTAGCTCTCGAGCAGGGCGGCGACGTCCTCGAGCTGGCCCTTGTCCGAGACGCTCAGCAGCGCGCGTCGAGTCACAGGTAGGCCTCCCACTGCGCCGCGGCGTCGGGGAAGAGGATCTCCAGCACCTCGCGATACCGCCGGCTCGTGCGCTCGAGGATCTCCTGCGGCAGCCGCGGCGGCGGCGGGGTGCGGTCCCAGTCCTGGGTCTCGAGCCAGTCGCGCAGGATCTGCTTGTCCCAGCTGGGCGGATTCTCGCCGGGGCGGTGCTCGGCGGCGGGCCAGAAGCGGCTGCTGTCCGGGGTGAGGACCTCGTCGATGATCACCAGCTCGCCGCCCACCTCGCCGAACTCGAACTTGGTGTCGGCCAGGATCACCCCGCGCGGCTCGGCATAGGCCGCACCCTCGCGGTACAGCCGCAGCGAGATGTCGCGCAGCTGATGGCCCACCTCCTCGCCCACGATCCCGCACATGGTCGCGAAGTCGATGTTCTCGTCGTGCCCCTCCTCCGCCTTGGTCGACGGCGTGAACAGGGGCTTGGCCAGCCGGTCGGCCAGCCGCAGGCCCGGCGGCAGCGTGTGGCCACAGACCGTGCCGTCCTTCCGGTAGCTCTTCCAGCCGCTGCCGGCGATGTAGCCGCGGACCACGCACTCGGCGTCGTGGCGTCGGGCCTTGTGCACGAGCATGCTGCGGCCGCCGAGCATCTCGGCGTGATCGCGGAACGGGGCGGGGAACTCGTCCGGCTGGGCGGTGATCAGGTGGTTCGGCACGTCCCGGAAATGCTCCAGCCAGGCCAGCGTCATGACGCTCAGGACGGTGCCCCGTCCGGACACCACGTCGTCCATGACGACGTCGAACGCGCTGATCCGGTCGGTGGCCACGACGAGGAGCTGGTCGCCGAGGTCGAAGACGTCGCGGACCTTGCCGACATAGTCCGGCGAGAGCCCCAGATCGGTGGTGCTGCGGAGGGCGGGCATGGCGGTATCCTCGTGGTTGATCGGTGGGGGGTGTCGAGACGAGGTCGCATGGTAGGCCGGGGTCCGGGGGGTGTCAAGGCGACCGCACCGGCCGCGCCTGGAAGCCGCCCGCCCCCCACGCCAGGCGGATCGTCCCGTGCCGATCGGTCCGCAGGATGGGCAGCGTATCACCACTCGCCACGAAGGGTCCGTGGCTCGGATGACCGTGGCGGTTGGCCACGCCGGCGCTGATCACCACGAGCCGCGGGCGGATGCGGTCGAGCAGCGCCGCGGTGCCCGAGGTCTCGCTCCCGTGGTGGCCGGCCTTCCACACGTCGAGGCCGCCGGTCGGGACCGGTGGCAACCGCCCGACGAGCCGCGCCTCGCCGGTCCGTTCGAGGTCGCCGGTCCACAGGCCGCGGAGCCGGCCGTCATGCACCAGACCGAGCGCGATCGACCGATCGTTCTCCTCATCGAGCGAGGTGTCCCCGGCCGCAGGATGAAACACGACGAGCGCCCAGGGTCCGGACGCATGCAGCGTGTCGCCGATCGCCGGCCGCTCGCCCGTCAGCCCGGACGGCGCGGATGCCCGACCGCCCACGATCCAGCGGTCGACCGTCACGGCGGTGGCCAGGGCGTCGGCCCCGCCGGTGTGGTCGCCGTGACCGTGGGTCAGCACCACGGCGTCGACGCGTCGCACGTCGAACCGTCGCAGCCAGGGCAGGACGTCTCGCGCGAGGGGGCCGCCTCCGGTCCACCACGCGTCGCCGGTGTCGACGAAGGCTCGCCAGCCATCGGCGAACTCGACCATGGCGGCGTCTCCCTGCCCCACGTCGAACTGCCAGACCGTGACGTCGGATCGGCGGGCGGGGTCGAGTCCGGCGACCGCGACGATGGCGCCGTAGACCAGCGGCGCCAGACGCCAGCGCCAGCGTCGCCGCCTGACGGCCAGCCCGAGCGCGGCGACCAGCCCCCAGTGCAGGGCGGCCTGGCCGGACGGCCAGACGGGCAGGCCCCGCCCGGCGTCGAGCCCGGACGCGGCGGCCTCTCCGGCGACCACGGTGATCACGCGCAGCATCACCGCCCCGGCGGCCAGGAACCCCTCGGCCCCCCAGGACCAGACGCTCGAGGTCACCAGTCCGGCCGCCACGAGGGTGACCGCCAGGCCGAACGCGGGCACGACGGCGAGGTTCACGACCGGCCCGAGCAGCGGGAGGACCCCGAAGGCGCGCGCGATCACCGGCAACGTGGCCAGCTGGGCCGACGTCGTGACCGTGACGGCGCTCGCCAGGTGGCGCACGTGGCGCGGCCAGTGTTCGATCACCGGCCCGACGACGCGCTGCGCCAGCAGGATGCCGCCGGCCGCGAGGTAGGAGAGCTGCACGCCGACGTCGGTGACCGCGCACGGCCGCCAGAGGACGTTCCCCCAGAACACGAGCCCCAGCGTGCGCAACGTGCACGACGACCGGCCGCTGACCGCACCGATCATGGCGAGGGCGACGAGCCCGACCGCCCGCACCACCGAACCCGGCAGGTCGACGAGGAGCGCATAGGCGACGAGCACGGGGACCAGGATCACGCCGCGCCAGGCACCCAGCGGCGCGAGCGGCCGCAGCAGGAGCAGGCCGAGCCCCGAGAGGATCCCGACGTGCAGCCCGCTGAGCGCGAAGAGATGGGCCAGCCCGAGCCCGGTGAAGGTCCCGCGCCAGGCGTGCGGCAACCGGTCGCCGATCAGCACCGCCCTGGCCACCGTGGCTTCCGTGGGCGGCAGCCGCGCGACGAGGCGCCGGCGGATGCCCGCCCGGCCCGCGGCCAGGGAGCGGCCGACGCGGGCGAGCACGTCGCTCCGATCCACGACGGTCACCGAATCGGCCATCATCACGGCGTCGATGCCGCGTCCGCGCAGCCACGCGCGCTCGTCGAATCCGCCATCGTGACCGGCCCGGCGCGGTCGGCGACGTTCCCCGCCGGCGACGATCACGGCTCCCCGGTCCGGCATGGCGCCGGACGCGCGCACCAGCGCGTCGCCGGCCGCCACGACGGCGTCCCCGCCGTCGGGAAGCCAGCCGAGCCCGCGCACGGCCGTCGTCCACCGCGCTCCCGAACCCGGGCGCGGATCGGCCACCACCCGTCCGACGAGGACCCCACGCTCGGCATGGTACCGGCTCGGGCTCCAGGGCGCGTCGACGACCACCGCCGGCCCGCCGGCACCCGAGCCCGCCACCAGGCCGGCACCGGCGAAGGCCAGGGCCGCGACCACGAGCCAGACCAGGAGCCGGGACGTCGTCCGGCGCCAGATCAGGCCGACCGGAGCGAACGCGGCCCCCCTGAGCACGAGGTCGGCGGTGGCCGGATCGGTAGCGAGGGGCAGCCGTGAACCCTCGAGGCTGGCGAGGAGGACGATCGCCCCCCAGATCGCGGGCCAGGATCGGTCGGTTCCTCGATGGATCAGGCCGAGGACTCGGGCAGTCGCAGATCGATGATGCCGTCCGGGGTCCAGATGCAGCATAGACGACGGCCGAGTTCCTTCGCGCGGTAGAGCAGGCTGTCCGCCTTGCGGTGCAGCTCGCCGGTGCTCGTACCGGCGTCCGGGAAGGTCACGACCCCGTACGACATGGTGACGTTGAGCATGCCGACCCCGACCTCGGGCGGTAGCGCGACCCGGAACGGGTGCGCGGTCATGCGGGCGAGCACGTCCCTCGCCTCCTGCCAGGACGTGCTCGGCAGGATGAAGGCGAACTCCTCGCCGCCGATCCGGCAGACCACGTCGATCCGGCGCAGCGATGCCTGCAGCTGGCGTGCCACCGTCCGCAGGACCATGTCGCCGCACTGGTGCCCGAACGAATCGTTGACCGTCTTGAAGTGGTCGAGGTCGCCGATCACCAGCGTCAGCGGCTGCTCGCCGCGACGAACGCGCTCGAGCTCGAGCGGGAACTGGGTGTCGAAGAATGCCCGGTTCGGGATCCCCGTCAGGCTGTCGGTGAGCACCCGCTGGTTGACGTCGTGCTGACAGCGCCAACGCCGGGAGACGAACGCCGACAGCCGTCGCGCGAGCGGGAGCAGGTCGGCCGCCGCCCACGTCGAGCCCGCCGAGACGTAGAGCAGGCCGATCTCGCCCTCGGCCTCCAGCGGCGACATGATCGGGACCACGGCGGTGACCGGTTCGGCCAGACGCGCCATCTCGAGCCGGTGGCGGAGTTCCCGGGGCAGTTCGAGCGGATCAGGGACCCAGAGCGACTGCCCGCCGCGGCGATGGCGCAGCCAGAACGGCATGCCGTCGAGATCCGGCTGCGGAAGCAGGCGACCGCAGGACCGCGGCTCGCCGACCACGACGTTCAGCTGGGCGTGCAGGCTCATGTCCGGCAGGTAGTGCTCCAGCAGGCCGAGGATCCGGCCGACCATGACCCACGGGTCGTCGGCACGCGGGTCGCCGACGGCGAGGTCCTGCGCCCTCTCCATCGCATCGAGCATGTCCCCGACGTCGAGCTCGCGTGGTGCGCCCACCACGCGCGGCGGCTCGGGCGCGACCGCATCCGGCGCCGACTCGCCGCTGGCCTCGTCACCACGATCGGGCAGCCCGGCGGCATCGATCAGCTTGCTCGTGCCCTGGACGAGCCACAGCCCCCGATTCCGTCGCGCACCACCCTCGACCGCGACCCGGACCAGGTCACCGGCCGCGATGAGCTCGTCGAAGGCCAGGCGCGCCACCCGTCCGAGGTCGTCGTCGACACCGTCGCGGAGCGCACGGGCGACGAGCTCCCGGCTGGACGACGCGAGCCGGTCCATCGGGAGCTGCCGTAAGATTCTGCGCATGTGGCGCACGTCTGCCATCGCGACCCTCGTCGGCGCCGGCGCGTTCTTCGCCGGGTCGACTGTTTTAAGTTTGATAATATAATTTTACTATGAATGAGTAAACCAATGCAACCCGACGGTCGTGCCGCGAGGAATGTTGCAGGCCTTTCCCGCGCTGCAATATTGGCAAAAAAATGCCAATAATCGAGGCCGAATGCCTCCTCGGAGGCCGTCCGTGGCCGCCGGATCGTGCCTGCAACAATCCTCGCGGAACGACCGAAGGACCCGATTCTCCGTTCGACGTTGCGGCCCGGCTCTTGCGCTGTCATTCTTAGCAATCGTCGTCGGAATGGTTCCCGTCCGTCAAGGAGGACGCCCGTTGACCGCCTCGCGAGCCTGCCGCCTCCACGACCGCCGCGCCGTCGTCCTGATCGTCGCGATCTCCTCCATAGTGGTCCATCTGGGCGCTTGCGGCAAGGTCGCACCCGTCAGCGACGACCCCGTCGCGCCCCCGCCGGAACCCGCCCCGCTCCCCGCTCCCGTCGCCGAGCCGGATACGGTGGCCACCGTCCTGCCCGACTGGCCGGAGGCGCCCGCTGGCGAGCCGTCGCCCAGCCTGTGGGAGGATCTGTTCCAGCAGGCCCTCGACGAGATCGGTCAGGGCGAGTTCGAGCGCGGACGCGACCTGATCTTCCAGTTGCAGGAACTCGCGACGGGGCCCGCCCCTTCGGACGCCGACAGCCTCTACACGCAGCATCGCCGGAGCATTCAGCGCCGGATCACGTACCTCGCGGGGATCGCCTCGGAACTGCACGCCTTCGGCGGCGATGCTGCCGTTGCGGATTCCGTCCTGACGACCGAGTACCTGACGCTCTCCGGCCTCGGATTCCCCGATTCCCTCGTGCCGGCGACCGGAACGGTCCTGCCGTCCCTGCAGGCCGATCTGCTGAAGGCCCGCCACGAGCGTGTCGACCGCTGGGTCGACTACTTCACGGGTCGCGGGCGACGTCATTTCCAGATCTGGCTGGATCGGCGCGCCCGGGTCGACTCGCTGATCACCACGATCCTGGTCGACGAGGGGCTGCCCGAGGAGCTGCTCTATCTGGCGATGATCGAGAGCGGCCTCAGCTCACGCGCCACGTCGAACGTCGGCGCGGCCGGTCCCTGGCAGTTCATGCCCGCGACGGGCCGCGCGTACGGCCTGACGGTCAACTGGTGGGTCGACGAGCGTCGGGATCTCGAGCTCTCCACCCGCGCGGCCTGCCGCTACCTGAAGAACCTGTACGCCGAGTTCGGCGACTGGGCGCTGGTGCTGGCGTCGTACAACTCCGGCGAGGGCCGGGTGCGGCGGCAGCTGCGGACCAACGGCCACGACAACTTCTGGGATTACCGGCTGCCCAGGCAGACGGTCGAGTACGTGCCCAAGTTCATCGCCGCCGCGCGGCTCGGACGCGATCCGGAGGCGTACGGTTTCACCATCGCCGAGCCAGCGCCCCTCGCCATCGAGAACCTCACCGTCGACGACGCCACCGACCTCTCGCTGGTCGCCGAGTGCGCCGGCGTGCCGGCCGACGAGGTCTATCGGCTGAATCCCGCCCTGCGCCGGCGTGCGACGCCTCCGGGAGTCCAGGAGTACGCGATCCGCCTACCCGCCGGCACGGCCGATCGCGCCGCACGGGAGCTGCGCCGGGTCCCGGCCAATCGGCGGCTGACCTGGCGGAAGCATCCCGTCCAGCGGGGCGAGACCCTCGGCCACATCGCGGCCACGTGGGGCACCAGCGTGCGCGCCATCCAGGAGGCGAACTCGCTCGGGCGCCGGACGCTGATCCATCCCGGCGACCAGCTGCTGATCCCGATGCCCCGCGAACTGCAGGAGCTCGCCCGCGAGCGTGCGGCCGCCGCCGGACGCTACGTGCCGCCGGCGGGGCACGAACGGGTCACGTACACCGTACGGTCCGGCGACACCCTGGGCGCCATCGCCCGGCGGCTGGGGGTCTCGGTCCGGCATCTGAAGCGGGTCAACGGGATCTCCGACCCACGCCGCCTCCAGGTGGGCCAGCGGCTGGCCGCGTATCGGCCGCCGCGGAACTCCTGATCCGCCCCGTGCGAACGGCGAGGGCCGCCCCGGTCGGAGCGGCCCTCGCGTCATGATGCCCGTCGGTGGCGGTCTACCAGCGCACCGCCAGGCTGATGCGGTGCGTGACCTCGTCGATGTCGAGGACGTCCCCGGCGTAGGCGTAATCGACCATCATCGGTCCGAGCAGCAGACCCGCGCCGGCGGTGACGTTCTCGGTCTCGAACCCGCTGTCGAACCCGGCCCGCACGAACACCTTCTGGCTGAAGCCCAGCTCGGCGCCCCAGTGGCTGTTGCAGCTGAAGCTGCCGGCCGACCACTGGTCCGCCTCGCCGCGATTCTCGAAGCGGCACTCGAAGCTGCTGGCGAGCACGAGATCGACCGCGGTCGACGGCATGCTCACGTGATAGGCGAAGCCGGGGACGACCGTCGGGTAGATGACCTCGGTGTGGCTGGTGCTCCAGCTGAGGTACGTCGTTGTGATGTCCTGGAGCTTCAGCCCGAAGTCGAGGTTGCCCCACAGACCGGGGCGCATGGCGGCCAGGTCGGCGCCGATGCCGATGCTCGAGTAGTCCCCCACGCTCTGGTGGATGACCTTGAGGGTGCCGCCGAGCAGCCAGTCGCCGCGCCACTCGCCGTACGAGAGCATCGCGGCGAGTTCCTGGTCGCTCTTGTACCGGATCCGGTCCTGCAGCTCGGGCCGCAGGATCTCGAAGGCCTCCGGGTCGCTGACGATCCCATCGCCGTCGCTGTCGAGCTCGTCGGCCAGGTGCTCGGTGAACGGGATGTCGTCGATCCCCAGCCGGATCACGGTGAAGCCGAGGGACCCCGTCTGTTCCCCGAACAGGCTCATGTTCAGGGGGACCACCCCGGCGAGGAAGTCGCGATCGACCAGGTCGCCGAAGCGTTCGGCGTGCATGAGCATGATCTCGTGCCGATCGAACTGGCCCAGCGCGGCCGGATTCCAGAAGGTGGTCGAGGCGTCGCTGCCGACCGCGGTGAACGCGCCGCCCATGCCGAGCGCCCGCGCGCCGCCGCCGTTCTCCATGAACGCGCCCGCGAACTTGGCGCCCTCGGCGGGCGACGCCCACAGGGCCACGCACACGAGCAACACGAACACGTTCGTGCCCTGGCGTCGCCGCCAGTTCCGAATCCGTTGCATCTCGTCCTCGCTAACCAGGGGTAGAGTCCAAGGAGCCTCAGGTACTCGAGAGTGTGCATGATTATACAATAGCCGGGCCGGGAACGCCAAGCGACGAGGCGAGGTCGTCCTCGCCGCTCACCCGAGATCGTACAGCTTGAGCTTGCGATAGAGCGTCCTCTCGCTGATCCCGAGCCGCTCGGCGGCCTGCCGCCGGTTGCCGCCGGTCGCCTGCAGGGCCGTGGCGATCAGCGCCTTCTCGGCCGCCTGGAGGTTGCCGCCCCCCTCGGGCGCCTCCACCCCGCCCTCGTGCAGGAGGGTCTCGATCACGCGTCCATCGGCCGGGATGGCGCCGGTCACGTCCGGCGAGGCGGAGACCGCCCCGCCCGTGAGCATCTCGAGGTGCTGCTTGATCTCCTTGATGTCCTGCCGCAACTCCAGGAGCGTCGACGCGAGCACGCCCGGGTCGATCCGCTCCTCCTCGCGGTCGACGACCACGGGCAGGAAGCGCGACCGCGAGTCGCCGGCGTGGCCGAGCACGTCGGCCGGCAGGTCCTCGACGTCGATCAGCCCCCGCTGCTTCACGACCGCCGTCGCGCGCACGACGTTGCGCAGCTCCCGGATGTTCCCCGGCCACGTGTGCTGGCGGAGCGCCTGCTTGGCATGCCGCGTGAACCCCCGGACGGCCAGATGGTGCTCCTCGTTCTCGAGCCGGAGGAAGTGCTCGGCCAGGATGATCACGTCCTCGCTGCGCTCGCGCAGGGGCGGCGTCTCGATGACGATGACGCGTAGCCGGTAGTAGAGGTCCTGCCGGAACCGGCCCGCCTCCACCTCCCGGGCGAGGTCGCGGTTGGTCGCCGCGATCAGCCGCAGGTCGCTGCGCAGGATGCCCTTGCCGCCGACCGGGGTGAACTCGCCCGTCTCCAGCGCCCGCAAGAAGCGCGTCTGCATCCCGAGCGGCATCTCGCCGACCTCGTCCAGCAGCAGCGTGCCTCCGTCGGCACGCTTGAAGACGCCGTCGTGGCTCGCGACCGCCCCGGTGAACGCGCCGCGCACGTGCCCGAACAGCTCGCTCTCCAGGACCCCCTCGCTGATGGCCCCGCAGTTGAGGCTCACGAACGGACCGTCGCGCCGGTCGCTCAGGCGGTGGATGGCCTGCGCCACCAGCTCCTTGCCGGTCCCGCTCTCGCCGATCACGAGGATGTTGATGGATAGCGGCGCGGCCTGCGCGATCAGCGCGATCATCTGGTTGACCGCGGGCGAGCGTCCCACGATGCCGCCCTCGGCCCGGACCCGGCGCATGCGCAGCAGCAGCTCGACGACCGACTGCAGCTCGGGCATGCTGACGTCCGGCGGCAGGAAGCGCAGGGCCCCGAGGCCGTCGCGGCCGAGGTCGCCACCGAGGGCCTCGCGCGAGCCGAGCACCACCACGTCCATGTCCCCGGGAAGCGTGAGCAGCCGGGAGAGCGTCGCCCGCGCCGCCGGGAACGATCGCGTGTCGAAGACGACGACTGCCGTCGAGCCCGCCGCCGCTCGCGAGAGGGCGGTCGCGGCGTCCTCGTAGGCGTAGATCTCCGCGTCGTCGAGCTGCCATCCGGCCATCTCGGTGTAAAGCGAGGGTTGCCGGCTGAGCAGGACGAGGTCGTTGCGGGGCATGCGATCTCCTCGGGGATCGGGGACTATACCCCGATATTACACCCGGTCGGGAGTCGAGCCAGGAGATTCTGGAAGCATGGCCGGGGAGGGGCGACGGCCGCGACGACGCGCTCGCGCCACGTGCGAGTCCGTCGACGGTGCGGTCAGTCCAGGCTCGCCAGGGGCTCCACCGCGGCGATGGCCTGCTCGAGCTGCTCGGTCAGGTCCTCCACCTGATACCGCGTGATCCCGGCCTGGCTGTACAGCGCGTCGGCATCGTCCTCGTTCCCGCTGAAACCTAGGTCGCTGCGGGTCGGGGCCATGATGTTCGCCAGGTGATCGGCGAGTCCGACCAGGGCGACGGACCGATCGGACGGCTCACGATCGTGGTGGCCGGCGATCATCGCGATGAGCACGTCGGGGAAGTTCCACGAGCGTGCCAGGGCCCCGCCGGCCTGGGCGTGGTCGAAGCCCAGGTCGCGACGCTCGGCCTCGACGAGCGGCAGACCGCTACGTCGCCGGGCGACGACCAGGTCAGCGTAGTGACGGGGGTGGCAGATCGTGAGCACGAACTTGCCGAGGTCGTGCAGCAGCCCGCCGGTGAACACGGTCTCCGGCGATTCGTGGCGGACCGCGCGCGCAAGCTCCTGGGACACCGCGCCGACGGTCACGCAGTGGCGCCAGAGGTCGCGGTAATCGAGAGCCGCCGCGCGGGCGTCGCATTCCTTGCCCAGGCTCGAGACCACCGCGACGCAGAGCGCGACCTGCCGGACCGTACGGTAGCCGAGCACTGCCACGCATTCCTGGACGGTCGTGATCGACCGGTTCTTCTGGTAGAGGGGCGAGTTGGCCAGACGCAGGATCTTCGCGGCGAGGGGGGCGTCGCTACGGATCACGGCGGCGAGGTCGCGCGCCCCGCTGTTCGGGTCCTCGAGCAGCTCGAGGATGCGCGTGAGCGTCTCCGGGATCGTCGGCAGCTCGAGCAGGGCCTCCCCCAGGCCGGCCAGCGTGATTTCGGGTGCGTCGGACGTCATGACGCTCTCTCCTAGATGAAGACTTCCATCTCGACCTCCAGCGTCTGCTGGAGCTGCTGGGCGACCTCCGCCAGCTCGTCCTCGGTGAACCCGAGATGGCGGTTGGCCACGGTCGCGCAGAGATCGAGGTCGTTGGATTCCTGGAAACCGATCCCCAGCTTGTGACAGAGTCGGTTCGCGAGGTCGAGGTGCAGGAGCAGCGGCCTGTCGGGCGTCAGGTTCGCCGCATCGTGGTGCAGGCCGATGACCTCCTCGAGGAGCGGCGAGAGCTTCCACTTGTTGACCAGCAGCGAGCCGACCCGTGCGTGATCGAAGCCGAGCAGCTCGGTCTCGGTGTCGTGGAACTCACGGTTCTCGTTGTAGACGATCTGGATGATCTCCTCGAACCGGTCCGGGACCTGCAGGTTGAGCACCAGCTTGCCGATGTCGTGCATCAGACCGGCGAGGAAGGCCTCCTCCCGCAGGGCGGGGTGCCGCGCCTCGCAGAGCAGCCGGCAGGCGAAGGCCGTCCCGATGCTGTGTTCCCAGAGCAGCCGCTCCTTCAGGCCCATGCGGGCCGATCCCGTGCTGTACAGGTTGCGGGCGGCGCTGGTGACCACCAGGGAACGGATGCTATTGAAGCCCAGCATCACGATGGCCTCGGAGAGCGTCTTGATGCGGCGGCTGCACGCGTACATCGCGGAGTTGGCGATCTTCAGGATCCGGGCGGTCATGGCCTGGTCGTCGGAGATCACCTGCTGCAGCCGGGCCGCCGAGGTATCCGGATCGGACGACAGCTCGAGGACCTTGCTCGCGACGTGGGGCATCGCCGGCAGGTCCCGGATCGTCATGACCAGGGTCCTCAGCTGGTCATCCTGTTCGATCGCCTCGTCCGTGGCGACCGGGATCGTCTCTTCGCTGACGGTCATGCATCACTCCGTGGCACGGACGTCGACGGGAGGGTCCTCACGAGCCTCCGGCCCTGAAGACATATTCGACGTCCTGGAGTGAGGACTTGAGTGGAGAAACCACATCCGCGACCGGGGCTTGCCCGAGATCGGCCGCGATCTGCTCGAGGTGGTCGCCCGCCGCCTGCAGCCGGCGGAGCAGCAGGGCGAGGGATTCGTCGCCCTGCGCGGCTGGCGTGGCCCAGCCGCCGGGCGCGGCGTACGCCGTCGTCGCCGCGGCCTGGTCGATGCTCGCCGTCGATGCCGGCGCGCCCGGCACGCCCGGTGCGGGCGAGGAGGGGCCGGCGGGCGCCGGGTCCGCCGCGGGGGCGCCCGCGGTCGGGCTGCCCCGGCGGCGTACCATGGCCTGGCGGGCACCCTGGACCAGCGCCGCCAGCAGCAGCGTCAGCCCCAGGGCGATCGCCGCGGCCGCGGCCCAGAACACGGCTCCCTGTTCGCTCGCGAGTTCGGTGATGGTGGTCCAGTCCATGCCTGCTCCTGCGGCTCACGCCTTGATGTCGATCAGCCCACCCAGTGCGCCGTCATCCTCGGGGTTCTCGTCCTCCTCGGCGCCGGCGGCGTCCACGGAATCCTCGGCCGGGGCGTCGGGGTCCTGCTGGCGATCGCGGCGTTCCTTCTCCCGCTTCTCGTCGGGATCGACGCCGTCCTGCTCCGCCTTGTCGGTCTCGGTCACCTTGGCGACCGGCGTGACGTCCTGCTTCTGCAACTCCTGGGCGACGTTGGGTCCCTGGGTCGCGGCCGGTCCGCGGGCCTGCGCCTTGGCCAGAGTGCCGAGTTGCAGGAGATTCGTCTGCAGCGAAACGCCGTCGCCAGCCATGGCCCTCGTCCTTCCCTGCCGCGCGGCCTAGATCACGGGGACCCCGAGCATCGACGCGAGCAACGCACCGGCCAGGGGCGCGGCCATCAGGCACGCGGTGATGTCCACGGTCTCACGGACCGGAGCGGGTTCGACGTCGCGCGGGGTCTTGCGACCGCGCTCGATCTCCGCCTGCAGCCGTCCGATGGAGCTCTTGCCCTCGTGGCGCTCGATCTTGCTGCGCAGGCGCATGATCGCCTTGGTGTGGATCTGGCAGACGCGGCTCTCGGTCACGTCGAGGATCTCGCCGATCTCCTTGAGCGTGAGCTCCTCGTAGTAGTACAGCACCAGGACGAGCTGCTCCTTCTCGGGGAGCTCGGACATGCGATGGGCGATCAGGTCGCGCATCTCCCTCGCGGCGATCACGCGCTCCATGTCCTCGGCATGGGGATCGGCCACGTAGTCGCCGAGGCTGGTCGACTGGTCGCTCTCGTCCGAGGACGCATCGGCGTCCAGGGACATGATCGTCGCCACGGCCACCTCCCCGAGCATGTTGTCGAGGTCGCGGACGTCGATCTGCAGGGCGTCGGCCACCTCCTGGTCGGTCGCCGGGCGGCCGAGGCGGGCCTCCAGGGTGGCGTAGGTCTCCTCGAGCTGCTTGGCCTTGCGCCGCAAGGACCGCGGGAACCAGTCCTGGCTGCGCAGCTCGTCGAGGATCGCGCCGCGGATGCGCGGGATGGCGTAGGTCTCGAACTTGATGCCGCGCTCGTGGTCGAAGTTGTCGATGGCCTGGATCAGGCCGAGCAGCCCGGCCGAGACCAGATCGTTGAAATCGACGTAATGCGGCAAGCCGATGGCCATGCGACCGGCCACGTACTTGACGATCCGCGCGTGGATCTCGACCAGTTGCTGGCGGGCCTGCTGGCACTGCTGGTGCCGGTAGCGCTGCCAGACGTCGTGCTGGGCGATCTCGGGCTTGTCGCTCATTCCGCTCACCTTTCAAGTGGTGTCCGCTCGGGATGCTGCAGTTTCCGTGCCACGGGCCGCGATCAGGACTCGACCGTCGTCGTCTCGGGTGCGGGTTCCTGAGTGGGCGGCTCGCCCGCGTCCGGTGGCGCCTCCGGCGGCGCGTCCGCCGGTGGCGGCACCGCCGCGGCCGCCTCCCGGGCCTGGCGGCCCTTGCGTCCGCGACGCTTCTTGCGCTCGTCCTCCTCCGGCGGCGGGGGCGGCGGCTGATTGACCCGCAGGCCGACCACCGCGATCAGGCCGAGCCCGCCCGCGAGGAAGAAGGTCACGAGATAGGCCGTGAGGGCTCGCCGGAGCGTGATCAGCACGCCATAGTCGCGCCAGATGGCCACCGCGACGGTCAGCAGGGCGGCTCCGAGTGCCAGGTTCCGGACCAGTCGCAGCATCGCCCGTCATCCCCTCGCCGTGGCGCGCCGTCGACCGCCGCCGAGCATCAGGTCGAGCACCCGGCCCGGATCGGCCAGCTCCGGGCGCCCGTCCGGCCACTCGGGGTCCCCGATCAGGGACAGCGGCAGATGGAACCGGTCGAGCATGTCGAGGATCTTGCCCCGCAACGTCGTCTGGTCCACGCGGGACAGCGCCATCCAGTCGCAGTTCCATGCCCGCACGCGCCGGACGACGGTGTCGAGGTCCCGCGGGTCCCGATCCAGGGGAACGACCAGATGGCGATGGAACGCGGCGTTGCCGATGATCTCGCGGCAGATCGCCTCGTCCCGGGCGAGCGCCGGCGCCTCGAAGCTCGGCGCGTCGACCAGCACCACCTCGTACCGGGCGAGATGCTCGATCGCCCGCGCCAGCTGCCGCGGCTTCTGGATGACCGCGGCGTCGTAGCCGTGCTCGGCCGCCTCGGCCTGCAGACGCCGCACCTCGCCGCCATGGCGCGGGAGGAGTCCGAGGACCAGGACCTGCCGCTCGTCGCGAGCGAGGCGGGCGGCGGCGCCCAGCACGAGCTCGCTACGCCCGCAGCCCGCCGAGCCCAGGAACACGTGCGTCCCGCCCAGTTCCTGCCAGTCGCCCCGGTTGGTGGGCAGATTCCGCGTCAGGTAGTCCAGCAGCGCGGTCCGGTCGTCCTCGCGCGCTCCGGTCTCGGCCTGGCAGCGCTCGAGATGACGGGCGACCACGTGCGCATCGGCGCCGGCCTCGATCAGGGTAGCGGCGAGGCGGTTCGTCGGCAGGGCCGATCCGGGGTCCTCGCGGCGGGCCTGCTCCCGCGTGATCTGGTCGACCAGCCCCTCGATGCGCGCGACCTCGGCGGCGATGTCCCCCGTCAGGTCGCGCCAGGTCGGGTCGGCGGCCATGGCGGCCGCCCCGGGCACGCCCCGGGAGCGGCGCACCGGGTGCCCCGTCTCCACGAGCACCTCGACGACCTTGTCCTGACCGAGGCCGCCGGGCTGACGGCGCGTCAGGGTCCGGCTGCGGATCACGCGCGCGTCGTCGCCATGGCGCTGACGCACCAGACGCAGGGCCTCCTTGAGGGTCGGCGCCTCGACCACGGCCGCGCTAGCTGACGGCCTGTTCCGCGGGTTCTGCGTTTCCATGGGTCACCACCGTTCCAACCGACTGGACCTTCACCGAGGACGAGACCTCGGTGTAGCCCATGACGGCGAGGTTGGGATAGGACGGCTCGACGAGCCGCTTGACGAAGAAGCGTACGGGCGTCGGCACGAGCAGGACGGGCGGCGCGCCGCGGCCATAGGCCACGCGGAGCGTCTCGTCGAGCCGGCCGACGAACTCCTGGGCGAATCTCGGGTCGAGCACCACCTGGCCGGTCTGCTCGCTGCGGACGGAGGCCTCGACGATGGCGCGCTCGGTCTCCGGGTGCAGGCTCACGGCGTGCAGGACGCCGGTGGGCTCGGTGTAGAGCTGGCTGATGGTCCGGTGCAGCGCCTCCCGGACGCGGGCGGTCAGGGCATCGACGCTCAGGCCGCCGCCCACGTGATTGGCCACGGTCTCGAGGATCGTCACGATGTCCCGCACGGGGACGCGCTCGTGCAGGAGCGCCCGCAGGACGTTGTGCAGCGTGTTGATGGGAACCTTGTCGGGGATCAGCTCCTCGATGAGCGCCGGGGCGAACTCGCGCACGGACTCGCACATGTCGCGCACGTCCTGCCGGCACAGCAGCTCGTCGGCGTGGCTGCGGACGGTCTCCGACAGGTGGGTCGCCAGCACCGCCGGGGCCTCGACCACGGTGTAGCCCTCGGCCTCCGCCTCGGCCCGGCGCGACTCCTCGATCCATACGGCGGGCAGCTGGAAGGCCGGCTCGGTGGTCGGGGTGCCGGGCAGCTCGCCGGCGTCCTGCCGCGTGCTCATGGCCAGCAGGTGCCCCGACTTGAGCTCGGCGCGCGCGATGGGCACGCCCTTGAGCTTGATCGTGTACTCGCCGGCGCCGAGCTGCAGGTTGTCGCGCACCCGGATCGGGTGGATGAAGATCCCGAGCTCGGCGGAGATCTGCTTGCGGATGTTGCCGATGCGCTGCAGCAGGTCGCCGCCGCGCTTCTCGTCCACCAGGCCGATCAGCCCGTAGCCGATCTCCAGCTCCATGCGGTCGAGGATGAAGAGGTCCTCCCCGCGCGGCCCCTCGGCCGGCGGCGGCTCGGCGGCCGCGGCGGTCTCGGCGTCGGCCTCGGCCTGGGCCTGGTCGTGATGGGCCTGCACGCGCTTGCCCATGATCCGACCGGTGGCCAGGGTGCCGACGGCCAGCAAGAGGAACGGCGCGGTGGGCATGCCGGGGATGATGCCCAGGACGCCGAGCGCGATGCCCGCGATGTCCAGGGCCTTGCGCTGGCCGAAGATCTGCAGGGTCAGGGCCTGCCCCAGGTTCAGATCGCCGCTGCTACGGGTGACGACCAGACCGGCGGCGGTCGAGACCAGCAGGGCGGGGACCTGGCTGACCAGACCGTCGCCCACCGTCAGGATCGTGAACCGGCCCAGCGCCTCGCTCGCCGTCATGTCCAGCTGCGCCATGCCGATGATGAAGCCGCCGACGATGTTGATCACCGTGATGATGATGCCGGCGATGGCGTCGCCGCGGACGAACTTGCTGGCACCGTCCATGGCGCCGAAGAACTCGGCCTCGTGGGCGATCTTGTCGCGGCGCGTGCGGGCGTCCCGCTCGGAGATCAGGCCCGCGTTGAGGTCGGCATCGATGGCCATCTGCTTGCCGGGCATGGCGTCCAGGGTGAACCGGGCCGAGACCTCGGCGATGCGGGTCGACCCCTTGGTGATCACCAGGAAGTTCACGATCACCAGGATCACGAACACGATGACCCCGATGACGTAGTTCCCGCCCACGACGAAGTCGCCGAAGCTCTGGACCACCTGCCCCGCCTGCCCCCGGCTCAGGATCAGCCGCGTGCTCGCGACGTTCAGCGCGAGCCGGAACAGGGTCATCACCAGCAGCAGGGACGGGAAGGTGCTGAACTGGAGCGGCTCGTTCAGGTAGAGGGAGACGAGCATCACGACCACGGCCATGGCGATGCTGAAGGTCATCAGGACATCGAGCAGCACTGGCGAGATCGGGATCACCATCAGCGCGAGAATGACCAGTACGGCCACCGCGCTCATGACGTTGCTGTTGGCGAGCACCAGGTCGCGACTGATGACCTTGTCCTGCTCCAACTGACGCTCCTACCCTCGTTTAGGCTTTCTTGAGGCGGTAGACGTAGGCGAGGATCTCGGCGACCGCCTGGAAGAGGGTCTCGGGGATCACATCACCCACCTCGACCTCGGCGTACAAGGCGCGTGCCACCGGCTTGTTCTCGATCACCGGCACGCGATGGTCACGGGCCACCTCGCGGATCTTCGCCGCCACGTGGTCCGCACCCTTGGCCAGGACCACGGGCGCCGCCTTGCCGGTCTCGTACTTCAGGGCCACGGCGAGATGGGTGGGGTTGGTGATCACGACGTCGGCGCGCGGCACGTCGGCGAGCATCCGCTTGCGCGCCATCTCCATCTGCTGCGCGCGGATACGGGCCTTGATCTGCGGGTCGCCCTCGATCTCCTTGTACTCCTGCTTGACCTCCTGCTTGCTCATCTTGAGCTCCTTCTCGTACTGCTGCTTCTGGAAGATCCAGTCGACCACGGCCAGGATCGCCAGGAAGGCCAGCAGGACCGCCATGAGCTTGACGTAGCCGCCGCGGGCGGTGTCCAGGATGGCCGGCAACGGCAGCACGCTGCAGCGGGTCAGCTCCGGCCACGTCCAGTGGATCACGGCCCAGGCCAGCAGGCTGATCGCGGTGATCTTCACCACGTTCTTGACCAGCTCGTGGAAGGTCTTCTTCTGGAAGAAGCGCTTGCTCCCGGCCACCGGATCGAGCCGATTGAGCTTGAACTCCATGGCCGAGGGCGTCAGCTTCAGTCCGACCTGGACGATGCTGGCCGCCATGCCGGCGATCATGATGATCCCGGCCACGGGCAGCAGCACGACCAGGAGCACCTCCAGATTGCCCTGCAGGAGGTAATGGACCCCGAAGAGGTCGTGCGGCGCCAGGAAGTGGGCCTGGCCGAGCAGGTAGTGCGACGCGAGGCGCAGCTGGTCCAGCACGAACGGCGACAGGACGACGAGCACGGCCGCGCCGGTCAGCAGCACGAAGAAGCTGTTGACCTCCTGCGACCGCGCGACCTGACCCTTCTCGCGCGCCTTTTCCCGACGTCTCGGTGTCGCGGATTCCGTGCGCTCGCCCGCGGTCTCCTCGGCCATGACTCACCTCCTCCTGGTTGCGCCCCCGTGGGGCTAGGCCATGGCCTCGAGGACCTGGAGCATCAGGTCGGTGGACGAGGCGATCGCCCGCTCGACGATGCCGCGGAACATCAGCAGCGCACTGCTGACGGCGAGCATGCCGACGGCGATCTTCACCGGGAATCCGACCACCAGCACGTGGATCTGCGGCGCCGTCTTGACGATCACGCCCATCGTGGCCGACACCAGCAGCAGCACGAGGGTGACCGGGGCGGCGATCTGCAGTCCGAGGCTGAACACGTCGCCGTACGCTCGCAGCACGATCAGCGCACCACCGGTCAGGTCCGGCACGGTGAACGGCGGGACGACCGTCACCGAGGTGACCAGGACGCGGATCAGGACCAGGTGCGCGTCGAGTGCGAAGAGAAGCAACACGGCCAGCAGGTAGTAGAGCTGGCCGTAGATCGAGATCTGGGAATTGGTATGCGGGTCGTAGGCGTTGACGATCGCGAAGCCCACCTGCATGCCGATGAGCGAGCCGGCGAACCGGACGCAGGCGATGACGAGGTTGATCGAGAAGGCCAGCAGGGCACCGATCACCAGCGACTGCATGCCCTCGAGCACCAGCATGGGCCAGCCGAGGCGGGCCGGCAGGTCCGGCATCTGCGTGACCGCCGCCGGCGCCAGCGCCCAGGCCAGCGGGACCGCCGCGGCCAGGCGCCACCAGATCGGCACCGAACGACGGTCCATCACCGGCGCGAGCGCCAGCAGGGTCGCCAGGCGGAACATGATCACCAGCGCGGCCAGGAGCAGGCGACTGTCGACGCTCACGAGCATCGCACGTCACATCCCGGCGATGCGCTCGAACATGTTCCGCGTGAACGCGGTGAGCTGGCTGATGGTCCAGGGCAGGCTGAGGACGAGCACCACGAACACGGCGACGATCTTCGGCACGAAGCTCATGGTCATCTCGTTCACCTGCGTCGCCGCCTGCACGATGCTGATCACCAGGCCGACGACCATGCCGGCCACGAGCATCGGTCCGGCCACGAACAGGGTCGTGCGCAGGGCGCTCTGACCGATCTCGATGACGACGTCCGGAGTCACCTCACGTCCTTTCCGCGGTCACTGGAAGGCGAGCACCAGCGATCGCACGACCAGCCACCAGCCGTCCACGAGGACGAACAGCAGGATCTTGAAGGGCAGGCTGATCAGCACCGGCGGCAGCATCATCATGCCCATGGACATGAGCACCGAGGCCACCACCATGTCGATGATCAGGAACGGGATGAAGAGCACGAACCCCATCTGGAAGGCGGTCCGCAGCTCGCTGATCACGAAGCTCGGCACCACCACGATCATGGACAGCTCCTCGGGCGTGGGCGGCGCCTCGCGACCGGTGAGGTCCAGGAACAGGGCGATGTCCTTCTCCCGCGTCTGTTCCAGCATGAACGACTTCAGCGGGACCTCGGCCGCCTTCAGGGCCGCCTGCTCGTCGATCTCGCCCGCGAGCAGCGGCTGGACGGCCGCCTCGTTGACCTGACCGATGACCGGCGCCATGATCACCAGCGTCAGGAACAGCGCCAGGCCGATCAGGACCTGGTTCGCGGGCGCCTGCGCGGTGCCCAGCGCCTGCCGCAGGAAGCCCAGCACGATGAGGATGCGCGTGAAGCTGGTCAGGGTGACCAGGAGCGCCGGCGCGACCGACAGCAGGGTCATCAGCAGGACGATGCGCAGGGCGGCGTCCAGGCCGTCGGGCCCCTCGACGTTGGCGACCGAGAGGGTCAGCGACGTCGCGGCGCTGGAATCCGCCGGGGCGGTCTGCGCCAGCGCCGGGGCCGCGATGGCCACGAGACCGACGACGACCAGCAGCCGCGGCAGACGCCGCGCCACCGGACCTCCGCCGCGCTCGAGATGTCGTGCCATGCGCCGTTGCCGTACCATCGCGCCTCCAGGACCGTTCCGGGCGTCCGCTCGCTCGTGGCAGCATCGCAACGGGCGTGCCATGCGCAGGACGGTCCAGACGCGACGGCCGCCCCCGCGCGGGTGCGGGGGCGGCCGGGAATCGACCAGAATCTGCTCAGCTTCGACTCAGGGGGTGGGCTCGCGTCGGGCCATGCCACCGGCGGCGGCCGCCAGGGCCTTCAGGGTGCGCCCCACCCCGGCGCCGGGCGCGGGCGGAGCTCCGGCCTGTCGGGATTCCCAGCTCGCGGCCGGTTCGGTCCGCAGGACGACCAGACCGCCGTCGCGCCGGTAGATCGTGTGGACCTCGCCGTCGAGCTCGATCGCCTCGATCTCCCGTCGCGGCCCGAGCTTGCGCACCTGGCGCAGTCGCACGGACGCCGCGTCGCCACCGCCCCAGCCGAGGCGGCGCACGAGCTTCAGCGCCAGGATCAGCAGTCCCAGCACCGTCGCCAGCGCCGCGACGATCTGCCACGCCGAGGGGCCGGCGAACGCGCCCGGGGCCGCATCCATCAGAGGACCCGCTTCAACCGCTCGACGCGGTTCAGGAGCTTGGTGATCCGCACGGCGAAATGATCGTCGACGACCACGACCTCGCCCGAGGCCAGCAGGGCGCCGTTGACCATGATGTCGACCGGCTCGGAGGTCAGCTTCGCCAGCTCGACCACCGACCCGGCCGACAGGTTGAGCACGTCGCGGAACTTCAGCCGGGCGCGCCCGAGCTCCACGGTGAGCTTCATGTCCACGTCCATGAGCAGATCGAGGTTGGCCCCGCTCAGCTCGCCGCCGCCCTCACCGTCGGCCCCGGACTCGGCCTGCACGGTCCCGACACCGTCGAGGTCCAGCTGATCGTCGGCCATGGTCACTCCTCCTCGACTTTCCGGACCAGCTTGACGGCCCGGTTCTGGTTGATGCGTCCCGCCTCGCCGGAGAACACCTCGCGGCCCTCGATGAGGACCTTCAGCGGGCTATCCACGGCCTGCGGCAGGTGCAAGAGGTCACCCTCCTCGAGCGCCAGGACGCGGTCCAGGGGCATGCTCAGCTCGCCCATCTGCACCACGAGCTCGCTCGAGGTCGCCTGGATCATGTCCAGGATCTGGCTCTGGTCCTTCTCGACCTCGACGCGCGAGCGCACCTCGACGCTCTCCTCGGGGTCGATGACGTCCCGGACCGGCGTGAACGCTGTCAGCGGGAATCCGAACTGCAGCGTGCCCTCGACGGCCTCCAGGCGCACGCGGAACCGCATCTCCGCCAGGGTCTCGCCCGTCGGGATGCCGGTGATGTAGTCGGGGTTGTTCTCGAGCGTGACCAGCTCCGGGTCGATCTCGAGCAGGCGGGCGGTCGCCGTCTTCAGGACATCCAGCAGCCGACCGCTGAAGTGGCCGAAGATGCCCCGCTCGATCTCCGTGAACGCCCGCACGCGATCCTCGCTGTCGGGCCGGCCGCCCATGAGCTTCTTGAGGATCACGAAGCAGAGGTTCATCTCCATCTGCAGCAGCTGCTGGCCATTGAGCGGCCGCATGGTCGTCGCCACCAGGCAGGTCGGCCGGGGCATCGCGTCGCGTAGCTCGCTGAACGAGCGCAGCTGGATGTCCTGGAAATCCACCACGACGTTCGAGCGTAGCAGGCTCGTCAGGTTCACCGTGGCGTTGCGGGCGAACTGCTCGGCGATGTTGCGCAGGTTCTGCTCGAAGCGGCGGGAGATGCTGTGCGGACGGTTGAAATCGTAGCGCTGGACCCCGTCGTCGTCGGATTCGTCCTCGGGATCGGCGTTCATGACCTGATCGAGGTCGACGTCGAGGTCGGCGGCGTCCTCGAGCGCAGAGTCCAGGTCGAGGTCGTCCAGGATGTCGTTCTTGCCACTGGTGTCGATCGTCACGTCGGCCCTCGTTGCGCGTCGCCCGCTGGGGTCGTCACTGGATCACGAGATCGGAGAAGTAGATGTGCCGCAGCGCGTGCTCCGGCAGCTTGGCGGCGAGCCGTCGCATCAGCTCGTCGCGCAGTCCCTTCATGCCCTCGGGACGGTTGAGGTCCTCGGCCGAGCGGTCGGTCAGGGCCATGATCACCGTGTCGCGCAAGACCGGCAGGCGGGTCGCGGCCAGCTCGCTGCTGGCCTGGTCGACCAGCTCGAGATCGACGGTGATCCGCAGGTAGCTGTCCTTGCCGCCGTCGCCGCGCAGGGTGACGATGATCTCGCCGAGGCTCAGCAGGACGCCCATCTCCTCGGGCTCGCCCACCTCGAGCGCCTCCTCGGACATGCCGGCCTGGCTGGCGCCGAACTGCGGGACGATCACGACGGTGGTCAGGACGACCGCCAGCACGAGCTGGAGGGCGACCACGCCGCCGAGCACCACCACCTTGTTGTCGAGCAATCCCGGCTTCTTCGCCCCGGCCTGCTCGTCCTGGTTCTTCTCGTCCGCCATGGCTGCTCCTTCGCGCTACTGCTGCAGCGACCGCAAGCGGTCGGTCACCGGGGTCGGACGGGTCGGCGCACCGGCACGTCCCTCGAGAACGTCGCTGACGGGAATCCGATCTCCTGACGGCCGATTCCGTTGCACCCTGAGGAAGACCTCCACCCGTCGATTCTTCTGGCGACCCTCGGCCGTGGCGTTGTCGGCGATGGGTCGGTATTCTCCGTAGCCGGTGGCCGCGATGCGGTCCGGGGCTACCCCGCGCCCTTGAAAGTATCGTGCCACGGAGCCCGACCGCGCGGCCGACAGCTCCCAGTTGCTCGGGAACCGCGCGGTGCGGATCGGCGTCGCGTCCGAGTGCCCCTCGACGCGGACCTCGCCCGTCTGCTCGCCGAGGAAGTCGGCGAGGGTGTCGAGCATGCCGTGGCTCTCCGGCTGGATCGCCGTGCCGCCGGGCTCGAACATCACCGGCGCGGCGATACGGAAGAGCACGCCGTCGGGCGTGAACTCCATCTGCACGTCCTTGGCCGCGTCCTGCGCCAGGAGGGCCTTCTCGAGCTCGCGGATCTCGAACAGCAGCTCCTGCGGTGGCTTCGTCTCGTACTTGGGCACCAGGGGGTCGTTGAACTCGATGACGGCCTCGGGCTGGACCATCACGCCGAAGGCCTTCCGCAGCGACATGGCCGCGTCCTTGAACTTGGCCTCCTGCATGGACGAGAAGCTGACGATGAGCACGAAGAAGGTCAGGAGCAGGGACATCATGTCGCCGTAGGTCATGACCCAGCCGTCGAGGCCCTGCTTGATGATGATGGGGCGCTTCTTCTTGTTGCTCATGACGGCTCCCCGCCCGCGGCGGTCGCCGCTAGGCAGCCTGCTCCTTGGACGCTTCCAGGGTCGCGCGCTGGACCGGCGACAGGAAGCTCTTCAGCTTCTCCTCGACGATGCGGGGCGAGTCGCCGCTCTGGATGGCCATGATGCCGTCGATGATCATCTCGCGGACGAGCACCTCCTCGGCCGAGCGGATCTCGAGCTTCGACGCCAGCGGCAGGAAGACCGCGTTGGCCACCAGGGCGCCGTAGAAGGTGGTGATCAGGGCAGTCGCCATGCCGGCGCCGATGGTGCTGGGGTCCTCGAGCGCGGCCAGCATGTTCACCAGTCCGATCAGGGTTCCGATCATGCCGAACGCCGGGGCGAACGTCCCTCCGGTGCCGAGGATCCCCTTGCCCTCCTTGTGCCGGGCCTCGAGCTGTCCGATGTCCGTCTCGAGGATCTTCTCCAGGAGCTGGGGATCGGTGCCGTCGACGGCCAGGCGCAGGCCCTTGCGCAGGAACTCGTCGGGTTCGTTCTCGGATTCCTCCTCGAGGGCGAGCATACCCTCGCGGCGAGCCCGCTCGGCGTACTTGACCATCTTGCCGATGACCTCGGAAGGATCCTGCGGAGCGGCGAACACGGTCTTCTTCAGGACCTTCACCACACCCAGGACCTTGGCGAGCGGGTAGGCGACCAGCAGGGCGGCCAGCGTGCCGCCGATGACGATGGCCACCGACGGCGGGTCCCAGAACTGTCCGAGGCTCCCGCCCAGGGTGATCCCCCAGATCACGAGTCCGAACGCCAGGACGAGTCCCACGATCGTTGCGATGTCCACGGCTGGTGCCTCTCGTCAGTTCCGCGTTCAGCCTTCGAACACCGAACCGGTGCCGCCGGTCGGGATCGGGTAGATGCGCGCCCGGTTGCGGTAGCCCACCGCGCGCTGCACCACCTCGTCGAGCTCCTCCAGGACCATGACCTTGCGGCCGGTGGTCAGGCTGATGAGGGTGTCCGGCGTGGCCTCGACGAACTCGATGAGATCGGCGTTGACCACGAGTTCCCTCCCATTAAGTTTCGTGACCTTGATCATGGACTTTAGCTTCCGCTTGCGGAGCGGCGGGCCCCGCGGACCCGCCACCCCGTCACGAGCGCGTTACCGGACCAGGTTGACCAGCTCCTGCATGAGCGAGTCGCCGGTGGTGACCACCCGGCTGTTGGCCTGGAACGACCGCTGCGCGACGACCAGGCGCGTGAACTCCTGCGCCAGGTCGACGTTGCTGGTCTCCAGGGCGCCGGGGTTGAGGGTGACGCCCGATCCATCGCCGGCGAACACCGTCACCGCGTCGCCCGAGTTGCCGGACGTGCTGTAGGTGTTGTTGGCCTCGCGCAGGAGGCCGGCCTCGTTATTGAACTGCGCGAGTGCGATGCGACCGATCGAGCGCATGGTGTCGTTGCTGAACCGGCCGACGATCACTCCGGACTGGTCAATCTCGAAGTCCACCAGCGAGCCCGCCTGGTACCCGTCGGCCAGGCTCGAGATGTTGCCCGAGCCCTCGAACTGCGTCAGGCCGTTCAGGCCGCCGACCTCGCCGAAGTCGACGTTCAGCTGGATCGGCTGGGCGCCCTCGTTGCCGACCATCTCCGGCTCGATGGTGATGCCGGCCGCGCCGTTGTCGTAGGTGAAGTTGGTCACCGCGCCGGTGTCGTTGAAGCTCACGCGGCCGCTGTCGCCGGCGGTGATCGTCTCACCGCCCTCCATCTCGGCCTCCCAGATCCACTCGTTCTGGCCGGGCACCTTGATGAAGGAGAAGTTGATGGTGTGCTCGCCGCCGAGGCTGTCGTAGACCGTGGTCGAGACCGAGTAGTTGCGCTGGTCGCGCGCCTGCTGCGTGGTGCCGAAGCTCATGGCCGACGAGATCGTGCTGTTGTCGACGCCCGATTCGGCGATGGTGACGCTGGTGATCGCGCTCGCGGCGCCGACCTCGCCGGTCATGACGATCCGGCCCTCCTCCAGCGTCACGGGCGTGGTGTTGATGGAGAAGAGGTTCTGCAGCTCGGTCGTCAGGTCGCCCACCGTGGTGGTCAGCTCGTCGACCGCCAGCGACCCGGAGACCGAGCCGGTCCCGGCTTCACCGCCGATCTCCAGGGTGGCCGGCCCGCCGGAGAAGTCCAGGCCGAGCTGGGTGCCGGTGCTGGTGTAGATCTCCGACAGCAGGTCCGTCTCCTCGGCGTAGGCCCGCAACTGTCCGTAGTTGCCCGAGGCGTCGTCCGAGCCGGCGGTCGTGCCGGCCGGGATGGTCGACGGGAAGCCGAAGTTCAGGTTGAAGCTCGATCGGTTGCTCACGAACAGGCTGAGGTTCTCCACGTCCGCCCCGCCGGCCGTGGCCTCGATCGAACCGTCGGCCGCGATGGCGAAGGTCGGCCCGCCCTGGGCGTTCAGCCAGGTGACGAGGTCGTCGAGGGTCGTGGTGGACGTGACCTCGAACGTGTCGGCCGTGATGTCGGCCCCGCCGATCTGGCCGTTGAGGTTGATCAGGTCGCCGGGGTACAGGCCGAGCGACTGGCCGTCCTGGCCGCTGAGGTCGACGAGGGTGTCCGTGCCGGCGGCCGCGG
Organism: bacterium; assembly: GCA_014730255.1. Taxonomy (GTDB): domain Bacteria; phylum Krumholzibacteriota; class Krumholzibacteriia; order LZORAL124-64-63; family LZORAL124-64-63; genus Glo-17. Next base: position 13,621 of record WJIQ01000176.1, on the reverse strand, counting down.
CGAGCAGCGTAGGCGTCTCGAGGACCGATCCGAGCGCGTCGGAGTCGGCGTCGAGGTTGCCGAGCAGCTGCACCGAGCTGGACGCCTCGGCGGGCACGACGAGGCTCGGGTCGATGAACAGATCGTCCAGCGGACCGTTGGCGATGTTGCCGTCCTCGTCGGCCATGACGCCCTGGACGCGCAGACCGGTCGACGGGTTGACCAGGTTGTTCTCGGCGTCCAGGCCGAAGACGCCCGCGCGCGTGTACACGTTGCTCTGGCCATCACTGAGCACGAAGAAGCCGTTGCCCTGGACGGCGAGGTCGGTCTTGATGCCGGTCGTCTGGAAGTTTCCCTGCGTGAAGTTGGTGTCGATGCTACCGACGGCGACGCCGAGGCCGATCTGCTGGGGATTGGTTCCGCCGAGTCCGCCGGACACCGGCCGGCTGGCCGAGCGGATGGTCTGGGTGAGCATCTCGCTGAAGGTCGTCCGGCCGGCCTTGAACCCGGTCGTGCCACTGTTGGCGATGTTGTTGCCGATGACGTCGAGCTGGGCCATGTTGGCCGACATCCCCGAGACACCGGAGTACAGCGACTTGAACATGATCGTCCTCCTATCGTGTGACGACCGGCCCGCCTGGAGCCGGGTGGAAAGCTCCTAGCTGACCTGGTAGATATCCGAGACGTAGTACTCGTGACCGAACACGTTGACGACGGCGACACCCTGCTCGTAGCGCAGACCGTCGACCGACCCGGTCATGAGAACCTCGGCGGCGACCTCGTTCCCGTCGCCATCGTTCACCGTGACCGACAGCGAGTACTCGCCATCGGCCAGCGCTTCTCCATCGAAGCCGAGGCCGTCCCAGTCGATCCGGTTCAGACCGGCATCGACGGCCACGTTGTAGCGTGCGACGATCCCACCGTTGGCGTCGTGGACCTCGACCTCGGCCGTGCCGGCCCCCGACGCGTTGAGCATCGATCCGGTCACTCCGCCGTCGGCGAGATGGACCTCGTCGCCGGCGACGGTCACGTCGCGGCCGACGAGGCCGAGCATGGCCGTGTTGTTGATCGACTGGCTCATGCGCAGCTGCTCGTCGAGGGACGCCGCCATCTCCGAGAGCTGCTCGTTCATCGTCATCGACGAGAGCTGGTCGGCCATCTCGGTGGTGCTCATCGGTTCGAGCGGATCCTGGTTCTGCAGCTCGGTCACGAGCAGGTGCATGAAGTCGACGCTCGACATGGCGTTGGGGTCATCGGGTCGGGCTCCCACCATCGGGGAGGTGGCGCTGGTGATCGCACTGGTCTCCATGGTCGGTCCCTCCTATTCCTGATCGCGACGGCGACGCCGCTCCTGCTCGTCCTGATCGCGGCGCTGGTCGCGCGATGGCGACTCCTCCTGATCGGGATCGTCGGGGTCGGTGTTCGATCCGGAGCGGCTGTTGCCGGTCGGCTCCTGGACGCGGACATCGACGGTCTGCCAGCGGGTCTCGATGCGCTCGCCGAGTTGCCGCGCGAGGTCGGTCGCCCCGTCGCGCAGAGCCTGGCTCGCCTCGGGCGTCTCGGCGGTGAAGATCACCTCGAGTCGGCCGGCCCGGGCGGTCAGGCGCACGTCCACGCGCCCGAGGTTCTCGGGCTGCAGCTGCAGGGTGAGCGTCTGCTCGTCGCCATCTGCGACGGCCTGGCCGAGGACCGCACGCAGCGCCTGCGCCTGGATCCGCTCGGGGGTGGCGGTGGTCGTCGAGAGATGAGGATCGGCGGCCGCGGGCATCGTCATGCCCAGGGGCCGTCCGGACGCGCTCGTCGCCGGGCCCCCGGCGGTCGACCCCACGGGCAGGTCCGGGCTGGCCGGGACCGGTTCGGCGGCCGGGACCGGTTCGGCGGTCGCGACCGCGTCCGGGGCCGCGTTCGCCGCCGGTGCGGCCTGGGCCGCGGTCGCCGCCGTCGACGGCGCCGCGGTCACGGGCGGTTCGCCGCCGGCGGTTCCGCCTTCCGGCCCGATCGTGGATGCCCCCGTGGGCGGCGTCACGCCCTCGACCGCGCTCCCGGCGGACGGAGCCGGGGACGGCTTCGCGTCCATGGCCACCGGACGCACCGGCGTCTCGCTGGCCGCAGTCTGCGTCTCGGCACCCGATGCCGGCGCCGCGTATGTGGCGGGAGCCCGGGACTCGCCGGAGGAACCAGTCGCATCCCCGGTCCCGTCCGGTGACTGGTCCGGACCCTTGGCGGACGGCACGGCGACGCCGGGTCGTTGCGAACCACCGGGCAGCGGACGCGGCAGCCCGCCGACCTGGGCCGTGGACACACCGTGCGGTGCGGTCGACGCACCGTCGAGACGGGCGTCGGCGGCCACGACCAGTGGCCGGCCGGGCCCTGGCAACACCGTCGGGGACGTCGGTCCGGCCAGCCGGGCCACGACCGCGCGCCCCCCGGCATCTCTGTGCTCTGCCGTCGACGGCATCGCGCCGGTGGCCGGTGAGCCCCCGTCCAGGACCGGATGACCGGTCAGGAGCACCTTCGCGGGCGAGGCACCGACGCCGGTGCTCGAAGCTCCGGCTGCGGCCGATGACGTCCCGCCGGCCTCGTCGGCGTCGGCCGACCCGGCCGGAACCCCCGGCGCGGCCGTGCCCATCGCGAGCGCGGCCAGGACCGCCCCGAACGCCCCGCCGGCCGCCTGGTCGGCGGCCTCCTCCGGGGCGGCGCCGTTCTTCGTGGGCGTCTTCGCGTCGGCCGGGGACATCCCCGGCATGTGGAGCAGATCGGGCATCAACTAGGCACCCTCCTGACGGCTGAGCCGCGTGCTGAGCCGGGCTGCATGACCGGCGTCCATGTACGAGAGGATCTTGGCGGCCGCGCGCTCCTTCATCCGCGCGAGGATGGCCAGGGTCACCTCCATGTCCATCGCCGCCAGGATGGTGGCGGCCTTCGCGGGCTTCATGGCCTCGTACATCTTGGCCAGCTTGCTCGCGGCGGTGTCCTGCTCGTCGAGGTAGGCGTCCTGCTTCTGGTCGATCTTGCCGACGACCTCCACGAGCTGAGCATGGACCTTGTCCATGACCACCTCGCGCGCGGCCTGCGACTGCTTGAAGCCGGCGAGGTGCTCCCGCTCGCGCTGCAGGCGGTCCCGTTCGGCCTCGACGTTGAGCAGCAGCCGCTGGCTGGCCGCCCGGTCCTGCGGGTCGTCGATATCGTCGGACGGCGAGTGCTGCGCCAGCTGCAGCGCGAGCACCGCGATGCCGCCGAAGATGAGCAGGAACGTCACCGTGGAGATGATCACCACGCTCTTCATGTCTGCCTCGTTTCGTCACCCGGTCGACCGTCGACCGCGCCCTCGGGCCCAGCCCCGAGCGCCGCACGGATGCTGGCCACCTCGTCGATTTCTCGTTGCTGCCGGCGCGCTTCCTCGCGCCGCCATTCCTCGCGCTGCCGCTCGCGTAGCTTCTCCAGGACCTCCCGATCGCGCCACGCCGCCTCCAGCCTCGCACGCGCGGCGGCCAGGTCCTCGCGAGCCCGGTCCGCCCGCTCGAGCGTATTCTCGAGCTCGCGATGCAGCGTGTCCTGCCACGCGAGGTCGCGCTGCAGGCCGGACACGTCCACCGGTCCGGACCGCTGGCGTGCGGCCGCCTCGTTCTGGACCGCGATCGCCTCCCGCGCCTCCTGGACCGCCGCCTCCGCCTGTCGCAGCACCCGCTCGGCGTCGGCGACGTCCCGCGACCTCGCATCCACCTGACGTTGACGGTGCCGGAGCACCCGTTCGAGCCGGAACCGGAACATCAGGCCGCCCCCTCGGTGCGGGCGACCAGCTGACGCAGCGACGTCAGCGCCGCCCGGGCGTCGGTGTGCTCGGTCGTACCCTGGGTCAGGAAGGCGCGCATCGCGTCGCGGCCGGCCAGCGCCTGGTCCAGGACCGGATCGCTGCCGGCGGCGTAGGCGCCGATGCTCACGAGGTCGCGGTTGTCCTCCAGCGCCTTGAGCCAGCGCAGGAGCGTCTCGCCCGACCTCCGGTCGTCCTCGCCGACGACCTCGTTGCGCAGGCGGCTGATGGAGCCGAGCACGTCGATGGCCGGATAGTGGCCCTCGCGGGCCAGATCGCGGCTGAGCATCAGATGACCGTCGAGGATCGACCGCATGGCATCGCCGATGGGGTCGTGGATGTCGTCGCCCTCGATCAGGACGGTGAAGAACGCGGTCATCGCGTTGACCGACGACCACCCCGCCCGCTCGCAGAGCCGCGGCAACGCGGCGAAGACCGAGGGCGGGTAGCCCTTGGTGGTCGGCGGCTCGCCCGCGGCGAGCCCGATCTCGCGCAAGGCCATGGCGTAGCGCGTGGCCGAGTCCATGAGCATCAGGACGTTTCGGTCCTGCTCGCGGAATCCCTCGGCGATGGACATCGCGGTCTCGGCGCCCTTGGCCCGCATGACCGCGCTCTCGTCGCTGGTGACGACGACGACGACGCTGCGCGCCATGCCTTCCGGGCCGAGGTCGCGGTCCAGGAACTCGCGCACCTCGCGGCCGCGCTCGCCGATCAGGGCCAGCACGTTGACGTCGACGCGCGCCCCCCGCGCCAGCATGCCCAGCAGCACCGACTTGCCGACGCCGCTGCCGGCGAAGATCCCCATCCGCTGACCGCGCGCGACGGTCACCAGCGCATCGAGGGCGCGGACACCGGTCTCCAGGTACTCGTTCGACCGCCGGCGCCCGAGGGCCGGGGGGGCCGCCAGGCCCAGGCGACGGCGCAGCCCGTGCGCCAGCGGCGGCCCGCCGTCGATCGGTTCGCCCAGCCCGTTCAGGACCCGGCCCAGCAGATGATCGCCCATGGGCACGGTCAGCTGCGACGCCACCGGCACCACCGGCTGGCCGGGCGCGATGCCGCGCATGCTGCCGTAAGGCATCAGCAGGAGCCGGCCGCCCCGGAAGCCGACCGCCTCGCAGAGCACGTGCTCGCGGTGCCGCGCCCCCTCGATCCGGCAGACCGACCCGACCGGCACCGACAGCCCGCGGACCTCGATGGTCATGCCCACCAGGCCGGTCACGCGGCCGACCGCCCGCACGGCGTCGCAGGTGCGCAGGCGTTCGCTGCAGGCGGCCCAGGCGTGCTCAAGCATCGGGCGCCTCCTCGTCGATCTCGGTGTCGGGCGGGATCGCCAGCGCGTCGTCGAGCGTCTCGGCGAGGACGGCAAGCTGCCGCTCGATGGTCGCGTCCCATTCCTGGTCGTCGGCCTTCACCAGCGCGCCGCCCAGGTCGAGCCGCCGGTCCTCCTTGATGTCGGCGATGCGCAGCCGCTTGCAGATCTCCGGCCGGGAACGGAGCCACTCGGCGTCCTCCGGGTGCACGGTCACCTGCAGCGAGCTGCCCGCCTCCACCTTGTAGAGCACCGTCTCGAGGGCCTTCACCAGGACGTCGGAGTCGATGGCGACCTCCCGGCGCACGATCTTCTCGGCGATGATGACCGCCATCTCGACCGTCCGGCGGGCCACGGTCGCGAGCGAGTCCTCGATCTCCTGACGCAGCGCGGACGAGAACTCGTCGTGCCACAGCTGACGGGCCTGCTCGGCCTCGGCCTGGAACTGGGCGAGCGCCTGATCCCTCGCCTCCTGGTCGCGCGCGTGGCGCTCCTCGAATTCCCGCCGCAGGTCGGACTCGATCAGCTCGATGATCTGCGCCCGTTCCTGTCGCGAGAGCGCGTTCAACAGCCCCTCGGCATCGGCGAAACCGGCCTCGGGCCGGAACCCGGCCACGTCGCCGGTCGCCGTCCGGGCGCCGCCGTCGTCCTGCTGGAGCGGGACGAACGTCCCACCGGCACCGGCCTCGACCGCCAGGGGCTCAGGACACCATTTCTGCATCCTTGCCCCCCTTGCCGATGACGATGGTGCCGGCCTCCTCGAGGCTGCGCACGACCTCCACGATGCGCTGCTGGGCCTCCTCCACCTCGGACAGGCGGACCGGCCCCATGTATTCCATGTCCTCCTTGATGCCCAGCGCCGCGCGCTTGGACATGTTGCCGAAGATCTTGGCCTGGATCTCCTCGGTCGCGCCCTTCAGCGCGAGCGTCAGCTCCTTGCCGTCGATCTCCTTGAGGATCTCCTGGATGTACTTGTCGTTCAGCAGGACGATGTCCTCGAAGACGAACATCAGGTTGTTGACCTCGTTGGCGACCTCGTCGTCGATCTCGCGCATCTCGTCGAGGATCTCCTGCCAGACCTCCTTGTCGGTCTCGTTGAGCAGCTCGGCCACCTGCTTCTTGCCGCCGTACTTGCCGCGGCTGGCGTTGACCTCGCCCTGGAGCTGGGTGGCCAGCACCTCCTCGACGACCTTCAGCGCATCGGCGTTGGGGCTGTCGAGCACCGCCATGCGGTAGGCGACGTCTCCCTGCAGCTCGGCCGGCAACAACTCGAGGATCGGGCCGCTGTCGCGCGGATCCATGTGCGCGAGGACCACGGCCACGGTCTGCGGGTGCTCGTTCTTCAGGTAGTTGGCGACGGTCAGCGCATCGAGGCTGCAGAGGTGCTCGAAGCTCTTGATCTCGCTGTAGCTGGTCACGCGGCTGAGCAGGCTGTTGGCCCGGTGCGAGCCGAACCCCGCCTCGAGGATCTGCTTGGCGGTCTCCTCGCCACCGAAGACGATGCCGCTGAGCGTGCTGGACATGTTGACGAACTCGGCGAGGACCTTGCGCTTCTCCTCGAACGGGACCTGCCCCGCGTGGGCGATGGCGTGCGTGACCTGCTCGACCAGCCCCTCGGGCATGGTCGACAGCACCTTGCCGCCGGCCTCGTTGCCGAGCGCCATGATGAAGACGGCCGCCTTCCGCAATCTCGAGTTGTCGTTCGGTGCCATGCTCGATCTCCGCGTCGCCGCCGATCAGCGGCTGCGCTCGGGTTCGTAGAGCCAGGTCTGGACGACCTCGGCCACGCGTTGCGGGTTCTCGTAGGCGTAGTCGCGCACGTCCTCGATCATCTGGTCGGTCATCTCGGGCAGGCCGTCGAAGCGCTCGACCGGCTCGGCCTCGGCCGCGGCGCCGCCCTCGCCGCGCGGCGGCTCGGTCCCGGACTGCAGGACCCCACCGATGTCCGCGAGCACGTTCGAGAGATTCTTGCGGAACACGAGGGCCATCACCGCGAGGAGGACGATCAGGAGGAGCCGGCCCCCGTAGCGGGCGAGGTAATCGAGGATCATCTCGACCATCGGGTTCGCGGGTGTGCCGAGGCGCGGGTCGGCCGGATCGCGGAACTGGAGGTTGACGATCTCGATGCGGTCGCCCCGCTCGGTATTCAGGCCGACGGCACTGGCGACCATGCGCTGCAGGCGGTCGAGTTCCTCGGTCGGGCGCGGCTGGTAGACCGGCTCGCCCCCGCCCTCGGGCACCTCGTAGGTGCCGTCGACCGAGACGGCGACCGTCAGGTGGTCGAGGCCGCCGACCTCCCCGACGATCCGCTCGACGGTCTGGTTGATCTCGTAGTTGGTCATGCTCTGCTCGGTGGTGCCGCCGGTCTGCGGGTCGGTCGACTCGTTGCGCTCCTCCGAGCGGACCACCGTGTTTTGCGGATCGAAGATCGTGCGCTCGGACTCGATCTGTTCGAAGTTCAGGGTGGCATCGACCTGGACCTGCGCGCGCCGGGGACCGAGCACGCCGTCGAGCATGGCCTGAGCCTTGGCGGCGAGGTGATCCTCGACCTCCTTCTTGAGCTCGAGCTGCCGGTCGCTGTTGCCGTAGGGCCCCTCGGCGTACTGCTCGCTCAGCACGTTGCCGCCCTGATCGACGACCGTCACGCGATCGGACGTCAGCCCCTCGACCCCGCCGGCCACCAGGCTGCGGATGCCCGCGACCTGGGCCGCGTTGATGCCGGTCTGGCGGTTGAGCGTGAGCATGACCGAGGCCGACGGCTCGCTGTTGCGGCTGCGGAAGATCGACTCCCGTGCCATCACCAGGTGCACCCGGGCCGCATCCACGCCATGGATGGCCTCGATGGTCTTGGTCAGCTCGCCCTGCATGGCGCGCAGGCGCTGCACCTCCAGCTCCTCGGGCGTCTTGCCGTACCCGGCCCCCTGGTCGTAGATCTCGTAGCCCACCACGCCGCTGGACCCGATGCCCTCGGTCACCAGATCGACGCGCAGCTGATGGACCTGCGAGGCCGGCACGGTGATGGTGGTGCCGCCGTTGGTCAGCTCGGCGGGGACGTCGCGCTGGGTGAGCTCCTCGAGGGCCTTGCTCGCATCCTCGGGGGTCAGATCGGTGAACAGGACGGCCTGCTCCTCGTGCCCGAGCCAGAGGCCGAACACGGCGGTGGAGATCACCAGGGCCGCGGTCACCATCCCCAGCACGAGACGCTGGTTCGTGGTCATCGCCCCGAGCCGGTCCCTCAGGTTCTGCCAGGCTTGTCTCAGTCCGTCCACGTGCGCTCCGTCCGTCCGTTGTCGCGTCTGGTCGTCGTCCTAGGGCGTGCTAGACCTGCATCCGCATGACTTCCTGGTACCCCTCGAGGAGCTTGTTGCGCACCTCGAGCATCAGATCGAAGGCCAGCTGGGCCTCCTCGGCGGCGGTCATGATGTCGTGCACCTCGACCGCCTCGCCCCGGACCATCTCGGTCACCAGGTCGTCGCGGTGGGACTGGGCCTGGTCGACCTGGTCGATGGCGCTGGCGAGCATCTTGCCGAAATCGCCGCCCGCGGCGGCCTGCTTCGGCTGGTTCAGATAGGCCGATCGGGGGTCGATCGAACCGAGTGCGCGGATGCCGCCGGTGGCCATGCCGATCTCCCCTCTAGATCTTCAGCGCCTGGGTGAACATGTCCTTGGCCGCCTGGACCGCGCTCACGTTGGCCTCGTAGGCGCGCTGCGCGGCGATCATGTCGACCATCTCGCTGATCACGTCGACGTTCGGCAGCAGCACGTAGCCGTCATCGTCGGCGTCCGGGTGGCCGGGATCGTGGACGACCCGGAACTCGGACGCGTCGGGTGCGACGCCGACGGTGGTCTCGACGCCCTCACGGTCCGAGTTCTCGAACTGCTGCATGCCGGACAGGTGGCTCGGATGCGTCCGGCTGATGGCGGGATTCTCCGGCGCGGGGCCGCTCAGCCGGTGATCGCGGACCCTCTGGTCGAGGACCTCGTGGAACACGGCGCGCTGGCGGCGGTAGGGCGTGCCCTCGGCCGTGCGGGTAGTCTCGGCGTTGGCGAGGTTGCGCGCGACCACGTCCATCTTGACGCGCTGGCCGCGCAGGCCGGTCCCGCTGATGCGGATCGCCTCGAAGAGTCCCTTGCTCATGCCGCGAATCCTCTCGCCTAGACGCTGCGCCCGCGGATGGCGCTGCGCAGGTTCTGGTACTTCATGCTCAACAGCCTGGTCGCCAGCCGGTAGGACAGGTCGTTGGTCGCCAGGTCGGTCATCTCGCGGTCGATGTCCACGTTGTTGATGCCGTTGTCGAAGTCCGAGCCGGTCTCGTGGACCTCGGGTCGGGCCCGGTCGAGGTCTCGGCGGCCGAGGTCGAGGTGATTGGCATCGGTGCGGGCTCCCTCGAGCCGCAGGCTCGCGTCGGCCAGGTACTGCTCGAAGCGCAGCTCGCGGGCGGAGTACCCGGCGGTCTCGACGTTCGCGATGTTGTCGGCGACCACCCGGTGGCGGCTGGCGTAGACGTCGAGCGCCTTCTTCAGGTCGCCCAGGCGGGCCGTGTCGAAAATCTCGCGCGCGATCATCGTCTCAGACCCCGATGCTCTCTCCGTGCTCCTGGTACTGGCGGAGCTTGTTGCGCAATGTCCTGACACTGATGCCCAGTTCCGTGGCAGCGCGGGTGCGGTTGCCGCCGGTTCTCTCCAGCTTCCGCAAGATCAGTTCCTTCTCCATTTCACGGATCGTCAGATCCCCCGGCAGCATCGACGGATCGCCGCGGCCATCGAGCTCGTCGCCGAGGTCGAGCTGCTCGCAGTCCAGCAGGTCGCCGCTGGTGAGGATCACCGCGCGCTCGATCACGTTCTGCAGCTGCCGGACGTTGCCAGGCCACTCGTGGCTGGTCAGGCTGCGCATGGCCTTCTCGGTGATGCTCATGGGCGACCGGCCGTTCTCGGCGCAGAACGCCCGGACGAAGTGGTTGGCCAGCAGCGGGATGTCGTCCTTGCGCTCGCGCAGGGGCGCGAGCCGGAGCGGGATGACGTTCAGGCGGTAGAAGAGGTCCTCCCGGAACTCGCCCGCGCGGATCGAGGCCTTCATCTCGCGGTTCGTGGTCGCGATGATGCGCACGTCGCACTGCACGGAGGTACGCGCGCCGAGGCGCATGATCTCGCGCTCCTGGATCACGCGCAGCAGCTTGGCCTGCATGCTCAGCGGCATCTCGCTGATCTCGTCGAGCAGCAGCGAGCCGCCGTCCGCCAGCTCGAACTTGCCCGGCCTGGCCTGCACCGCGCCCGTGAACGCGCCGCGTTCGTGACCGAACAGCTCGCCCTCGAGCAGCGACTCGGGGATCGCCGCGCAGTTCAGGCGGATGAACGGACCGTCGCGTCGACTGCCCGCGTTGTGGATCGCGCGGGCGGCGACCTCCTTGCCCGTGCCGCTCTCGCCCTGCAGCAGGACCGTGCCACGCGAGTCGGCGATCATCTCGATCTTCTCGCGCAGGGCGATCATCGCCCGGCTCGAGCCGAGCAGGCCGTGATGCTCGCGCTGGGCCCGGAGGCTCGTGCGCAGCGTGCGGTTCTCGCTGCGCAGCTCGCGCAGCTCGAAGGCGCGCTTGAGCGTGTGGTCGAGCTGGTCGAGGCCGAAGGGCTTGGTGAGATAGTCGATGGCGCCGCGCTTGGTCGCCTCGACGGCCTCCTTGATCGTGCCGAAGGCCGTCATCATCACCACCAGCGGCGGGGACTTCAGCTGCGACTGGATGTCCGCGAGCAGCGTCAGCCCGTCTCCGCCGGGCATCTGCACGTCCGAGAGCACCAGGTCGACGGGCTTCTCGCGCAGGATCGCCATGGCCGCCACGCCGTCGGCCGCGGTGACCACCTGGTAGCGGTCCGCCATCGACGCGGTGAGGAAGTCGCGCATGGTGTGCTCGTCGTCGACGACGAGGATGCGGGGTTTCTTGGCCATCGGTTTCCCTTTCTCAGGTGCGGGCGGCCGCCGCCATGGCGGCCACTTCGAGCGTGACGGTCGTGCCGGCGCCAGGGGTGCTCCGCAGCCCCCAGCCCAGGCCGTGCATGTCGAGGATCGTGTCGACCCGCGCCAGGCCGATCCCGAGATGGCCGTCCCGCGTGGTCACGAAGGGGTCCATCGCCTGGGCGAGCAGGTCCAGCCCCATGCCCGGGCCATCGTCCGAGACGCTCAGCAGCAGCTGATCGTGCTCCCGGACCGATCCGATGGTCACCAGGACCGGCCCCGACGAGCTCTCGGCGCTGTTGTCGAGGATCGCCGTGAGGATCTGCAGCAGGTCGCCGGTCGGCAGGCGCAGGCGGCCGTCCGCGAGGTCGTCGATGAGGACCGTGAGGTTCCCGTGGCGGGTCTCGGCGCCGACCGCGGCGTCCTGGACCACGGACGCGAGCTGGCCGCCGTCGTGCAGCGGCGCGGGTTCGGGGAAGGCCATGTCGCGGACCGACTGGTAGATGGTCTCGAGCTGCTCGACCTCGGCGATGATCTTGCGCGCCCAGGCGGTCGTGCGGCCGGAGGCGTCGCCGCCGGCGATCAGGCTCGCGTAGCCCTTGATCCCGCAGAGGCTATTGCTGCTCTTGTGCAGGTACCCCCGCAGCAGGCGGCCGCGGCGGTCGCGGCGCTCGCCGGCGGCGCGGAACACCTCGCCGGCCGGCGGCGAGTCCACCGTCGCGATGTCATCGACACTGCTGAAGAAGCTCAAGATCGTTCTCCTCCTCGCAGGCCAGGATCTCCTCGATGACCCGTCCGAGGTCCTCCAGCTTGCGGTGCAACCGGGTCCGGCCCGAAGCGCTCCAGCGCGTGCGGTCGCGCTGCCAGCGATCCTTGCTCGCGTGCTCGGCCAGCTCGAGCCGGCGGATCGTCGCCAGGTGCCGCTGCTTGCGCTCGAGCACCGCGCGGATCTCGCTCAGCGGGGCCTGCTCGCGCACGAGCGTCCGCTGCCGCCTCGACAGCGCGAGGACCTCGTCGTAGAGGGCCTGCTGCTCGGCGTACATGCCCAGCAGTCGATCGAGCAGCCGCTGCTCGACCGGTCCCGGCTCAGCGTTCGAAATGGGCGACGGCGCCATGATCCCGACCCTTGCTGCGTAGGCGTTCCATCTCGTCGCTCAGCTGCGCCATCCCGCAGGCGTACGCCCGCCAGGGCAGCGGCTCGCGCTGATCGCAGAGCTGCTCGAAGACGGTGCCGGCCTCCAGGTAGCGGCCGGACAGGAAATCGATGGCGGCGGCCTGGCACCGGGCCCAGTCCCGCGCGCCCGCCAGATCGGTCCCGGCCAGCGCCCGGTACATCGGGGCGGCCTCGCCGAGGTGGCCGGTGATCATCAGCTGGTCGGCCACGGCCACCAGGACCCACGTGCGCTGGGCCTCGGTCAGCCCGTGCGACTGCCCGCCACGGGCGAGGAGTCCGGCGAGGTGGTCGAGGCTCTCGTCCCAGCGCTCGCGCCAGTTCAGGGCGAACGCGTGCCAGTAGATCAGCTCGCCCGGGGCCGAGGCGAAGTCGACGTGCTGCTCGACCTCGGCGATCAGCAGGTCGACATTGGCCGTGTCGCGGCTGGCGACGAGATGGCGGTAGGCCAGGGTGAGCTCGGTGCCGCGGGACGTCAGGTCGCGGGCGCCCAGCATCGCCAGCAAGCGCCGGGTGGTGGCCACCGAGTCTCCCGTCGCCACGGCGACCGCCATGGCCTCCGGGCCGAGCTCGCGGGTGAAGGCGCCGGCGCTGTCGCGCCGGGCGGCGATCTCGTACCACACCAGTGCGGTGTCGAACTCGGCGATGTGGGCGTGATTGCGGGCCCGGGTGATCGCGTGCAGCGCCGTCTTGCGCGCGGGTTCCTGGAGGATCCGCGGCAGGGCCTCCAGCTCATTCAGCTCGCGGGCGACCGCCAGCAGGCTCGTCGTATCGCGGCGCGCGGCCTCGTGCCCCTCGATCACCCCGAACGGGAAGCGGGCCACGGTCTCGTCGCCCTGGCGATCGGCGCGCGAGGCGACGGTGGTCTCCAGGTTGTGCAGCCAGACCCGGTAGCCCTCGCGCTCCTCGGGCGACAGGCGCATGGTCTGCGCGTCGCCCGCCACGGGGCCGACCACGAAGAGCCAGGCCAGGACCAGGATCGTCAGGCGAGGGATCGCACGTTTCCAGACCATTGGACACTCCACCGCGGCTAGAGGGTTCGGCGCCCCACAGCGCAATCGGCGTGCCGACGATCGCCGACCCGCCGAGGGCCGCCGTTTCGGCGTGAATCGCGGTCTGGAAGGGGATTCGCGGGTGTCTGACACCTGGCGGGCGCGCCTGGCGACGACTCGCGAGCGACCATGCGGCCGACCGTGTGGTCAGAATATGGGCACGGGCGCCGCGGACGGGACCGGGGCCCGGCGTCCCCGGTCCCGGAGCCGGCTAGTCCGGATCATTCACGAAGGGCCGTCGCGAGGCCGAGGAAAACGGCTGCCAGAACACGACCTCGCAAGGGCTGGCGAGGGAGGCGTACCCGATGCGGTACGTTGACCGAGCCAGACCGAGAAGGCGTGTTCTGGCAGC
>WJIQ01000175.1 GCA_014730255.1 bacterium | reverse complement strand
TCGACCTCCACCACCAGCCACCTGCTCGGCGACGCCAGCACCGGCCTGGCCTGCACGGAGATCGACTTCCTGGACGCCGACCGCCTGGTACGCGGCATCGGCACCCAGGACAACGGCTCGGTGCTCACGGTGGACGGCGGCCAGACCTGGGAGTTCCTCGGCGGCGGCGACGGCGCCGACCTGGAGATCGTCGATCCGCTGGCCGGTCACGTCTGGCTCAACTGGGGCGCCGCCCCCTGGAACACCTACCGCAAATACTACGGCCAGTCCGTGGAGTTCTCCGACAACCCCGAGAAGTACATGCCGCGCCTGTTCTACCGGCGCGCGGACGGACGGGTCTACACCCACGACGGCACCAGCATCTACTCCACCTCGGCCACCGCCAGTCCCCTGCAGGGCTGGACCGAGGAGGTCTCCGGTCTGCAGCCCGGCGACTATAACATCCGCGGCATCGCCGGCAGCAACGCCGGCGACCTCTCCCTCTACGTCACCTACTGGGACAGCGGCGTGGCCAACGGCCGCGACCTGACCATCGTCACCCGCGAGGGCGGCAGCTGGCAGATCGAACACGTGGAGGATCTCGCCCCCTCCACCGGCACGCTGCAGCGCGTGGCCGTCTCCGAGCTGTGGCCCGGCCAGGCCTGGGTGGGCGTGACGACCCTGCCCGGCGGCCCCAAGCTCCTGCACACCACCGACGGCGGCGCCACCTGGGAGGACCTCACCGCCAACCTCGCCGACCTGCCCGGCGTGCGCACGGTGGTGCCCATGCCCCACGACCCGGACATCCTCTACGTGGGTACCGAGCTGGGCGTCTACCGCACCACCGACGGCGGCGCGTCCTGGACCCCGTTCATGGACGGCCTGCCGGTGGCGCGCACCGCCGAGCTGCGGCTGATCGCCGATCCCCAGCACACCGGCGCCTGGCAGCTCGTCCTGGCCACCGACGGCAAGGGCGTCTGGTCGCGCACCGTGGCCGCCCCGCCGGTGATCTTCGTGAACCAGGACGCGACCGGCCCCGAGGACGGCACCATCTGGTTCCCCTACGACACCCTGCAGGAGGCCCTGGCCGCCGCCCCCGCCGGTGCGGTGATCGCCCTGCGCCGCGACGAGTACCAGGCGCCCCAGACCCTGGACCAGGACGTCCGGATGATCAGCTGGGGCGGAGGGACCAGCGCGGTGCTGCGGTGAGGTCGGGCCGCCGGCCTGGTCGGCGACACCATCGGGCGAAATCGGGCATGGACTCCGGGATTCTCGTGAGAAACAATCGAGCGAGGACGGGAATTCCCGACACCTGGCCCTGGTCCGGGCCCCCCCAGCCCCGAGGCGTCCATGAAGTTCCTGATGGCCCAGCTCACCACCCTCCTGCAGACCGGGGCGCGCCAGTCCAACGTCCGGCTGCTCGTCCGTTTCCTGATCCTGCTGGTGGGGATCGTCACGCTCTACAGCGTGCTCTTCCACGTGATCATGGAGTACGAGGGTCAGAGCTACTCCTGGGTCACGGGTTTCTACTGGACGCTGACGGTGATGTCCACGCTGGGCTTCGGAGACATCACCTTCCAGAGCGACCTCGGCCGCATCTTCTCCATGATGGTCCTGCTCAGCGGGGTGATCTTCCTGCTGGTGATGCTGCCGTTCACGTTCATCCAGTTCTTCTATGCGCCCTGGCTGGAGGCCCAGAACCGCGCCCGCGCACCGCGCGCCCTGCCCGCCGGCACGCGCGGCCACGTGATCATCACCGCGTTCGACATCGTCACCGCCAACCTCATCCGCCGTCTCGGTCAGCTCGGCTTCGAGAGCGTGGTCCTGGTGGACGACCTCGCCCAGGCCCTCGAGCTGCACGACCTCGGCTATCGCGTCATGGTGGGCGACCGCAACCACCCCGACACCTACCGCAACCTCCGTGTGGAGGACGCCGCCATGGTGGTCGCGATCCACGACGACGTCGTCAGCACCAACGTCATCTACACCGTGCGCGAGATCAGCGACCAGGTCCTGATCGTGGCCAACGCCGACGAGGACGACTCCCTCGACATCCTCAGCCTGGCCGGCAGCCGCCACGTCTTCCAGTTCCACCGCCTGCTGGGCCAGGCCCTGGCGCGGCGCGTGCTGGGCGTGAGCCTGCGGGCCAACGTGGTCGGCCGCATCGACGACCTCGTGATCGCCGAGCTGCCCACCATGGCCACCACCCTGGTCGACCAGACGCTCCTGGAGAGCAGCCTGCGCGAGCGCACCGGCGTCAACGTGGTGGGCGTCTGGGACCGGGGGTCGTTCCACCTGCCCACGCCGCAGACGCGGCTGGATCCCAGCACGGTCCTCGTCGTCGCCGGCACGGACGAGCAGCTCGAGGATTTCCAGAAGGCGGTGCAGAATCCGGACGCAGGCGATGCGTCGGGCGCGCCCGACACCCCGCCCCGCCCTGCCGGCCCGGTCCTCATCCTCGGCGGCGGCCGCGTGGGTCAGGCCGTGGCCGCGAGCTTGAAGGCGCGGGGAGTGGAGCACCGGATCGTGGACAAGAGCAGCTCCATAGGCAAGCGGAACCGGCGCGTGATCAC
Organism: bacterium; assembly: GCA_014730255.1. Classification (GTDB taxonomy): domain Bacteria; phylum Krumholzibacteriota; class Krumholzibacteriia; order LZORAL124-64-63; family LZORAL124-64-63; genus Glo-17. The sequence continues at coordinate 1,536 of WJIQ01000175.1, read as the reverse complement.
CGGCAACGCCGCCGACCGCGAGGTGCTCGAGCGGGCGGGCCTGGACCAGACGCCGTCGATCATCATCACCACCCACGACGACGACCTCAACGTCTACCTCACCATCTACTGCCGCCGCCTGCGCCCCGATGCGCAGATCATCAGCCGCGCCAGCCTGAACCGCAACGTGGCCACGCTCCATCGCGCCGGCGCCGACCTGGTGATGTCCTACAGCGCCATCACCACCGCGACCATCGTCAACCTCCTGCGCCCGGGCCGGCAGCTCCTGCTGGCGGAGAACGTGAACATCGCCAGCATCGGCCTGGCCCCCCACCAGGCCGGCCGCTCGCTCCTGGACCTGAACCTCCGCCAGAAGACCGGCTGCAGCGTCATCGCCGTCAAGCGCGGCGCCCGTCAGCTGGCCAACCCCGATCCGCGCGAACCCCTGGAGGCCGGCGACGAGCTGGTGCTCGTGGGGGATGCGGACAGGCTCGCGCAGATGGCGGCGCGAGGGGTGGCGGGGTGAGCGGTGCGGGGACGACGCCGGCTTGTGCGGATCGATCGCTCGCCGGGGTCCACGGATTCGACCGATGATGCCGCCGAGGATCGGAGCTCGAGCACCGCTCGAACGATGTCCGGATGCCGGCGGTCCGTGAGCCGGACCAGTGGAAATCCGTCGTTCAATGCCGTATCATCAACGAGGCCTCACGCCCTCATCATCATGTGCACGCCTCGAAGGGTCGCCCCGATGACCATCAGATCCGGCATCCTCGTGCTCGCAGCCGTGACGATCCTCGCCCAGCCGGCCGCCACGCAGAACTACTTCCCGCTCGAGACCGACCTGACCTGGACCTACACCGACGGCGGGACCGGCGAGCTCGTCTCCACCTCGCTCGGACCGGCCGACCTCGGCGGTCTGACCGTCTTCGAACTGCGACACGTGGAGACCGGGTCGAACGCCCAGGAGTACCATAACTACTGGACGCGAGACGATGGCGGCGATACCTGGCTCCACGGCGCCTGGAACGCCGACGGCTTCGCGGCGATCTACGATCCCCCGATCCTCTACATCGACACCCCTCTGGCCCTTGGCAACACCTGGACCACGGAGTTCGGCTGGAACGGCTCCCTGTACGAGGTCACCTACCAGGTGCTGGAAGAGGGCGAGACCACCGTGCCGCTGGGCGTGCTGTATGCCTACGGGATCGGTGCGGTCGAACCGCCGGCCCTGAGGGAGGATCGCACCCACGACGTGATGGGACGCCGCCTCGACAGCGGTTCGCGCGAGGCCAGCCGCTGGTACACCGAGGACATCGGGGAGATCCGCGGGTCCGACGGCTACGAGCTGGTGACGTACTCCGGGTCGACCGCCACCGAGACGGCGTCCTGGTCGGGGATCAAGGCGCTCTTCTTGCCCTAGTCCGGATCATTCACGAAGGGCCGTCGCGAGGCCGAGGAAAACGGCTGCCAGAACACGACCTCGCAAGGGCTGGCGAGGGAGGCGTACCCGATGCGGTACGTTGACCGAGCCAGACCGAGAAGGCGTGTTCTGGCAGC
>WJIQ01000024.1 GCA_014730255.1 bacterium | reverse complement strand
GACGTCCACGACATCGGCAAGAACATCGTGGGCGTGGTGCTGGCCTGCAACAACTACGAGGTCGTCGACCTCGGGGTCATGGTCTCCGCCGACTCGATCCTCGAGACCGCCCGGCGCGAGGACGTCGACATCGTCGGCCTCAGCGGCCTGATCACCCCGTCGCTCGACGAGATGGTGCACGTGGCGGGGGAGATGCAGCGCCGCGGGTTCGAGCTGCCGCTCCTGATCGGCGGGGCCACCACGAGCCGCGTCCACACCGCCGCGCGCATCGACCCCGGGTACGACCACGCCGTGGTCCACGTGCCCGACGCCTCGCGCGCACCCAGCGTCGTCGGCCGCCTGCTCGACCCGACGGCCCGCGCGGGGTTCACGGCCGAGACCAAGCAGGCGTACGAGGTGGTGCGCGAGAAGCGCGAGCGCGAGCAGGCCGCGCGCAAGCTCGTGCCCCTGGCCGACGCGCGTGCCGGGGCGCTCGCGACCGACTGGTCCAGCTACCGCCCGCCACGGCCGCTGGTGCCGGGACTGACGCTCTTTCCCGACCTGCCCATCGCGAAGCTGCGGCCGTTCATCGACTGGTCGCCGTTCTTCATCACCTGGCAGCTGCGCGGCCGCTACCCGGACATCCTCGACCACCCCGACCTGGGGACGGAGGCCCGGCGGCTGTTCGACGATGCGCAGGCGCTCCTCGACCGCCTCGAGCAGTCCGGCGAGGTCACGGCCAGGGGGGCGCTCGGCCTGTTCCCGGCCGCCCGCCGCGGCGACGACGTCGTCGTCTACACCGACGAGTCGCGCGACCGCGAGCGGCTCGTCCTGCACCACCTGCGCCGCCAGCGCGCCGACGCCAGGAGCGGCGTCTGCCCCAGCCTGGCCGACTTCCTCGCGCCCGAGGACACGGGCGTCCCGGACTGGATCGGGGCCTTCGCGGTCTCCGGCGGCTTCGGCGCCGAGGAGCTGGCCGCCCGCCACGAGCGCGACGGCGACGACTACCAATCCATCCTGGTCAAGGCGGTGGCCGACCGCCTGGCCGAGGCGTTCGCCGAGCGCCTGCACTGGAACGTCCGCCACGAGCTGTGGGGTTACGAGCCCTGCGACGAGCCCGACAACGCGGCGCTCATCCGCGAGGAGTACCGCGGCATCCGCCCGGCGCCCGGCTACCCCGCCTGCCCCGACCACACCGAGAAGCCGGCCCTCTTCGCGCTGCTCGACGCCGAGGCGAACCTCGGCGTGGGCCTGACCGAGAGCTGCATGATGACGCCCGCGGCGTCGGTGTGCGGCTGGTACTTCAGCCACCCGGAATCGCAGTACTTCGGCATCGTGCGCATCGGCCGCGACCAGGTGGCCGACTACGCCGAGCGGAAGGGCTGGACGCTGGCCGAGGCCGAGCGCTGGCTCTCGCCGATCCTGGCCTACGACCCCGACCCCGAGGCGACGACGTGAGAGTGATCGAACACCTGGACCGCGCCGGCGAGACCCTGTTCAGCTACGAGATCATCCCGCCCGAACGCGGCGGATCGATCGACGACATCATCCGCATGGTCGAGCAGCTCGCGCCGCTGTCCCCGCCGTTCATCGACGTCACCAGCCACGCCGCCGAGGCCACCTACGAGGAGCGCGACGACGGCACCATCCGCCGCCGCGTGCGCAAGAAGCGGCCGGGCACGATCTCGATCTGCGGCATCATCCAGAACCGCTGGGGCATCGACACGGTGCCGCACCTGCTGTGCGCCGGCTTCACGCGCGAGGAGACCGAGGACGCGCTCATCGAGCTGAACTACCTCGGCATCCAGAACGTGCTCGCCATCCGCGGCGACACGCCCAACCATCTGCGGCGCCCCGACCCCTACAAGACGCGCAATCGCACCGCGGTCGACCTGGTCTGCCAGCTCGCCGACCTGCGGCAGGGCCGGTACCTCGACGACCTCGAGAACAGCTCACCGCTGGACATGTGCGTCGGCGTGGGCGGATACCCGGAGAAGCACTTCGAGGCGCCCAACTTCAAGGCCGACATCCAGCACCTGAAGGCCAAGGTCGACGCCGGCGCCGACTACGTGGTCACGCAGATGTTCTTCGACAACGCGGTGTTCTTCGAATTCGAGCGCCGGTGCCGCGAGGTCGGCATCACCGTGCCGATCATCCCCGGCCTGAAGCTCCTGAACCACCGCCGGCAGCTGCGGACCCTGCCGCGGCACTTCCACGTCACGCTGCCCGAGGCCCTGGCCGACGAGGTCGCCGCCAGCCCGGAGCACGCCGGCGAGATCGGCCAGCGCTGGGCGCTCACGCAGGTGAGCGAGCTGCTGGCCCACGGCGTGCCGTGCGTGCACTTCTACGTCATGAACGACGCCACGCGCGTGGTGCAGCTCATCGAGGACCTCGGCTGATCGCTACCGTTCGATCTCGAACATGATCAGCTCGAGCAGCTCGTCGCCGAGGTTGTCGACCGGTGCGACCTCGTCGCCGCCGTCGCCGGCGGTGACGTTGATGGAGATCGAATCCAGGCCCTTGATCATCATCACCCGGCCGTCGTCCAGCAGGACGAGGCGGTTGCCGGCCCCGGCCAGCGGCGCGGCGAGCGTGACGTCGCGCACGAGCCGCCCGTCGGGCGCGAAGACGCCGAACGTCATCCGGCCCTCGTCGTCCCACGCATCCCGCCCGTGGCTGTCGAGGACCCAGATCGTGCCATCGTCGAGGACGCGGATCCGGTCGATGGCCGCCGCCCGGTCCTGCAGCTTCCAGGTGATCTCCGGCTCGATGCCATTGATGTTCATGGACATGGACTCGCGCTTCTCGTCCTTCTCCTGCTCGGTCCGCAGGCGCGCCTCGTGGGCGCGGGCGAACGACGCCGCCAGCTCGCCGTCCGGTCCGAACACGTCGACGTGATACGCGTCGTAGCGGGGCACGGTGTAGACGCGGCCATGCGGGCCGACGTCCCACAGCCCGCGCTCGGAGGGGTCGTGGTCGGCGAGCTCGTCGATGGTGAAGCCGGCCAGCGAACGTTCGGACGCGACCTCGCCGAGCCGCGCACGCTCGCCGCCGTCCTGGTCGACGATGGCCAGGAACGCATTCTCGCTCATCTGCCCCGACTCCTGGTCGAACCGGGCCGCCATGGCCGCGATGGCGAACGTGCCGCCGCGATGGCGGGCATAGCGCAGGAAGGCGAAGCCGCCGGCATCGGGGTCGTCCCGGCCGAGCTGCCAGTCGCCGGCCGGCGTGCCGTCTTGCGGATCGAGGTAGACGACGCGGGCGGGGAACGACTGCTGCACGGCGATCCGGCCGTCGTCGGTCCAGAACAGGTTCGTCGGCTGCCGGAACTCGCCGGGTCCCTCGCCCTCGCGGCCGAGGGTGCGCCGGAACTCGCCGCCGGGGCCGAAGACCTGGATCTCGGCGAGCTGGCTGTCGAG
>WJIQ01000174.1 GCA_014730255.1 bacterium | reverse complement strand
GGCATGGGCGGCGCCATGGAGCTGGCGCAGAAGGCGAACCGGCTGATGATCCTCAGCCGGCACACCGACAAGAAGGGTCGGGGCAAGCTGGTCGAGCGCTGCCGCCTGCCCTTGACCGCCGCCGGCTGCGTCGACACGCTCGTCACCGAGCAGGCGGTGTTCCGCCGGCGCGACGGCCGGCTCCATCTGGTCGAGGTGCACCCGGACCACACGCCCGGGTCGGTGCTCGCGTCCATCGAGGCCGACGTGCCCGTCGCCGATCCCCTCGAGACCTGGGAGGTCTGAGCCATCGCACATCCGGCCCCCGTCCCCGACCACGCCACGCTCCAGGCCGCCATCGCCGCTCGCCGCGACTGGGCCGTGACGACCCTCGCCGACCTCGTGCGCCATCCGTCGGTCCTCGGCCAGGAGGCCTCCGCCCAGGAGCACATGGCCGGCCTGCTCGACGGGCTCGGCCTGGACGTGCGCCACGAGCCGATCGACCTCGCTCGCATCCGCGACCTGCCGGGCTTCAGCCCCGTCGACTGGGAGCTCGACGGCAAGCTCAACGTCGTGGGCGTGCACGATCCCGGCCCGGCGATCGGCCGCTCCCTGGCGCTCAACGGCCACATCGACGTGGTCAGCCCCGAGCCCGTCGCCGCCTGGACCACGCCGCCCTACGAGCCGCGCGTCGTCGACCACGAGGAGGACGGCGAGAGCTGGATGTACGGCCGTGGCGCCGGCGACATGAAGGGCGGCACGGTGGCCGCGCTCTGGGCGCTGGCCGCCCTGCAGGACCTCGACCGTGAGCCCGCCTCCCGGGTGCTGGTGCAGTCGCCGGTCGAGGAGGAGTGCACGGGCAACGGCACGCTGTCGCTGCTCGAGCGCGGATACGTGGCCGACGCCTGCATCATCCCCGAGCCGTTCGGCGAGACCCTGCTGGTGCGCCAGGTGGGCGTCATGTGGTTCCAGGTGCGCATCCTCGGCCGGACCACGCACGTGCTGGGCGCCGGTCGGGGCGTCAACGCCATCGAGAAATCGTGGCTGGTGATCCAGGCGCTGCGCGAGCTCGAGGAGGAGCTCAACGCCGACGGCCGGCGGCCGGACGGGTTCGCCCAGGTCGATCACCCGCTGAACCTGAACGTCGGCACCATCGCCGGCGGCGACTGGGCCTCGACCGTCGCGGGCGAGTGCGTCACCCGCTTCCGCATCGGCCTCTACCCGGGCGACGACCTGGCGGCGATGCGCGCGACCATCGAGGAGCGCGTGGCCCGCGCCGCGGCCGCCGATCCCTGGCTGCGCGAGGACCCGCCGACTGTGGAGTACATCGGTTTCCAGGCCGCCGGCTGCGAGTTCGATCCGGCGAGCGACCTCGCGCGCACGCTCACCGAACACCATCGCGCCTGGCGCGGCACCGGGCCGGCCGAGCTGGCCTGCACCGCGACCACGGACATCCGGTTCTTCAACCTCTACTACGACATCCCGGCCACCTGCTACGGCCCGCGCGCCGAGCGCATCCACGGACCGGACGAGAAGGTGAGCCTGGACTCGATGCAGCGCGTGGCCGAGGTCCTGGCGAGCGTCGTCGCCGACTGGTGCGGCCTACGCCCACGAGGGAGGTCGTCATGAAGCTGCGCGAACCGGTCGCCCTGGTCCATCTGCGCCGCACGCCGATGGGCAAGCTGGGCGGGCAGCTGGCCGCCCTCGAGCCTTACGAGCTGCTGGCGCGGGCGCTCGCGCCGGTGGCGCTGGCCACGGGCGTGCGACCGGATGACGTCCTGGTGGGCAACGTCCGTAATTCCATCGGCAACATCGCGCGCGTGGGGGCCCTCGCGGCCGGTCTGCCCGAGACCGTGCCCGCGACCACCATCGACCGCCAGTGCGCGTCGAGCCTGGAGGCGGTCGCCGTGGCGGCGGCCCGGCTGAACGCCGGCCTCGGCGAGGCGTTCCTCGTCGGCGGCGTCGAGTCGGCCTCGCGCTGTCCGTGGCTCTTCGAGAAGACCACGCGCCCGTTCGCCTACCAGGAGCCGCGCCCCTACCGCGTGCGCCTGGCCACCGACGAGGCGGGCGACCCGCCCATGGGCGAGATCGCCGAGCTGCTGGCCGACGAGTTCGCGATCACCCGCGAGGCCATGGATGCGTTCGCCGCCGAGAGCCACCGCCGTGCCGCCGCCGCGCATGGGTCCGGCGCCCTGGCCGAGGAGATCGTGACCCTCGAGCTGCCCGGCCGCAAGGGCGGGACGACGAGGGTCGACCGCGACGAGACCGTGCGGACGGACACCTCGGCCGAGCAGCTCGCGGCGCTGCGGCCCGTGTTCCGCCGCGATGGCCGCGTCACCGCCGGCAACAGCTCGCCCCTGTCCGACGGGGCGGCGGCCTGCGTGGTGGCCTCGCGCGCGGCCTGCGAACGGCACGGCTGGACGCCCGACGCGTGGCTGACCGGCATCACGACCGTCGCCCTCGCGCCACCGCGCATGGGCATGGGCCCGGCGCTGGCGATCCCGCGGCTGCTGGAGGCCTGCGGGCTCGCCCTCGACGACGTCGACCTCGTCGAGATCAACGAGGCCTTCGCCGCCCAGATCCTGGCCGTGCTCAGCGAGTATCCGGTGCCGTCCGGGCGGTTGAACGTGCACGGCGGCGCCGTGGCGCTGGGCCACCCGTTCGGGGCGACGGGCGTGCGCCTGCTGGCCACGCTCACCGGGGCGATGAAGCGCCGTGGCGCACGCCGCGGCGTGGCCTCGCTGTGCATCGGCGGCGGCCAGGGCATGGCCGTCTTGATCGAGCGGACCTGAGAACCAGACGACCTTGAGAGCGATGAGGAGCGAGCCATGACCACACCGACCCCACGCACCAACGAGGACCTCGTCCGGCGCCGCGAGGCCGCCATCCCGCGCGGCCCGTTCCAGGTCGGACCGGTGTTCGTCGACCGCGCCGAGGGCGCGCGGCTCTGGGACGTCGAGGGCAAGGAGTACATCGATTTCTGTGGCGGCATCGGCGTGTTGAACGTCGGCCACAACCATCCCAGCGTCGTCGAGGCGATCAAGCGGCAGGCCGACCGCTTCGTGCATACCTGCTGGCACGTCGCGATGTACGAGCCGTACCTCGAGCTGGCCGAGCGCCTCAATGAGCTGGTGCCCATCGACGGCGCCTGCAAGACCACGTTCTTCAACAGCGGCGCCGAGGCGGTGGAGAACGCGGTGAAGATCGCCCGGCATGCCACCGGGCGCACCGCCGTGGTCGGTTTCGAGCGCGGCTTCCACGGCCGCACGCTCATGGGCATGACGCTCACCGCCAAGGTCATGCCCTACGGCAAGGGCTTCGGACCGTTCGCTCCGGGGGTGCATCACCTGCCCTGGAAACCGTTCTTCGGACCGGCGCCGGGCGCGACCGACGATGACCTGCGCGCCTGCGCGAAGGCGGCGCTCGATCACCTGTTCGCCTACCACGTGGCCGCCGACGAGGTCGCCTGCGTCATGCTCGAACCCGTGCTGGGCGAGGGCGGCTTCTATCCCGTGCATCCGGCCGCGCTCGCGGTGCTTCAGGAGACCTGCGAGGCGCACGGCATCCTCGTGGTGGCCGACGAGGTGCAGGCCGGCTTCGGCCGCTGCGGCGCCATGTTCGCCAGCGAGCGCGTCGGCATGAAGCCCGATCTGGTGACCCTGGCCAAGTCGCTGGCCGGCGGCCTGCCGCTCAGCGCGGTGAGCGGCCGCGCCGAGCTGATGGACGCCCCCCACGTCGGTGGCATCGGCGGCACGTACGGGGGCAATCCGATCGGCTGCGCGGCGGCCCTCGCGGTCCTCGACGTGATGCGGGACGAGGGTCTGCCCGATCGGGCGCGTCGCATCGGCGAGGTGGTGATGGCGCGGTTCGAGGAGCTGGTCGAGGCGCATGATCACGTGATCGGCGCCCACGGCCTCGGGGCGATGTGCGGCCTGGAGATCGGCGATCCCGGCAGTGGCGAGCCCGACGCCGGGCGCACCGGGCGCATCCTGGCGACCGCACGCGACCGGGGCGTGCTGGCGATGGCCGCCAGCGGCAACGTCATCCGCACGCTCATGCCGCTGGTGATCAGCGACGGCGAGCTGACGCGGGCCCTGGACATCCTGGCCGCGTCGGTGGCGGACGGCGCCTAGCCTGGACCATCCGCGGAGGACCTGCTGCGGCCCGGATCAGCTCGTGGTCGCCATCCCCGAGGCGCGGCCGCCGGAGGTCTCGCTCGACGGCTCGACCGCGCGCGACCGCCGGGCCTCGCCGAAGCTCACGAGCTTCTGGCGTCGTTCGTCCCACAGCTGCAGCCCGAAGCACGACAGGCTCGTGCGCAGCGTGAGCGTCGGCGCCCGTCGCAGGGCGGCGTGGCTCTCGTGACAGGCCTCGAGCGCGTAGTTGGGCACCCGCGCGCTCAGATGATGCACGTGGTGGAATCCGATGTTGCCGGAGAACCACTGCAAGATGCGCGGCAGCTTGAAGTAGGAGCTGCCCTGGATCGCCGCGCTCGCCGCGTCCCAGCCCTCCTGCCGCTCCCAGTACACGTCCTCGAACTGGTGCTGCACGTAGAACAGCCAGATCCCCGCGCCTCCGCTGAGCAGGATCACCGGCAGGTGGATCATGAGGTACGCCTGCCAGCCGATCAGCCAGATCAGACCGCCGACGAGGGCGGCCAGCGTCAGGTTGGTCGCGATCACGTTGCGGACCTCGCGGGCGCGCGCGCCCCTGCTCGGGAACCGGTTCAGCACGACGAACATGACGATCGGTCCGACCAGGAGCATGAACGGCGGGAAGCGTACGATGCGATAGAACAGCCGGCCGGCCCACGACCGCGCGCGGTACTCGTCGACCGTCAGCGTCCAGACGTCGCCGATGCCCCGCCGGTCGAGGTTGCCGCTGGTCGCATGGTGCCGGGCGTGGGAGTACCACCAGTCGTGCGAGGGCGTGAGCGTGAGCACGCCGCAGACGAAGCCCACGATCTCGTTGGCCCGACGCGAGCGGAAGAACGAGCCGTGCCCGCAATCATGGAACACGATGAACGTGCGCACGGCGAAGCCGGCGGCCGGGACGGCGAGCGCCAGGGTGAGCCAGTAGGAGATCCCGAGGCTCCAGACCATGGCGACCCAGAGGCCGACGTAGGGCACGACCGAGGTCGCGATCTGCAGGAGGCTGCGATGGAGGATGGGATGCTGATGGGCCGCCAGATCCCGGGCCCGGATCGGGCCAGGGTCGGCGTTGGGAGCGATGGTCACGGGGTTTCTCGTTTCGGTGAGGGTCGCGGGGCGAGCGACGGATCCATGAACAAGAGAATAACGGTTCACATTGAAAACGTCACGCGCCGACCCGCAGAAAAAAGACGAGCCCCGCCCGGGACGGGGGCGGGGCTCCGGTCGGAGACCGTCGGCGAGGTCAGGCGACCTCGCGGAACGGCTCTACCACCGCGAACCACCACGCGGCTCGCGCGGGCGCGCCTCGTTGACGTTCAACTGGCGGCCGTCGATCTCCTTGCCGTTGACCTCCTGGATGGCGGTCATCGCGGCGTTGTCGTCGGACATCTCGACGAACCCGAAACCGCGCGAGCGGCCGGTCTCACGGTCGAGGATCACCTTGGCGCTGGTGACCTCGCCGTAAGGCGCGAAGGTCTGGGCCAGATCGTCGTCGTTGCTGTTGAAGCTGAGGTTACCCACGTAGATCTTCTTCAAGACACACTTCCTTGGGACGGTAGGAGCCCGGCTTCGTTTCCATCATCGGCTCTGCAGGCCGGACTCCAGCAGAAACGGACGGGCGCGGTCGCCCGTCCACTGGGCAATAAGATAGCTGCTGGCCGGCCGGGCGCAAGGACGATCGTGCGGCCGCGACCGACGAGCCGCGATCGCCGGAACGCCGCCCGTTCTCGGCGATGATCGCCGCCGGCGCGGGCTACGGTGCTCCGGTCGGGGCCTGCTACGAGGATCTGGAGGCCGGCCTGAGCCTCGGTGCCGACCTGCGGGTCGCCGTCGGGAGCTCGTCCTGGATCGCGTTCAAGTCCCGCAGCCAGACCCTCGACTCCGGCACCGAGATGTTCGCCATCGAATCCTGAGCTCGTCCCAGCCGGGGATTGAATAAACAAAACCAACATGGTATGGTATCGATGCAGGCGAGGCGACCGCTTCCTCGCCGCGACGTCCGAAGTGCCTGACCTGCCGTTCGCCCGACCTCGTCCCCCGTCTCAGGAGCGTGAATCATGACCCGCGACCGGACCGCCCTCGCCCCGGTGCTCGTGCTCGCCGTCCTGCTCTCGCTCGCCACGGCCTCGCCAGCGGTCATCACCTCCACCCCGCAGGGCGGCGCCTGGACCAGCCCGGCGACCTGGCAAGGAGGCGTCGTGCCCACGGCCGACGACGACGTGATCGTGATCGGACCGGTCCAGGTGGTCGGCACCGTGGCCTGCGCCTCGCTCGACGTGGCCTGGTCGGGCACGGTGATCAACGCGCCTGGCTGGAACCACGTGCTGCAGGTCGCCGGCGCGGTGACCAATGCGGGCACCATCACCGACGGCAGCGGCCCGTTCCGCCTCGAGGTCGGTGGCGACATCGCCAATGCGGGCACCTGGTCGAACGACCAGACCGGGTTCTCCGGAACGGGCGACCGCACGCTGTCCCATGCGCCGGGCGCCGGCCTGCAGACCGAGCTCGTGGTGGCCGAGGGGGCGACGCCCGGCATCACCGCGACCACGCCGCTGGCCATCACCGGTGACATCGACCTGCGCGGCGGGTCGCTCCTGCTCGGGCCCGACTGCTCCCTGACCCTGGTGCAGGGCAGGTTCAGCGGCGACCTCTTCGCCGCCGGCAACGACGTCGTCTTCCAGTCCTGGTCCTACCTCGCCGACTGCACGCTGGACGACCCGGTCCTGGTCGGCGACGCGCTCACGGCGTTCCAGGTCCGCTTCACCACGCGCGTGACCAACACCGGCCTGCTGCAGAACCTCTCCTCGAGCGGCGGATCGGCCATCGTCGTCGAGGGCGACCTCGTCAACCTCGGCGAGATCCGCAACGATCAGTACAGCTTCATCATCCAGGTCACCGGCGACCTGGTCAGCGAGGGCGACCTGGCCCCGACCCAGCTCGCCTTCCAGGGCGCGAGCGAGCATCGTCTCGCGCTGGGGCCGGACGCGACCATCGAGACGCCCGTCTTCCTGCCCGAGTTCGACCCCACGACCCTGATCGCCGAGACGCCGCTGCGTTTCGCCGAGGGCCTCGGTCTGGGGGTCGGCACGTTGATCCTCGAGCCCGGCGCCGATCTGACCTTCACCGACTTCGGCGGCCTCGGCAGCGGCACCGTGATGGCCGGGGGCAACGCGATCCGCGTCGCCGGCACCGGGGCGCTCGGCGACCTCACCCTCGACCAGGCCGTGCTGGCCGATCAGGTGGCCCTGCGCGACGACGTGACCTGCACCGGCGGGCTCACGGTCACGGGCACCCTGACGAGCTGGGCCTTCGCCGCGGTCGACGTCACCGTCGAGGGTCTGCTCCGCAACGAGGGTACCATCACCGACGGTGCCCATCCGGTGCGCCTGGCCGCGCTGGACGACATCGACAACCAGGGCGTGGTGAGCTGCGCCGCGGTCGTGATCGCCGGCACCGAGGACCAGCGCGTGGGCATCGGCGCCGGCCTCGACGTCGGCACTTTCGAGATCCTCTCGCACCTCGGCGGCGACACGTTCCAGTGGTACCGCGACGGCGAGCCGCTGGCCGGCGCCACAGGACCGGTGCTCGTCCTCGACGGCGTGGACCTCGCCGACCTCGGCACCTACCAGTGTGTGTCGGACGGCCTGTGGTCGCGGTCGGTGGAGATCAGCGAGAGCCTCGCCACGACGGCGGCACCGGCCGTTAGCCCGTTGACGCTCGCGCCCAGCCACCCGAACCCCTTCAACCCGGCGACCACGCTGCGATTCTCGCTGCCGCGGGCGACCGAGGTCCGCCTGGCGGTGTACGACGTGGCCGGCCGCGAGGTGGCCCGTCTGGTCGACGGGCTCCGTCCGGCCGGGGAGCATACGGTGCTGTGGCAGCCGCGCGGGCTCGCCTCCGGCACGTATCTCTACCGGCTGCGGGCAGGGGACTCGGTGCTGACGGGCCGCGCCACGCTGCTCAAGTGAGCGACCCGCCGGGACGCCGACGCTACTCGACCAGGACGACGCGGCACGAGGTGGTCGCGCCGCCGAGCCGCAGCCGCGCCAGGTAGACGCCGCTGGCCAGGTCGCGGGGCTGCCAGGTCACGCGGTTCGAGCCCGCGGCGACCGTCCCGTCCAGCAGGGTCGCCACCCGCCGGCCGCGGACGTCGTGCATCGTGAGCCGGGCGTGTCCCGACCGCGGCGCCTCGAACGAGAGGACGGTGCGCGGATTGAACGGCGACGGCGCGGCGCGCAGTCGCGGCGCCAGGTCGGCGTCGGGCGCGTCGCTGGCGACGAAGTCGACGAGGGCGGAGGACAGGCCGCCCCCGGCCGTGGCGACCACCAGGCGCGGCGGCGACGACACCACGCCGACGATCGTCTCGCCGGCGAGCGAGCCGGTCCAGTCCTCCCATTCCCAGTGCTCCTCGACGGCGTGGAGCAACCGGCCGTCGGCGGTGACCACGAACACGTCGGTGGCGTAGCCGTACGCGCCGCGCTGGCGGACGGTCACCCGCGTGGCCGGACCGGCGAGCACGCGCCGCCAGTCCAGCTCGTCGGTCTCCGTGAAGTAGAGCCCGTCGTCGAGGGTCGCGTAGAGGAAGGACCGCGCGTCCTCGGTCCGGCCCGGCGGGACCACGAGCGCGGGTCCGTCGAGCCAGAGCCGGTGCACGGTGCCGGCCGGCAGCCCGTCGTCGCGCGGCTCCCAGGTCTCGCCGCCGTCGGCGGTGAACATCACGCCCGCGTCGCCGGAGACGTAGAACTCGCCGCCGTCCCACTGCGGGACGACGTCGGTGATGGACACGTCGGTGACGTCGTGATGGCCGTGGCCAGCGATCTCCGACCACGTGGCGCCGCTGTCGACGCTCGCGATCAGTGCGCCCGGGACCTCGTCCAGCGATCGGATGGCGGCCAGGCCGACCGGGTCGAGGTACCCGGTGACCTCGATCCGGGCCACCGGTCCGGCCTGGCCCTCGTACACCGTGAGGATCTCGTCGCCGAGCAGCGGGAAGCTCATCTCGATGATGCCGTGACCATCGGCGTCGCGCCGGCCGGTCAGCAGCCGGTGGTCGAGGCCGGGCACGCCGTCGAGCGCGGTCACCTCGCGGCCCGGCACGCCGGGCTCCTCGAAGCTCGTCCACTCGCCGGTGGAGGCGTCGTGCAGCCAGTAGCCGTCGCCGGTGGCGAGGAAATACTGCGGGTGGCGGTACTCGTCCCAGAACAGGCCCGTGGCCGTGACGCCGTCGGGGCCGTGGGCTTCCCAGTCGGGGACATCGGCCGGGGCGGCGGCCGCGGCGGCGACGAGCGCGAGGCCCAGGACGACCCACGTGCGAGCGATCATGGCGTGCCCTCCTCCGGAACGATGCTCCGGGCCGACCCGTGACGAAACGGTGTCATCGCACGAGCGTCATCCGCTGCGCGCGGACCGTCTCGCCCGCGTGCAGCCGACCGACGTAGACCCCGCTGGGCAGTGCGCGGCCACGGCCATCGCGGCCATCCCAGACCGCGGTGTGCACCCCGGCGGCGTGGGGGCCGTCGACGAGCGTCCGCATCAACCGCCCGCGCAGATCGTGGATCGTCAGCTTCACGAGGCCTGCGTGCGCGACCTCGTAGCGCAGATGCGTGCGCGGATTGAACGGATTCGGCCGGGCCGGCGCCAGCGCGGTGGCGCGGGCGAGCTGATCGTCGGTCGCGGTCACCGCGTCGCCGAGCCACAGCAGGCCGCGGTGCGGGGCGCAGGCCAGCACCAGGCCGCCGGCGAGCTCGAGGTGGTCGACCCGGCCCTGGTCGGTCAGCGTCGCCGCGAGCACCGCCGCGCCGGGATCGGTCACGTCCCAGCGCTCGACCCCGTCGGCCCCGAGCGCGAGCCAGAGGCCGGCGTCGTCGGCCACCATCTCCAGGGCAAAGGTCGCCAGGGGCACACTGCCGATCTCCACCGCGTCGGTGGGGTCGCTCACGTCGAAGATGCGCACCTGCTGCGCCATGGCCACGTACAGCCGGCCCGCGTGGGCGGTCATGGCGGTGGGTTCGCCGTCGACCGGCAGCACGTCCACGATCTGCAGCTGCATGTCCTGGTCGTGCTGGAGCAGACGCAATTCATCGTAGCGGGCATCCCAGATCGCGACCCCGGCGTCGTCGACCAGCGCGAAGGTCCCGAGGCGATGGCTGAAGCCGTAGATGCCGATGTCCGCCGGGCCCCAGACGGGGTCGATCTCCGTGAGATCGTACGTGCGCAGGCCGAAGTTCGTGACGTAGAGCACGTCGTCGCGGATCTCGACTTGCTGCGAGTGGCTGTTCTGCCCCGTCGGCAGGCCGTGCTGATCGCAGAGGACCACCGGGTCGGCGGGGTCCTGCACGTCGACCACCCAGAGCCGCGTGTACGGGTACGAGTCCATCCAGCAGGCGAGGACGGCGACGGCGCCGTCGCTGCCGGCGGCATCGATCGTCTGATCGGGCGTGACGAGCAGCTCGCCCGGGGCGGCGCCCTGCGGTGGCGACGGCATGGCCAGCATCGCGCGATGGCGGCTCGCGCCCACGGCCCGCCCCGCACCCGCGCCCAGGAACGGAAGCGTCGACGGGTACGGTTCGGTGACCCGTCCGAGCTCGGCGATCGTGCCGGCGTCCTCCTCGACCAGCGCGACCCCGGCGTCGACGGTGCCGAGGGCGACGGTGCCGGCCGCTCGGCCGACCGTCCAGGCCTGGTTGGCTGGCCAGGCCGCCAGGTCGAGCGCGACCGGGGCGGCCGGGGCGCTCACGTCCACCAGGTGCAGGCCTTGCGCGAGGTCGGCCACCCAGGCCCGGTCGTCGTCCAGGTGCACGGACCAGGGCCGGGGGTCCTCGCCCGGCGGCGTCCAGACTGCCAGCACCGGCAGACCGGTGAAGCTCGAGACGTCGATGAGCTCGAGCCCGTCGGTGGTCAGTGCGGCCAGCACGGGCCCGTTGCAGGCGAGGTCGACGTAATTGCCGCCCCGGCTGCCGCCGAGGCGCGTCGGGGCATCCGGCGAGGCGAGCGAGTAGGCCTCGAGGCTGTCGTCGAGCGCGGCCACGTAGAGGGTGCCCGTCCGGCTCGCGAGTGCCCGCGGCGCATGGGCGGGACGGACCGGCAGCTCGCCGGTGATCGCGGGCGCGTCGGGATCGGTGGCGTCGACGACCAGCACGCCGCCCTCGGCGGCGGCCACGTAAAGGCGCGGCGCCACCCACTCCAGCCGCCAGGCCTCGCGATCGATCAGCTCGCCGCGCCGCTCGGGCGCCGTGGGATCCGTGACGTCGACCAGCCGTAACCCGATCGGGCCCAGCGCGACGGCGGCCAGGACACGGCCATCCGACTCGAATACGGCCACGTCGACCACCTGGCGACCGAACCACGTCGTGGCCAGGAGCGTGGGCTGGAGCGGGTCGGCCACGTCCGTGCTCACGAGGTAGCCGCCACGGCCGGCGTGCAGCACCGAGCCGTGACTCTCGACCGCGCGGCAGGATCCGGCGGTGGGGACCGTGTCGACGATGGGGATCGTGGTCTCGGCGAGGCCGGCGCCGGCCACCAGGAGGGCGGCGGCGATCAAGGCGGGGCGACGGCGCATGGGGAACCTCCAGGGCGCGAGGAGGGCACGGCAGCCGGCGCGACGGGGTCGCGTCGTGGTTGGCTGATGATACCGCATTTCCATCTCGCGCGGAAGAGGCCGGCGATCTCCCCGGTTGACCCATCACCGGATCCGCGGAATGTTCACCGGACGCCGACGCGCCCCCACCGTCGACCGACCCGATCCGGAGGACCCGCCATGGAAGCCATCCTCGACTCCCTCGACCTCGACCTGCTCGTGACCAACGTGGTGACCTACCTGCCCCGGCTGGTGGTGGGCATCCTGGTGATGCTCGCCTTCTGGGCGCTCTATCGCGTCGGTCGCCGCCCGCTGCGCGCGGCGATGACCCACTCGGGCCTGCACGCCAAGCTCGTCGACCTGCTGGTGGACAACGTGTTCCGCTACACGCTCGTGGCGTTCGGCCTGATCATGGCCCTCTCGCAGCTGGGCGTGGACGTCGGCGCGGCCATCGCCGGTCTCGGCGTCGCCGGCATCGCCGTGGGCCTCGCCGCGCAGGACACGCTGAGCAACACCATCGCCGGCTTCACCATCTTCTGGGACAAGCCCTTCGTCGTCGGCGACTGGGTGAGCGTGGCCGGCGAGTACGGCATGGTCCAGGACATCACGCTGCGCTCGACGCGCATCCGCACGCCGCGCAACTCGTACGTCGTGATCCCGAACAAGCGCATCATCGACGAGGTGCTCGAGAACGACAGCAAGCACGGCGAGCTGCGCATCGACGTGCCCATCGGCATCGCCTACAAGGAGGACACGGTGGCCGCGCGCGAGGCGCTGATGGC
>WJIQ01000173.1 GCA_014730255.1 bacterium | reverse complement strand
GGTCACGACCTCCACCGGCAGGGGCCGCGGCTCGGTCGCCAGGACGACGTGGTCGAGCCGCAAGACGCCGCCCTCCTCGGCGGTGACGGTCATGCGCATGTGACGGCGCAGGGTCGGGGTGTCGCAACGGTAGGGGCGCTCGATGGGCTCGCCCCGCAGCCGGGCGAGCGACAGGATCGTGTCGATCCACATGCGTGTCGGGGTGCCGGAGATGAACTCGGCCAGCGAGCGGCCCAGGACGACGGCCCCGATCGCATCGTGCCCCCCGTTGTCGCGCGCGAACTGGTCCCACGTGCTGCCGACGTGGACGATCCGGTCGTCACGGCTGAGCCAGTAGGTGGTCCTCGTCGATGTCTCGCTCATGGGCGCGTTCCAGGGCGTTGGCGGCGAGCGGGGCGAACGGTCACCAGAACGTGACGAGCGCCATCATCGGACGGCGCGGGCCCGTTCATGATATCCGTATCGGCGATGAATGTCGAGCCTCGTTCGGCCGGCGTACAAAACCCCCGACGAGGGTCATTGATCGGCTCGCCGCAGCCCCGTGAGCGCCCCCAGGAAGATCGAGAGCAGGCTCATGACGATCGCGCCGAGGAACGCCGACCCGAAGCCGCCGACCGTGAACCCGGGCACCAGGACCGAGGCCAGCGCGAACAGGATCGCGTTGAGGACGAGGTAGAAGATCCCCAGGGTGAGCACGGTGATCGGCAGGGTCAGCAGCACGAGCACCGGCTTGAGGATCGCGTTCAGGAAGCCCAGCACCAGGGCCGAGACCAGCAGCGCGCCGGGCGAGGTGATCTCGACGCCCGGCAGCAGGAACTCCGTCAGGCCGAGGGCGACGGCCAGGACCAACCAGTGCAGCAGGATGCGGGGCATGCGCGGCCTCCCGTGCTCGCGGGTCGATGAGGGCGGGATCTGATCGTACACGTTCGATCGAACGCGACAGGTCCGCTACCGCGTGATAGGATGGGCGGCCCCGACGCGACCGAGACGAGCCCCGATCGAGAGGCGCGCCATGGTCTTCACTCGCCAGCCGGGCGGGCCGGTGCTGACACGCGATCACGTGCCGGACGTCCCGCCGGATCTGATCGACGCCACCAGCATCTTCAACCCCGGCGCCTGCCGTCGCGAGGACGGTCGGCCCATGCTCCTGGCGCGCGTGCAGACGCGCGGTCGGCGCACCCTGCTGATGCGCGTGTTCGGCTGCCAGCGCGGCGACTGCCGCGTCGACCGGCATCTGGTGGAGATCGTCGGCCTGGAGGCGATCGGCGCTCCGGTGCATCACGTGTACGACCCTCGCATCACCCGCCTCGGCGACCGGTGGATCGTCACCTGCGCCCTCGACCTGGACGACGGCGGCCGGGTCGGCCTGTTCGCCACGGACGACTTCTCGCGCCTGGAGCTGATCGGACTGACCGGCGAGCGCGACACCCGCAACGGGGTGCTCTTCCCCGGGCGCATCGGCGGGCGCTACCTGCTGCTGGAACGCCCCAACACGGTGGCCGGGGGCGGTGGCGTCGCCTCGGGCGACACGATCGAGCTGCTGTCCAGCGACGACCTGGCGACCTGGCGCAGCGAGGGCCCGGTGATGCAGGGGCGCTGGCGCGGCTGGGACGAGCTGATCGGCCCCGGCCCGCCGCCATTGCCGACCGCCGAGGGCTGGCTGCTGATCTACCACGGCGTCGCCACCCACCTCGGCGGCGGCATCTACCAGGCCGGCGTCGCCCTGCTCGACCGCGACGACCCGGGCCGGCTCCTCGCCCGGACCCGCGACAACGTCCTCGAGCCGCGCGAGCCGTGGGAGATGATCGGCCAGGTCCCGAACGTGGTCTTCCCGACCGGCCTGGTGACCGGCCCGCCCCGGGACGATGGCACGCTGCCCGTCGGCGACGAGGTCACGCTGGTGTACGGGGCCGCCGACACCTGCGTCGGCGCCGCCACGAGCACCGTCGGCGCGTTGCTCGAGGCATGCCGGCGGTCGTGATCCGCCGCCCCCCTGTCGGGTCGGCGGCCCGTCACTAGGTTGTCGATGAGGACGACGATCGTCGGCGCGACCACGAGGAACACGGAAGGGAGCGACGCCATGAGCTTTCGATTCGAGCCTGGCGAACCGGTCGAGCGCGGCATCAAGCGCATGGTTCGCGAGCAGATCGACCAGGCGATCGCCGAGATCGACACGCAGAACCTCAGCCACCACGAGCGCGTGCATCAGGTGCGCAAGCGCTGCAAGAAGGTGCGGGCCCTGGCCCGCCTGGCCCGGCCCGCGCTGGGCAAGCCGTACCGCGAGATCAACCGATACTACCGCGACACGGCCCGTCCCCTGTCCGACATCCGCGATGCGCAGGCGTTGGTCGAGACCTTCGACGACGTCGACGCCCGGGCCGACCGGCTGGTCGCCGACGCGTTCGCGCCGGTGCGCGCGGCGCTCGTCGCGCGTCGCGACGCCGCCGCCGCCCGCGTCGACATCGCCGGCCTGCTCGCCGAGGCCCGCGAGGCGCTGGTCGCCGGCCGGGCGGCGCTGGACACCTGGCACATCGACGACGAGGGCTTCCAGGCCATCGCCGGTGGCGTGCATCGGACCTACCGCCGCGGCCGCAAGGCCATGAAGAAGGCGCGCCGCAAGCCGTCGCCCGAGCGGTACCACGAGTGGCGCAAGCGCGCCAAGTACCTCTGGTACGACCTGCGCATCATGCGGCCGCTGTGGCCGGAGGTGATGCCCGCGATGGAGGACGAGGCCGATCGCCTCGCCGACCTGCTCGGCGACGATCACGACATCCACGTGCTCACCGTCACCGTGAACGAGGATCCCGAGCTCGGCCGGGTCGCGACCATGGAGGAGTTCCTCCAGCTGCTCGGCCAGCGCAGCCGCACGCTGCGGGACGAGGCGCACCGCATCGGCCGGCGGATCTACGCCGAGAAGCCGGGCGACTTCGTCGAGCGTCTCGGGCGCTACGATGCG
This sequence comes from bacterium, assembly GCA_014730255.1. Taxonomy (GTDB): domain Bacteria; phylum Krumholzibacteriota; class Krumholzibacteriia; order LZORAL124-64-63; family LZORAL124-64-63; genus Glo-17. Next base: position 9,603 of record WJIQ01000173.1, on the reverse strand, counting down.
GCCGGCGCGTGCCTGGTGTGACCGGAGACCACGAAGGAGGCAGCATGAGTCTGATCGACCGACAGCGATTCGATGCGCTGCGGCGCGCCCGCGGCGGCGATCGCCCCCGCGTCAGCATCTACCAGCCCACCCATCGCGCCGGACGCGACATCCGCGAGGACCCGATCCGGTTGAAGAACCTCCTACGCCAGGCCGAGGCCGCCCTCGGCGAGTGGGGCCTCGGCGAGCAGGAATGCGCCGACCTGCTCGCCCCGGCGACCGCCCTGCTCGATCAGGGCAGCTTCTGGGAGCGGCAGAGCGACGGCCTCGCCCTGTTCCTCGATGCCGAGGGCCGCACCGAGTTCCGCTGCCCCCGGCGTTTCGACGAGCTCTGCTACGTCCACGACCATTTCCACGTCAAGCCGCTGTTGCCGCTGCTGCGCTGGGACACGGTCTTCCATCTGCTCGCGCTGAGCCTCAACCGCGTCCGGCTCTACGAGGTGACCGTCGACGATCTCGACGAGGTCGCGCTCGGCGACATCCCGGAGAGCCTGCCGGCGGCGCTCGGTCACGAGCTGGCCGAGCCGAGCCTGCAGCATCACGGCGGACCGCGATCCGGGAACGGCCGGGCGACGCTGTACCACGGGCAGGGGGCCGGCGAGGACGACCGCGTCCGCGAGATCGTCAAGTTCCTGCACATGGTCGACGACGGGCTGCGCGCCCACCTGCGCGACCCGCAGGCGCCGGTGGTGCTGGCGGGCGTCGAGGAGCTCGTGCATCGCTTCCACAACCTGAGCAAGCACAAGGGCCTGGTCCCGGGCGGCATGCTGGGCAACCACGACCGCACCGATCCGCACGAGCTGCACGCCGAGGCCTGGAACACCGCCCGCGACGTGGTCGAGCATGATGCGCGCCAGGCCATCGCCCGGTTCGAGGAGCTGCGAGGGACCGAGCGTGCGACCGCCGACCCGGAGGCGATCGGGCCCGCGGCGGCCGCCGGCCGCGTCGAGACCCTGCTGGTGGCCGCCGATCGCGTGATCTGGGGGCGGCTGGGATCCGACGGCTCGGTCAAGGTGCATCCGGAGCGCGAGGCCGGCGACGTCGATCTCGTCGATCGGCTGGCCGACCTGGGCATGGAACTCGGCGCCGACGTCGTCGCCCGCCGGGCGGACAAGCTGCCCGACGGCGTGGTCGTGGCGGCGGTGATGCGCTACTGATCGATCTCCGGCGGGTCGTCCCGCTGGGGCAGATGGCGTTCGAGCAGGGCGAAACCGGCGAGCACCAGGACGCCCGCCGTGACGGCGAGCAGGGCGAGGACGTAGTAGCCGGCGCCGGCCGCCATGCCGACCGAGCCGACGAACCACAGGCTGCCCGCGGTCGTCAGCCCCGCCACGCGGCCGCGGGCCTGGATGATCGAGCCGGCCCCCAGGAATCCGATGCCGCCGATGATCCCCTGGACCAGACGCATGGGGTCGACCCGCGCGGCCACGTCGGCGCTGGTCGCCGAGATGCGGGCGAACAGTTCCATGGCGACGAGCGTGAAGGTCGCCGCGCCGAGCGCGACCATCATGTGCGTGCGCAGCCCGGCCGACTTCATCTTGTACTCGCGCTCGAACCCCACCAGGCCGCCGAACACGATGGCCAGCACGAGCCGGAGAGCGATCTCTGCGGGGGAGATCGATAGGTCCACGGTCGAGCACCTCCTCGGACCGCCGGCGTCCGGACCAGCGGTCATCGTCTCGCAGCGAGATCCTCGGCCACGGGGCGGCCAGCGGCAATGGGGTCCGCCCCCACGGCGCCGCGGGGCCTTCGCGACGACGCTGAGACCGGGGGTCGAGGCGGACGCGCGACCGAGTTGCGACCGATGACCCCCGCTCTTATGGGTGAGATCGAGCGGGGCGCGGGCCATTCCGACCGCGCCGGACCGCTCGCCTGCGATGCCGAAGGAGGGCCCGATGCCGTCGCCAAAGCCGTATCTCGCCGTGATCGCCGACATGGACGGCGTCATCACCCGGACGGCTCGCCTGCACCGGGAGGCCTGGCGATCCCTGTTCGACGACGTCCTCGCCGGCCGGCCCCGGACCGAGGGCGAGGACCATTCTCCCTTCACCGACCAGGACTACGTCCGCCTCGTCGACGGCAAGCCGCGGCTGGATGGCGTGCGCGACTTCCTGGCCGACCGCGGGATCTCCCTGCCCGAGGGCGACCCGTCCGACGGACCGGACGCCGACACCGTCCACGGCCTGGGCACCCGCAAGAACGACCAGTTCCTCGCCACGCTCACCCGGCACGGCGTCGACACGTATCCCGACACCATGGCCGCCTTCGACCGCTGGCAACGCGACCACCTGGGTCTGGCCGTCGTCTCGGCCAGCCGCAACTGCCGCCGCATCCTCGACGAGGCCGGACTCGCCGATCGCTTCGACGCCATCGTCGACGGCGAGACCGCCCGCGAGGAGGGCCTCTCGGGCAAGGCCGACCTCATCGCCGCCGCCGCCGCCCGCCTGGACGTCGAGCCGTCGCGCTGCGTGCTGCTCGAGGACGCGACCAGCGGCGTGCGCGCCGGCCGCGAGGTCGGCTGCGGCCTCATCGTCGGCGTCGACCGCCGCGACGAGGTCGACGAGGCCCCGGCCTCGCCCCTGACCGACGACGCTCACCGCGTGGTCACCGACGTGTCCGGCCTGCGCTTCCCGCGCCGCCTGCGCTCCATCGAGGAGCAGCGCGCGGCGTTCGAGAGCACGCGCGGCGGCCGGCCCCTGGCGGTCTTCCTGGACTTCGACGGCACCCTCAGTCCCATCGTCGACGACCCCGACGCCGCGTCGATCCCGGACTCGACGCGGGAGGCGGTGCGCGAGCTGACGCGGTCGGCCACCGTGGCCATCGTCAGCGGGCGCGACCGCGCCGACGTCGAGGACCGCGCCGGCCTCGAGGGCATCCATTACGCAGGCAGCCACGGCCTGGACATCAAGGGGCCGGACCGTGAGCTCGTCCAACCGGACGCCGAGGCGGCGGCCGAGGACGTCGCCCGCGTCGAGGCGATGCTCCGCGACACCGTGGGCCCCATCGAGGGCGTGGTGATCGAACGCAAGCGGTTCTCCGTCGCCGTGCACTACCGGATGGTCGCCGACGAGCACGTCGACCTCGTCCGGCTCGAGACGAACAAGGCCCTGGACACGACCCCGCGCCTGCGCGCCCGGACGGGCAAGAAGGTGATCGAGCTGCTGCCGGCCATCGACTGGCACAAGGGCCACGCCGTGAACTGGCTCCTCGATGCCCTGGGCATCGACCCCCGGCAGACGCTGGTGATGTACGTCGGTGACGACGAGACCGACGAGGACGCCTTCGCCGCCCTCGCCGGCCGTGGCCTCGGCATCCACGTCGGGCCCGAGGTGAGCGACACCCTGGCCGACTATCACCTGCCGGACCCGGCCGCCGTCGAGGCGTTCCTGCGCTCGCTCGCGTCCGACTGAGCCACGCCACCGCACCCGAACGAAAGGAGCGGTCATGAACTCCCAGACCAAGATCGCCATCCTCGTCGAGGACCATTACGAGGAGCTCGAGCTCTGGTACCCGTATCATCGGCTGCGCGAGGCGGGCTACGAGCCGCTCATCGTCGGCCCCGAGGTCAAGACCTACACCGGCAAGTCGGGCAGCTACCCGGCCGAGGCCGACGTCGCCGTCGATCAGGTCAAGACCGTCGACCTCGGCGGCGTGATCGTGCCCGGCGGGTACGCGCCCGACCGCCTGCGTCGCCACCCCGCGATGGTCGATCTGGTGCGTCAGATGAACCTGGACGCCAAGCTCGTCGCCGCGATCTGCCACGCGGGCTGGCTGCTGATCAGCGCCGGGTTCCTGGCCGGCCGCAAGGTGACCAGCTTCGAGTCGATCCGCGACGACATGATCAACGCCGGAGCGGAGTGGGAGGACTCGGCCGTGGTGATGGACGCCAACCTGGTGACCTCGCGCCACCCCGGCGACCTGCCCAACTTCATGAAGGCGATCCTCGAGCAGCTCGCCTGACCGCCGCGGTTCAGCTCCGGCGCGGGCCGTCCTCGGCCTCGTCCTCGAGGCGATCGAACGCGGCCCGCGCCGCCTCGTAGCCCAGCGCCACCGCCTCCTCGAGCCGGTGCACGTCCTCGACGCCGAAATCGAGGTCGAGGTCGGGCCGGATCAGCACCTCCGGCGGATCCATCGCCAGCCGGGTCTCGGTGATGAGCCGCTGGGGGATGTCGAACGACTTCATGAACAGCTCGATCGTCAGCGTCCGGAACTCCCGCTGGCTGAGGCGCCTGATCGTCTCGAGCAGGCTGTGCCCCTCGTCGAAGTCCAGATGACGGTCCGGCGGCGCGGCCACGTCGACGGCCACCAGGGGGCTGAGCGACATGGTGCGCGCGACGTCGATGGGCAGGTTGTTCAGGAGGCCGCCATCGAGGAGCACGCGCCCGAGGTGCTCGACGGGGCTGAGGATGCCCGGCAGGGCGCTGGTCGCCCGCAGGGCCGGCACCAGCTGCCCGGTCCCCAGGATCACCAGCGAGCCGCGCTGAACGTCCACCGCCGTCACCTTCAGCGGGATGTCGAGGTCGGCGAAGTCGGCCCGGACGTGCTCGGCCAGCAGACGCTCGATGCCCTTGCCGCCGACCAGGCCGCCCTTCTCGCCGAAATCGAGGATGTCGTGGAACCGGGTCTTGTGGACGATGTCCACCATGTCGCGCGAGCCGAGCCCCGAGCCGACCATCGCGCCCACGATGCCGCCCATCGAGCAGCCGGCGATGGCCTCGATGGCGTAGCCGCGCTCCTCGACCGCGCGCACGACGCCGATGTGGGCGAGGCCCCGCGCGCCGCCGCCGCCGAGGGCGAGGGCGATCCTTCGCCTGGTCGTCACCGCTTCCCCCCTGGTGATTCGCCTGTCCTGCACTCGTGATCCGCGTGGTCAGCCTACCACGTTTCCGTCGCGCCCCGGACCCGAAACCTGATAGGCTCTGCGGCCGGAACCCGAGCCAGGAGCATCGCATGCCCGACACGCCGCGCCGCGCCATCCTCGTCTCGCACACCCACTGGGACCGCGAGTGGTATCTGCGCTACCCCCGCTTCCGCGTCCAGCTGGTCGAGACGGTCGACCAGGTGCTCGACCAGCTCGCGCACGACCCGGAGTTCGTCCACTTCTGCCTCGACGGCCAGACCCTGGCCCTGCGCGACTACCTCGAGGCGCGGCCCGACCGCGCGGGCGAGGTCGCACGGCTGGCGGCCGACGGCGCGCTGGGCCTCGGCCCCTGGTACGTCCTGCCCGACGAGTTCCTGGTCTCCGGCGAGGCGACCGTGCGCAACCTCCAGCTCGGCCACGCCGACGCCGCTCGCCACGGCACGGGCGCGCAGAAGGTGGGCTACCTGCCCGACACCTTCGGCCACCTGCCCCAGATGCCGCAGATCCTGCGCCAGGCCGGCATCGACACCTTCGTCTACTGGCGTGGCCACGGCGACGAGGCCGACCGGCTCGGCCTGGAGTGGCACTGGGAGGCGCCCGACGGCAGCCACGTCCTGGCCATCAACCAGGAGGACGGCTACGTCAACGCCGCCGCGCTCGGCCACGCCGAGCTCTGGCATGCGCACACCCGGCGGGCGGCCGATCCGGCCGTCGCCGTCGAGAAGGTGCGCGACCTCTTCGCGCGCATGGGCGCGCGCAGCCGGGCGGCGACCTGGCTGCTGAGCAACGGTTGCGACCATCATCCGCCCCAGCGCGCGTTCGGCGCCATGCTCGCCGCGCTGCGGGAAGCCTTCCCCGGGACGACGTTCACGCACGGCAGCTTCACCGCCTTCCTCGAGCTCCTGCGCGAGGACCTGCCGGACGACCTGCCGGTCTGGCGCGGCGAGCTGCTCGGCGGCCGCGACGCGCCCATCCTCTCGGGGGTGTGGTCGGCGCGCATGCCCCTCAAGCAGGCCAATGCCCGCGCCCAGGACCTTTTGGCCCACCAGCTCGAGCCGCTGCTCGCCTACGCCAGCCTGATCCACGGGCGCGGCGATGCCGCCGGCCTGGTCGACCATTGCTGGCGCGAGCTGCTGAAGAACCATCCGCACGACAGCATCTGCGGCTGCTCCATCGACCCGGTCCACCGCGACATGGAGACGCGCTTCGACGAGGTCCAGGAGACGGGCGAGCATCTGCTGAGCCGGACGCTGGAGAGTCTGGTGCCGAGCTTCGCGCCCGACGAGGCGGGCGATCGCGACACCCTCGTGGTGGTCGCCAACCCGCTGCCCTGGGCGCGCGACGAGGTGGTCGAGCGGCTGGTGATCCTGCAGCCGCTGGGCTACGACCACGACCGGCTGCGGCTGCTCGACGCCGGCGGTCGGGAGGTGCCGTTCGTGATCAAGTCGCGCCGCTTCTTGCAGCGCTTCTGGGGGGTCGACTACCGCAACGAGCTGCGGGCGGACGATCAGCGCGCGCGCCTGCAGACCTACCTCGACAGCTTCGCCGGACGCATCACGCGCACCGAGGCCGACCGCGACACCGAGCTGGTCGACGCCTTCCTCGAGCTCGAGTTCCTCGCCCGCGACCTGCCGCCGTGCGGCCACGCCACCTTCCGGCTGACCGACCGCGCGCCCGACGCGCCCGACGCGACGCTGCGCCCCACCGAGCTGGTGCGCGTCGACGGGCCGGTGATCGAGAACGAGCACCTGCGCGTCACGCTGCACCCGGACGGCACCATCGACCTGGTGGACAAGCGCACCGGCCGCGAGTGGCCCGGGCTCGGCCTGCTGGAGGACGTCGAGGACGCCGGCGACGAGTACGACTGGTCCCACGCGACCGACTCGCGCACGGTCACCAGCCGGGGAGCGAGCGGCAACGTGCAGGTGGTCGAGGACACCGGCCTGGCCGGCGCGCTGCGGGCGGGCTTCGTCTGGGACCTGCCCCGGGGCCTGACCGAGGACCGCCAGCGGCGCCACGACGAGACCCGCGCCGTGCCGGTGACCGTCACCGTGCGACTGACCGCGGCCGACGACGTGGCCGACGTCACCGTCGCCATCGACAACACCGTGGCCGATCACCGGCTCCGCGCGGTCTTCCCCACGAGGGTGCGCGCCGGGACCATGGTCTCGGACGGCCAGTTCGTCCTGACCGAGCGACCGCTCGTCCCGCCCCGCGGCGAGGACTGGGTGCAGCCCCATCCCGGCAGCTACCCGCAGCAGGACTTCAGCCTCGCCGTCGACGCCGGGGGCGGCGGCCTGGCCGTCCTGGTCGACGGCCTGCCCGAGGTGGCGCCGCGGCGCGAGCCCGACGGCACGGCCACCCTGCTGGTGACCCTGCTGCGGTCGGTGGGCTGGCTCTCGCGCGACGACTTCCCCACGCGCCGGCACACCAACGCCGGCCCGACCATCGCCACGCCGGAGGCGCAGTGCGCCGGGCGGCAGAGTTTCCGGCTCGGCCTGGCGCGCCTCGCCGACGGGACGCGTGACCTGCGGCGCCGGTCCCGCGCGTGGCTGCGCCCCTCGCTCACGCGTCAGGGCGTCGAGGCCGGCGCGGTGCGCGGCGGCTGGCTCGTGTCGCAGGCGAATCCCGAGGTGGCCGTCAGCGCGATCCGGCGGCATCCGGAGCGGGGCACGCTGGTCGTGCGGCTGTGGAATCAGACCGTCCGCGCGCAGCGCGACCTGCTGCGCACCGGACGTCCGCTCACGGCCGCCTGGTCGCTCGACCTGCTGGACGAGCGGACCGGTCCCATCGACGTCCCGGCCGGCGCGAGCGAGCTGGCCATCGATCTGCCGCCCCACCGCATCGTCACCGTGGAACTCGCCCTGGAGGTCGCGCCATGACCACACGCCGTCGTTTCATCCGCGCGTGCGCCCTGGCGGGGGCGGCGGTCTCGTCCGGCCATCCGGACACGGCGGCGCGCGAGGCCGGCGGCACGGCCGGCGGCGAGCGCCACGAGGGTCCCATCCTGCTCAGCACCTGGGACTTCGGCCAGGCGGCCAACGCCACGGCGTGGCCCGCCCTCGCCGCCGGCGGCGCGGCGCTCGACGCCGTCGAGGCGGGCGCACGCCAGGCCGAGGCCGATCCGGACAACCGCACCGTGGGCCTCGGCGGCCTGCCGGACCGCGACGGCCACGTCACGCTCGACGCCTGCATCATGGATCACCAGGGCCGCGCGGGCAGCGTGTGCTTCCTCGAGGGCATCCTGCACCCGGTGTCGGTCGCGCGGCGGGTGATGGAGGCGACGCCGCACGTGATGCTCGCCGGCCAGGGGGCGCGGCGCTTCGCCCTCGCCGAGGGCTTCGCGAGCGCCGACCTGCTGACCGACGAGGCCCGCCGCGAGTGGGAAGAGTGGCGACGGACCGCCGAGTACCGCCCCCGCGCCAATCGCGAGCGCCACGACACCCTGAGCATCCTCGCCCGCGATCGCGACGGCCGCCTCGCCGGCGCCTGCACCACCAGCGGCATGAGCTACAAGATGCACGGCCGGATCGGCGACTCGCCGATCATCGGCGCGGCGCTCTACGTCGACGGCGCGGTGGGGGCGGCCTGCGCCACCGGCCACGGCGAGTTCGTCATGCGCACCCTCGGCAGCTTCCTGGTGGTCGAGCTGATGCGCCAGGGGCGCTCGGCGCAGACCGCATGCGAGGAGGCGGTCGACCGCATCGCCCGTGGCCTGGGCGCCGATCCGGCCGAGGTCCAGGTGGGCTACCTCGCCATGAGCGCCACGGGCGAGGTGGGCGGCCACGCGGTCCAGCCGGGATTCCAGCGGGCGCTGCGCACGGCCCGCATCGACACGGTCGACGACGTGCCGAGCCGCTTCACGACCCGCTAGCGCGGAACCGCGCGGCCAGCCACCAGCCCAGCAGGCGCAGGGTGGGCGGCACCCGCTGCGCCGCCAGCAGCGCGCGCCGCCAGCCGGGCGCCCCGTCCCAGCTCCAGGCCATGGGCATCAGGCCGGTGCGGTCGGGCACCACGAAGTGGGCGATCTCCCGCAGGCGGCGTCCGCGCGGCGTGCAGAGCCAGTGCACCAGCGTGTCGAAGTCGCCGTCCCGCGGCCGGCGGCTGCCCAGGCAGCGCGCGGGCAGGTCGAGCCGTTCGAGGGTGCGCTCCAGGCCGGGATCGGGGCGGCAATCGTCGCCCACGGCCGCCGGCATGGGCGCCTCGAGCAGGACCTCGCGCAGCCGGTACTGCAGCCAGAGGCCGGTGGCGAGCGCGTGCTCGTGGGCCCTCCGGCCGAGCTGGCGGTGGTCGCCGTCGGCGAGCTGCGCGTCGAGCCGGTGCAGGTCGAGGATGCGGCGCAGGTCGGCGAAGCCGCCGGCCACGCTCTGCAGCACCCCGTGCAGGATCTGGTCGCGCGCCGACGGCACCAGCATGGACGCCGCTCCCAGCGCGACCGGTCGCGCGTCGCGCCGCAGCGCCGCCAGGTCGAAGGTGTAGACCGACCGCGGCAGCGTCAGCGCCCAGTGCACCTCCAGGCACAGGCCGCGCGGGTTCTTGACGATCCGGTGGAAATGATGACGGTCGTAGAGCTCCGGCGGCGCGACCCCCGCGACCGGCGCGAATCCCGCCGCGGCCAGGTGCTCGCAGACCGCGTCCACGTCCGGTCGCTCGACCAGCAGGTCGACGTCCAGGAACCAGCGCTCCTCGGGCCGTTCGTAGGC
>WJIQ01000023.1 GCA_014730255.1 bacterium | reverse complement strand
GGGACGCGCCGCGGGGATCAGGAGCGCCAGCCCGAAGGCGGCGGTGATCACGGCCGTCGCCGCGTAGGCCGGAAGGCGCACGTGCACGTCCGTCCAGCCCGCTCCGTGGACGGCGCCCCAGTCCGAGTCCAGCAGGTGATAGCGCTGCAGCCAGCGCTCGACCCCCAGCACCAGGAGGATCACGCCCGCCGCCAGGTGCAGGCGCAGGTCGGGACGGACGCGTTCGAAGGCGTCCCCGGCCGGCGGGGGCTTGCCGCCGTCCTCGCCGCGCGACGAGGCGACCGGAATCAGACTCGCGACCAGGGATGCGCCGGCCAGGAGCAGGAGCAGGATGGTCACGGCGTCGAGGAACGGCAGCGAGAACATGTAGAAGCCGGCGTCGCGTCCCAGGACGGGCTCCACCCTTCCGGCGTCCACGCCGTGGAGGAAGCGCAGCCAGGCCTCCCAGTGGCCGAAGCCCCAGAGGCCGCCGACCAGCGCGCCCACGCCGGCGGCGACGCGGCGGCGGGCGCCGACGTCACCGCCGGCGGGACGGGTCAGGACCGCGACGACGACCGCGCCGACCGCGGCGCCGGCCGCGGCCAGTCCCCACTGGGTCAGGGTCACGGTCCAGAAGCGATCGGCGAAGCCCAGCGCCTCGAACCAGAGGTACTCGCCCCAGAGGTCGAGGATCTCGAAGAAGATCCAGGTCCCGACCAGGATGGCGCCGCCGGCGATTCCCAGGCTCCAGCGGCGCTGGCGGCCGCCATGGACGAGCAGCAGGACTCCGGCCACGACGAGGATGAGTTGCAGCGCGATGTACATGGTGGCCTTCCGTTCGACCCGTTCCGATCCGCAGCGTCCGGATCACCGTGTGCGCGCGGCCGCCACCTTGCGGACGGTCTCGACCAGTTCGCTGACGTCGGAGGACTTCACGACGAAGGCGTCGGCTGCCCACGTCCGGTAGTTCTCCGCGTACTGGGAGTACGCCGTGTTGATGATGACCGGGATCGACCGGTCCTCGCCGCGGATACGCGACAGCAGGTCGACCCCGTCCATCCCCGGCATGCGCAGGTCGAGCACGACCACGTCGACGTCCATGAATATCAGGTTGTCCATGCAGTCGCGCCCGTCGGCCGCCGCGAGGGTCGAGAACCCGTTGCGGCGCAGTTCGTGCTCGTAGAGCACGCGCAGATGCGCCTCGTCCTCGACGATGAGCACCGTCGTGCGGGGCCGGGTCTGCTCCCCGCCGGTCCCTCGCTCCATGGTCGCCGTCGCCATCTCTCACCTCCGCTCGGGCTGGCGCCGGACGCGGACGGCCGGCGCGGGTCCATCTCCAGACCCACACTGTCGCCGGACGCGTCGCGCGGCCATCCGGGGATATCCCATTTGTCGATCTTCGCGGCACCCGTCACTGCGCGGTGTAGCCACCGTCGATCACGAGCTCGGAGCCGGTGACGAACGCCGCCTCGTCGGACGCCAGGTAGACCACGCCGTGCGCGATGTCCTCGGGTTCGCCCACGCGACCGATCGGATGCCTGGCGGCGAGCTGTTTCCGGAACTCGTCGGGCTCCTGGCCGCCGTCACGCGCCAGCCCCTCGACCAGGGGGGTCCAGACGTAGCCGGGATGCACCGAGTTGACGCGGATGCCGTGCCCGGCATAGAGCAGGGCGTCGGTCTTGGTCATCAGCCGCACCGCGCCCTTGGAGGCGTGGTACGGGGGCAGGTCCGGCGCACCGATGATGCCGTAGATCGACGACATGTTGATGATGCACCCCCGCCCGGCGCGCTTCATGTGCGGGATCGCCGCCCTGGTGCAGTGGAAGACGCCATCGATGTTGATGGCGATCACCTCGCGCCACTCGTCGTCGGTGATCTCGTCGGTCGGCCGGTTGGGGCCGGCGATGCCGGCGTTGTTGACCAGCACGTCGAGTCCGCCGAACTTCTCGACGACCTCGTCGATCACGCGGCGGGTCTGTCCGGAGTCGCCGACGTCCAGGTGCCAGGCCTCGGACCGGCCTCCCTGCTCGGCGATCGCCGCCGCCACGGCCTCGCAGGCGTCGACGTCGACGTCGGTCACCGCCACCGTCGCGCCCGCCCGGGCGAGCGCCTCGCACGTGGCGCGGCCGATACCGTGACCGCCACCGGTCACCAGCGCGATCCTGTCGGGCAATCTCTCCATGGTTCAACCTCCTGTCCGGTTCCGGGACGAGCGGGATTCGCGCACCTGCACGATGTCCTCCCGTTCGGCCTCCTCGAGGTGATCGGCGATGCTGGCGATGGTCCGCTCGTGCCGCGGGATGATGGTCGACTCCAGCGCGTTGACCTGCCGCCGCGTCTTCTGCAGGTCGGCCGCCAGGCGCCGGATGGCCAGCGACGACTCCGCCACGGCGACGGCCAGGTCGAGGACGTCGCGCCAGGCCATGCGCGCCTGGTCGAGGGCGGCGCTGGTGTCCAGCATCCCGTACGGCGGCCGTTCGTCCTCGACCGCCAGCTCCAGTGACGGGATCTGCAGGCCCATGACGCTCCGCATCCGACCGTGGAGGGTGAGACGGGCGCAGGGGGCGAGCCCGATGCGGGCCAGCCGGTCGCTGCCGAGGTGCAGGCGGGCGCGCGTGATCGCCGCGTGGGCGTCGGGCCATAGCCGACGCGCACGCTCCTCGAGCGTGACGGCCTCCGGGGCCCTCTCCAGCAGCTCCCGGGTGACGATCTCGCGCTTGCGATCGAGCAGTTCGTGGCGGTCGCGGAAGCTCTCGAGCTCGCGCTGCAGGCGCAGCAGGTTGCCGCGCGTGGGGCTGATGTCGAGTCGGTCGCTCATGTCGTCTCCCGGCTACTCCTCCCCGTCCGGCCGCCCGGTGTCCGCCGACCGGCCGATGGCCTCGGCCCCGCCGGCCTGCGGACGGTGGTGGGCGTCGAGATGGCGGTCGTCGATGCGGGTCAGCTCCTCGCGCGGCAACAGGTCGAGCATCCGCCAGGCGAGGTCGAGGGTCTCGGTCATGGTGCGGCCCTCGCCGCGGGGCTGGTTCAGGAAACGCTGCTCGAACGCCTCGCCGAAGCGGAGGTAGCGCTTCTGACGGCCCGGCAGGTCGTCCTCGCCGATGATCTGGGCGAGACTGCGCGCGCTGGTCACCTCGCTGTAGGCGGCGTAGAGCTGATTGGCGACGTCCTGGTGGTCGGCCCGGGTCTCGTCCTCGCCGATGCCGTCCTTCATCAGGCGTGAGAGGCTGGGCAGGACATTGATCGGCGGATCGACGCCCCGGCGATCGAGGTCCCGGTCCAGGACGATCTGGCCCTCGGTGATGTAGCCGGTCAGATCGGGGATCGGATGGGTGATGTCGTCGCTGGGCATGGTCAGCATCGGCATGATCGTGATCGAGCCCTCGCGGCCGGCGATCCGGCCGCAGCGCTCGTACAGCGAGGCGAGGTCGCTGTAGAGGTAACCGGGGAAGCCCTTGCGGGTGGGGATCTCGCCGCGCCGGTTGGCGACCTCGCGCAGCGCCTCGCCGTAGTTGGTCATGTCGGTCAGGATGACCAGCAGATGCATGCCGTGGACGAAGGCCAGGAACTCGGCCAGGCTCAGGGCGGCACGGGGGGTGATCAGGCGCTCGATGGGCGGGTCGTCGGCCAGATTGAGGAACAGGGTCGACTGCTCGAGGGCGCCGCTGCCCTCCAGGGCGTCGCGGAACCGCTCGGCCGTGTCGTGCGAGACCCCCATGGCGGCCAGGACGATCGCGAAGTCCTCCTCACCGGCGCCGGCGCGCGCGTGCGTGGCCACCTGCGCGGCGAGCTCGTCGTGGGGAAGACCGTTGCCCGAGAAGATGGGCAGCTTCTGGCCGCGGACCAGCGTGTTCATGCCGTCGATGGCCGAGATGCCGGTCTCGATGTGCTGGCGGGGATACGCGCGCGCCGCGGGGTTGATCGCCGTGCCGCCGGCCTCGACGCGGGTCTCGGGCACGGGGGCGGGCAGCCCGTCCCGGGGGCGTGCGAGCCCGTCGAGCACCCGGCCGAGCATCTCGCGGCCGACCGGCGTGGCGAATGGACGGCCGCGCAGGCGGATCGTCAGGTCCGGCAGGTGCAGGCCGTCGCTGCCGCTGAAGAGCTGCACGACCGCGCGGCCCTCGGCCGTCTCCTGGACCTGGCCGAGGCGCACGTCGCCGCCGGGGGAGACGATCTCCACCATCTCCATCGACCGCGCATCGTCGATGCCCTCGACGATCAGGATCGGCCCGGCGAGATGCTGGGCCCCGTGGTACTCGCGCACCAGATCGGTGATCATGCGCCTTCCTCCTCCTCGCGCGTGTCCTCCTTGGGCTCGTCGGGCTCGTCGTGGTCGCCGGCGGCCCCGTCGCTTTCGCCGTCGAGGCCGTCCAGCTCGGTCCGCAGCGCATCGCGCCGCTCGCGCAGCCGGTCCAGCGCGTCGTTGGGCACCTCCTGGCGCAGCTGGATCAGGGTGGACAGGTCGAGCTCGCGCTGGATCTCGTCCAGCGGGTCACCGGCCTCGAGACGGCGCCGTCCCAGCCGGTGCGCGGTCAGCAGCAGGTCGAGCAGGAGCGCCTGGCGCTCCGGGACGGCGTAGGCGTCGACCGGGTGCAGGGCATTCTGCTGCAGGAATCCCTCGCGCACGAGGCGGGCGCCCGAGAGCGTCCAGCGCTGCTCGTCCGACAGCGCGTCCGGCCCGACCAGCTGGACCAGGTCCTGCAGGCCGGATTCCTCCTGCAGGAGATCGAGGGCACGACGGCGGTTCTCCGGCCACCGTGGGCCGACCTCGTCGGTCCACCACGAGGCGACGGCGTCGGCCTGCAGCGCGTAGCTGCCGAGCCAGTCGATCGCCGGGTAGTGGCGCCGATGGGCGAGGTCCGCATCGAGGGCCAGCCAGCCCTGGACGAAGCGCTGCGTGTGGCGCGTGACCGGCTCGGAGAAGTCGCCGCCCGGCGGGCTGACCGCGCCGATCACCGTCACGGACGACTCGTCGCCGCCGAGGGTCCGCACGCGACCGGCGCGCTCGTAGAACGCGGCCAGGCGCGCGGCCAGGTACGCGGGATAGCCCTCCTCGACCGGCATCTCGCCGAGCCGGCCGGCGATCTCGCGCAGGGCCTGGGCCCAGCGGCTGGTCGAATCGGCCATCAGCGCGACGTCGTGCCCCTGATCGCGGTAGTACTCGGCGATGGTGATCCCGGTGTAGATGCTGGCCTCACGCGCGGAGACGGGCATGTTCGAGGTGTTGGCGATGAGCACGGTCCGCTCCATGAGCGGCCTTCCGGTCCACGGATCGGTCAGCTCGGGGAACTCCTCCAGCACCTCGGTCATCTCGTTGCCACGCTCGCCGCAGCCGATGTAGACCACGACGTCGGCGTCCGACCAGCGGGCGAGGCTGTGCTGGAGCACCGTCTTGCCGGTGCCGAAGCCGCCGGGAATGGCGGCGTTCCCACCCTTGGCCAGCGGGAAGAAGGTGTCGATGGCGCGCTGGCCGGTGATCAGGGGGACGTCCGGCCGGAGCCGCGCGCCCACCGGCCGGGGACGGCGCACGTGCCAGCGCTGGGCCAGCGGGAGGGGGACCTCGTCGCCGCCGGCGGTCTCGATGACCGCCACCCGGTCCTCGACGCCGAGCTCGCCCTCGCCGGCCAGCCAGGCGAGCCGTCCCCCGAGGTCGGGCGGGACGAGGATGCGGTGCTCGAGCAGCTCGGTCTCCTGGACCACGCCCAGGAGTTGCCCGGCGACGACGGCGGCGCCCTGATCGGCGCGCGGCACGAACGTCCACCGCCGTTCCGGATCGAGCGACGGCGTCTCGATCCCACGACCGATGAAGTCGCCCGAGCTCGCCTTCAGCGCGTCGAGCGGGCGCTGGATGCCGTCGAACAGGTTGCCCAGCAGCCCCGGACCGAGGACCGCCGACAGCGGCTGGCCGCTGCCGACGATCGGCTCGCCCGGCCGCAGACCCTGCGTGTCCTCGTAGACCTGGATCGTGGCGCCGTCGGACCGCAGGGCGATGACCTCGCCGGCCAGGCGGGGCTCGCCCACCCAGACGCGTTCGGAGATGCTCAGATCACCGTCCAGACGTGCCTCGACCACGAAGCCGCTGACCCGCACGATGATGCCGACGTCTTCGCTCACGATCCCGTCACCACCTCCAGGACGCGGCCGCGCAGGACCTCGCGCGCGTCGTCGAGCCGGGTCGCGAAGCTCAGATCGGCCCGGCGGCGCCAGCCGTCACGGACCAGGAGTCCGCCGCCGATCTCCGCCGGCTCGCTCGCCGGCTCGAACGCGACCTCGGCGCCGGTCTCGTCGGTCGCCCGCCGGCTCCATCGCGCGCATCGCTCTGCCGTGATCAGGGGCTGACCGCGCCGGTCGGAGGCCAGCTCGTAGGAGCCGGGCCCGAGGATGCGCGCCCCGAGGACCGCGAGATCCTCCAGGGCCGCGGCGTACCGCTCGGCCTCGTCGGCGAGACCGTCGAGCTCTTCTGCGGCGCGGTGCCAGACGCGATCGAGGACCTTCTCGCGTGCCTCGAGGAGATCGCGGCGAGCTCGCCGGCGCGTGCGTCGGGAGTGGCGACGCTCGATCCGGGCGATCTCGGCATCGGCGGACGCCCGGATCTCGCGGACCTCGTTCTCGATGCGCCCCTCGCTCTCGCGCTCGATCTCCTCGACCTCCTCTGTCGCTCGCCGCTGGATATCTTCCACCTCGGCCCGACCCTCGTGCTCGATGGCGGCCAGAAGCTCGTCGAGGTCACCGATGATCCCGGACATGTCGCTCTCCTCTCGAGCCGCTTGGCGGCCGTGTCATTCCGCCGCCCGCGCGGCGCCGGCGATGCCGGTGGCCTGCCGCAGGATCGTGGCGGTCGATGGTCCGCCCATCTCTCCGTCCGCTCCCGGCAGCTCCGCCACGAGCGGCCGGTCGCGGGTCAGCATCAGCGTGTCGACCTCGTCGCGTAGCCGCTCGGCCCACTCGGCCGACACCAGGATCAGGCCCACGTCGTCGCGACCGGTGGCCGAGTCGAGGGCCGCGCGCGCGTCCGCCTCGCTCTCGACGACGCGTCCCTCGGCCCCGACGAGAAGGAATCCCTGCACGGTGCGGCGGTCGCCGATGACGTGGATCGTCCGGTCCGTCATGGTCATCCTCCGAAGCCCGTCAACAGCATGAAGGCCACGATCAGTCCGTAGATCGCGATGCCCTCGGCCAGGCCGATGAAGATCAGCGTCCGGCCGAGCACCTCGGGCTTCTCGGTGATCGCGCCGATGGCCGCCGCGCCGGCGATACCGACCGCGATGCCGGCGCCGATGGCTGCCAATCCGACCGCCAGGCCGGCACCGATGGCCGCGCCCATCGAGACGCCGGCCGCCTCGGCGGTGGCCTCGGCCGCGCCAGCGGCGGCCATGGCGAGTTCCGGGACGGCGACGAGCACCAGCGGCAAGGATGTCGCGAGAGTCCGCGGACCTGTTCGTACGGCGGTGCCGACGGATTCGGGAGCGATGAGCGAGCGATGCGGTTGCACGGTCTCCTCCTTGGTCGTTGTCCAGGTCGGCCGGGGGGTCATGGCTCGCGCCCGGCGAACAGTCGCAACGGCTGGAACGGCTGCCCGTCGCCCTGGAAGAACTTGCCGAAGAACTCGTAGAACTGCAGACGGAGGGCCTGGATCGAGACGACCAGCCCCTCGAGGCCCACGACCACGATGGTTCCGATCAGCACCACGATCGCCGCGACCGCCGGCGCGCTACCCTCGGCGAGCCGGAAGACCACGTGCATCAGGCCGGCGTGCGCGACGGCGAACGCGCCCAGGCGCACGAACGAGAGCGTGTTGCTGACGACGCTGATCAGGGTCTCGAGCAGCTCGAAGACGCTCTCGACCAGCCCCGTGCCCATCCCGCCGGACCAGCGCGGACGATCGCCGCCGGCGAGCCGCTGCAGCGGCTCCCGCACCAGGAGGACCCCGGCCGGGATCGCCGCCGTGACGGCCAGCGACGACGCCGACAGGTCGCCCTGCCAGGTGGCGAACCCTCCGCCGATCAGGGCCCAGTAGAGCGCGAGGCCCGCCACGCCGTGGGGCGAGACGAGCAGATCGCCGACGTCGCGCCGCCGGACCGCGTTCCACAGGTGCAGCAGGTAGCCGAGATTCACGAGCACGATGCCGCCGGCCACGGACACCAGGAGCAGGCTGCCGATCCCATCCAGCGGACTTCTCCACAGGCCGGGCAGGAGGTCCTCGCGTCCGAAGACCGAGCCGAACACCAGGCCGAACGCCATCGCGGCGGCCCCGGCGATGGCCAGCACGCCGCCGAGCTGCCGCCCGCCGCCCGAGGCCCGATGCCGCAGCCACGCGCCGATCGCCACGAGCAGCGCGCCGTGACCGACGTCGCCGAACATCATCCCGAACATGAGCGGGTAGGTCACCGCGACCAGCGGTGTCGGGTCGACCTCGCCATAGGCTGGTGTCCCGTAGGTCCCGACGATCGCCTCGAACGGACGGACGAGCCCGCCGTTGCGCAACCTCGTGGGCACGGTCCGTCGACCGGCGAGCAGGGGCTCGACCACCTGGATGTCGACGCGACCGCTGGTCGTGCTCTGCAGGGCATCGACGACGTCGTCGACGACCGCGGCGGGCAGCCAGCCGGCCACGAGGAAGACGTGGCCGCGGCGATCGAGCGCGGTGACCGTCCGGGCGACCTCGAGGTTGGCCGCGATCTGACGATGCAGGCCGCGCAGGCGGGCCTCGTGGCGGTGCACGAGCTCGTCCCGCTCGGCCGCGAGATCGGCGCGTCGGCGCCGGGCGTCGGCCAGGCGCGCGTCGATCTCGTCGGCGACCCGGCCCGGCCACCCGTCGACGTCCTCCGGCAACTCGACCGGGCGGAACTGCAGGCCGCTGAGGGCGTGCTCGAGGACCGCGCCGTGACGCCGGGTGCTGGCGGCGAGGATCAGGACGCGATGATCGTCGACGCGCAGGGGGACGATCGCGAACGGGACCCGGAAGAGGACCATCTCGAGGTTCTCCAGCGATTCGCGCGGGAGCGTCCCCACGGCGACCCGCATGCGGCGTGGCGCGCGCACCTCGCCGATCGGCCGCTCGAGCCCGGCGAGCATCGCGAGCTCGTCGCGCAGATCGGTGAGCCGGTCGATCGTCGCCTCGGTCTCCTTGGTCCGGTGGCGCCAGTCGTCGATGGGGCCGGCCAGCTCCGCGAGGGCCGCTTCGAGGTCGTCCTGATCGTCGGTCGGGGACAGGGGCGAGGCGATCGCCGCGGACGCCGCGTCCAGCCCGAGGGCACCGGACAGCTCGTCGGCGCGCTGACGCAACCCGTCGAACCCATCGACCAGGTCGTCCCAGAGTGGCGATTCGGACGACCAGGAGGCGCTCCGCGAGGTCGCCACGTGGAACTCGCGGAGCTGCCCGAGCGTGACGATCACGGCCTCGACATCGCCCTCGCCGGCGAAGACGTTCACCTTTCGCATCGGCTCCGGGGTGAACATGCTATTGCCCTCCCGTGGGCATCGTGGCCCGGGCCGGCACGTCGGGCGACTGGCCGAGGACGACGACGTGCTCGCGTCCGGCCAGGGCATGCACGCCGTCGACGAGCTCCCGGGCGCGATCGTCGGGGATGAGCACCACCAGGAGCACCAGTTCCTCGAACACGGCGTGGTCGGCGACCAGCCTGGCGGCCGCGAGTTCGCCGGCGAGGCGGCGATCGAGGTCGGCCAGCCAGGCCGATCGTTCCTCGCGCATCGTCACGAGGCGTCGGCGGAGATCCGCGAGCTCCTCGTCGACCTCGCGCTGGCGCCGGCGCAGATCGTCCAGCAGGGCGGCCGCGTCGTCCGGCACGCCTGCGGGCAGGTCGATGGGCTGGTGGCCGATGGTGCGCAGGAAGCGCTCGAGGACCGCACGGTCCCGGGGGAGCGCGGCCGAGGCGACCAGCAGACCCGAGCCGAGGGACACCAGCGGGATCACGACCAGGGGCGTGTCGAGCCGGGGCACGCTGGTCCGCGTGTACTCGTCGGCATCGACCACGCCGAACATCACGTGGGCCCGTCCGCTGCGGGCCGCGTCCCGAGGCGGCAGCTCGAGGTCGACCAGCCGCGCGAGGCTGATCTCGTCACTGCGCAGGGTGGCCGCGTCCTGCTCCCGCTCCTGGACGAGATCGGTCAGGCGGCCCACGTCCTCCTCGAGGCGGTCGAGCTGGTCGAGGTCCCCGGCCCAGCGGTCGTCGGCTCCGACCTCGGGGGGCATGCCCTCGTGATCACGATCGGTCGGGATTTCGCCGTGCGAATCGTCGATCGCGAGCTTCTCGCTGACGGCCGCCACCTGTCGCAGGCGGAATTCCAGCCGGTCGACGAGCGAGCGCCAGCTGCGCCGCTCCCCGCCGGACATCGTCGTCGGTGGGGGATCGGCCGGCTCGACACCGGCCTGCCGGGCGAGGAACGCCGCGACCTGCGGCAGGTCGTCGCGATGGGTGGCGACGAAGAGGCGGCGGGCATGCATCTCGTGCATCAGCGACCTCGATTCTCGATCAGGCGATCGGCCCTGTCCTCGGGGGCGAGACCGGCATCGATGGCCTCGCTGATCGTGACCAGGTCCCGCAGTTCGTGGTCGAGCCGGACGCCCTGGGCGAGGACCGAGGCGAGCCGGAATGGGTACCCGCGCAGGGCCTCGCGAGCGCGAAGCCCCAGCAGACGCCGGAGCATCGTCTCCAGGCGCGTCAGGTTCGCCAGGTCGTCCGCTGCGGAGAGTCGGCCCACCCCCGGCAGCCGACGACCCCAGACGTCGGCGACGATCCCGGCCAGGGAAGCGCCGGTGGCGATGGCCTGTAGCACCGGGGCGGTCACGCGCTCGCCGGCCGGCAGGGCGTTGGCGAGGATCGTCTCCGGCGACCATCCGAAGGCGACGCGGAACCGGTACGACCGCAGCACGTTGCGGGTGTCCAGCTCGAGTCCGACCAGGCGGCGCGCGTCGCCGGCGTCCGTGCGATTCAGGGCATCCATCCTGCGTCGCAGATGCCGGTGGTGGGCGCGTTCGACCGCGTTCTCCAGCACGAACACGCCGCCATCGCGCCGGTAGGCATCGGCGGCATCGGTGAGGATCCGACGGTAGTAGCGACCGGTCGCCGTACCTTCCAGCCGCTGGCGCAGGTCGGCGATGGTTGCGGAACTCGCCAGCGAGCGCCAGTCGATCCGGGACGTCGAGCCGAGCGGGATCAGGTGACGTCGGATCTCCCGCGCGGATCGCCCGGCGTGCACGCCGCGGAGGATCGTCAGCAGGTTCTCGATCTCGTGTCGTCGCCACGACCAGTCGGTGAGGTCGCGCGCCGCCCCGCTCAGGAACGTCGTCGGCCGGCGCTTGGCCGCCGCCACCTCGGCCCGCAGACGGCGCGCGATGGCCGCCGGCTCGGGCTCGACCGGGAGCACGGCGTCGCGATAGCGAGATCCGGACAGCACGTCGACGTACTCGTCCAGGCTGGAGGCGGCCAGCAGCGCCGACCAGGTGTCCCGCCCGAGGAGGCGTCCGACGCCGGCGCGGACGACAGGGTGGACGGCGGCATGACGGTAGGCATTCAGCATGCGCGCCTCCTGGAATCGCCGCGCCGGCGACGTGGATCAGCGGTCCGCATCGGGATCCGCCCCGGCGATCACCCACGCGCGCACGAGCGCACTCGCGCGATCGAGGTGGTCCTCGGCCTCGCGTCGGAGATCCTCGCCGCCGCCGGCATCCTCGCCGGCCATGTCGTCGGTCTCCCGGTCGGGATGCCCTCCGGATTCCTGCGCCTCCCGGGCCCCGGCGATCCGCTCGCGGACCTCGTCCTCGGCGGCGTCACGGGCCTCCTCGATCCGACGCTCGGCCTCGTGGCGGGCCTCGTCCACGCGCTGCTCGGCCTCGCGCCGGGCCCGGTCGACACGCTCGCTGGCGCCTCGTTCGGCCTCGAAGAGCCGTTGCAGGACCTCCCGTCGATCGCGGGCGAGGGTCGCGCGGGGCATCGTCGCCTCCTTGTTCGAGATCGAGCTCCCGGTTCCGTCGTCACCGTAGCGGCGGGCCCCGACGATCGGTCTGGGGGTATTCCCCAATTGGAGGTGTCGTGGTTGAGGAGGGACGGGCCGCGCTTAGCGTATCGAACGAGCGACCCGGGCGAGGGCAACGGCCGTGTCCCATGCGCAGGGGATGCCGGGCCCGAGCTCGAACGAGGAAGGAACGAGACGATGAATCGCAGCCCGAGAAACCAGACGATCGCCGCGGCCCTGGTCGCCGTGATCGCGGTCGCGGCGAGCGCCCCGGCGCAGGACGCCGACCCGTACGAGAGACTGAACGACACGTGGATCACCGTCGACGGGATCGTGCAATCAGTCTCGCGCGACGCCTTCGTCCTCGATTTCGGAGCCGGGGTCATCACCGTCGAGATGGACGACGGCGACCGCGACGCGGACGCCTACGTCCTGGAGCGGGGCAACAAGGTCTCCGTGCACGGCGTGATCGACGACGGCTTCATGGAGGACCGCACCATCGAGGCCTCGCGGGTCTTCGTCGAGAAGCTCGGCACGACGTTCTACGCCAGCGCCCGCGACGAGGAGGACACCTGGACCAGCGTGGACCAGCCCGTGGTCATGGCGCGCACCGTCCTGGTCGGCAAGGTCACCGAGGTGCGCGACGAGTCGTTCATCCTCGAGAACCGGGACCGGTCGATCGAGGTCACGGTCGAACGCCTTCCGCACGACCCGCTCGACTACGTGGGCTACCAGCGGATCGGGGTGGGGGACCGCGTGACGGTGTCCGGCCGCATCGACGAGCAGCTGTTCGACGACCAGACGTTCGTCGCGCGATCGATCGCGAAGCTGGACGAGTAGCCCGTCAGGAACACGGTCGGCGCGACGCGAGCGGGTCCGCCGCTCGCGCCGTACGACCGTTCGTCGCCCCGACGACCCGCGCGAAGGAGACGCATGGACGTGTCCGACGACCCCACGCCCACGACTCGCGATTCCGGGCCGTGGTCTCGCCCCTGCGCCGACCTGCTCGCCGATCTCGGCGTCGAGCGCGATCAGGGGCTGAGCGGCCGCGAGGTCTCCCGTCGCCAGCGTCGCCATGGACCCAACCGGATCGACCAGCAGGACCGCACCAGCGCCGCGACCATCCTCGTCAACCAGTTCCGTAGCGTGATCGTCATCGTGCTCGGCGTGGCGACCGTGCTCGCGCTCCTGCTGCGCCAGTGGGCCGAGGGTGCGGCCATCGGCGTGGTGGTCGTGGTCAACGCGCTCATCGGGTTCGTGACCGAGCTGCGTGCGGTGCGGGCCATGGAGGGGCTGGCGAAGCTGAGCCAGGCCCGCAGCCGCGTGCGTCGCGATGGCGAGGTCCGCGAGGTTCCGGCCGCACGGCTGGTCCCGGGCGACATCGTCGTGCTCGAGGCCGGCGACACGGTCACGGCCGATCTGCGCGTGCTCGAATCGGCGCGCCTGGAGGTCGACGAATCGACCCTGACGGGCGAGTCCCAGCCGGTGGCCAAGCAGGTCGCGGCCGTCGCCGAGGACGCGCCGCTGGCCGAGCGCACGAGCCTCCTCTTCAAGGGCACCGCGATCACCGGCGGCAGCGGGGAGGCGGTGGTCGTGGCGACGGGCATGGAGACCGAGCTGGGTGCGATCTCCCGCGACATCCGTGAGGCCGAGGCGGAGACCACGCCGCTGGAAGACCGGCTCGATCAGCTCGGCCGTTCGTTCATCTGGCTGACGGTGATCCTGTCGGTGGTCATCGTGATGGTGGGCTGGTGGCAGGACCGCGACCTCGTCCTGGTCATCGAGTCGGCGGTCGCGCTGGCGGTCGCGGCCGTGCCCGAGGGGCTGCCCATCGTCGCCACCATCGCCCTGGCGCGAGGCATGCGCCGCATGGCGCGGCAGAACGCGCTCGTCAATCGCCTGTCCGCGGTCGAGAGCCTCGGCGGCGCCACGATCATCGCGGCCGACAAGACCGGCACCCTCACCGAGAACCGCATGACCGTGGTGCGTCTCCTGCTGCCCGACGGCGAGGTCTCGCTCGACGAGGACCCGGACGTCGCCGGCAACGAGGCCGCGGTCGACGCGCTGACCATCGGCGCCCTCTGCACCAACGCCGAGCTCGCCGAGAACGACGACGGGGAGCTCGACGCGGTCGGCGACCCCATGGAGGCGGCCATCTTGATGGCTGCGCGCCGGGCGGATCTCACGCGACCGCAGCTTCTCGAACGGCGTCCCGAGGTGCGCGAGGTGGCCTTCGACCCCGAGCGCAAGCTGATGGCCACGATCCATCGCGACGATGGCGGGCGTCTCGCGGCGGTGAAGGGAGCTCCCGAGGCGGTCCTGGAGATCTGCCGAGATCAGCGCGAGGCGGGTGGCGAGGTGCGGATGAGCGACGATCAGCGGGGGCGCTGGCGTGAAGCCTCGCGAGATCTCGCGGCCCAGGGGCTCCGCGTGATCGCGCTGGCGGTCGGGAGCGTCGACGATGCTGACGACGATCCGTATCGCGACCTCACGTTCCTCGGTCTGGTCGGTCTGCTCGATCCGCCGCGCCGGGACGTCGCGAGCACCATCGAGACCGCGCGCCGGGCAGGTATCCGCACCGTGATGATCACCGGCGACCAGGCCGCCACGGCGCAGGTGGTGGCCGACGAGCTGGACCTCGGCGACGGCGAGCCGACCGTCGTCTCGGGCCGCGACCTCGCCGCGCCCGACGAGCTGGACGACGAGACCCGGAACGCGACCCTCGCCGCGACGATCTTCGCCCGGGTCTCGCCACGTCAGAAGCTCGACCTCGTGGACCTCCTGCAGCAAGAGGGCAACATCGTGGCCATGACCGGCGACGGGGTGAACGACGCGCCCGCGCTCGAGAAGGCCGACATCGGCGTGGCCATGGGCCGGCGCGGCACCGAGGTCGCGCGCGAGGCGGCCGACATCATCCTCAAGGACGACGATTTCTCGACCCTGGTCACTGCGATCCGCGAGGGGCGGATCATCTTCGGCAACCTGCGCCAGTTCGTGCTCTTCCTGCTCTCGGTGAGCCTCAGCCTGATCATGGCGGTGTTCGCCGCCTCGGTCTCCGGACTGGCCATGCCGGTGCTTCCCCTGCAGATCCTGTTCCTCAATGCGGTGACCCACGTCTTCCCGGCGCTCGCACTCGGCCTCGGCGAGGGGCGTCCGGGCATCATGGATCGACCGCCGCGCGATCCGGAGATGCCGATCCTCGAGCGCCGGCACTGGGTGTTCGTCTGGATCCATGGCGCCATGATCGCCGCCACGGCGCTCGCCGGCCTGGTCATCGGCGAGGCGGTCCTCGAGCTGTCGACCCCCACGGCGCAGACGGTCGGTTTCCTGGCCGTCGCCCTCGCCCAGCTCTGGCACGTGTTCAACGTGCGCGACCGGGACAGCGGCGTCCTGATCAACGAGATCACGCGGAATCGGTACGTCTGGCTCGCTCTGATGCTGAGTCTGGTGCTGACGTTCACGGTCACCGCGGTCGGTCCCGTCGCGTCGGTCATGCGTCTGGAGTTCCCACCGCTCGCCGGCTGGGTGCTCGCGGCGATGCTGAGCATCGTGCCCGTCGTGGGATCCTGGATCTACTCGCTGGCGGGAAGGGCCGCGGACGACCCGGAGGCCGGGACGCCCGCGCGGTGATCCGGGCCGGTGGGGTCAACCCTCGAGCAGGAACGAGACCTTCGCGTTGACGCGATAGCTCGTGATCTTGCCGTTCTCGACGTCGGCCTTGAAATCCTTGATGTAGATCGAGGAGACGTTGCGGATCGAACGCTGCGCCTCCGTCAGCGCCTGCGCGGCCGCGTCCTCCCAGCCCTTCTCCGATTCCGCGATCACCTCGATGACCTTCACGACACTCATTGTTCTCTCCTCGGTTCGAGTCTCAGGGACAGGACCGCCGACGTGCGGCTCACTCCGTCCAGCAGCTCGGGCGCCGTCAGATGCACGTGCTCGATCTCCTGATGGAGCGACGTCGCGTCGAGGTACTCCTTGTAGACCTGGACGTCGGGAAGCTCTGGCACGTCCGTCGCTCCTCTCCGCTGGCGAGTCCGGATCGGCCGAATCGGCCGTCCGCCATGGTCCACCGTATCGCCGACCATTCGCGCGCCCCATGGGGTCCGCCCGCGATCGGGCATGGTCGGTCGACCCATCCGCGTGACGCATGGCTCGTCTCAGCTCAGCAGGCCCTCGATGATCAGCGCGACGGCCTCGTCCTCGTCCAACCCGCGCGCCATCAGGGTCTGCAGCTGCTTGTGATCGACGCTGCCGACGGCCGCCTCGTGCGTGACGTGGGCCCGTGGATGCTGCACGAGGACGATCGGGACCGCGGAGGCGGTGGCCTCGCCGGTGACGATCTCCTTGCAATCGACATGACCGCTGGTCCCGGCGGCACTCGCGGTGAGCTCGTTGTGGATCTCGGCCCGTGCGCGATCGCGCACCGCGACGCGGGACGTCAGAACGCCGCGCGCGCGTTCCCCCTCCAGGCCGGCCACCTCGCGGATCGCGATCCGGTCGTCGGCTCGCCCGTCCACGCGAGCGTCCATCTCCAGGACGCTGTCCGGGCCGCAGGTCGACCGGTAGTCAATGTCGACCTCGCCGACCCGCCCCCTGAGGAGCTCGAAGTCGGTCGTCACGCGCGCTCCCTCGCCCAGGCGTAGGCGCGTGCGCGGTACGACCAGCACGCCGCCGGTACGACCGTGCACGTGGCGCTCCCGGTAGCGGTAGGTGGCGTGATCGCCGACGCGGATGTCGGCCTGCATCCGGTGCTCGACGTCGCGGGCGAAGGGGAAGGCGCAGTGGGCGGTGAAGATGGCGCCAGCCCGCGGGGCGAGCTCCACGTCGAGGTCGATCTGCTGCTGGCCGCTGTCGCCGCTCATGCCGAAGCATAGATGCACCGGCCGTTCGAGGACGGTGGCCTCGGCGAGACGGATCACGAGTCGCACCCCATCTGCCTGCTCGTCGACCTCGGCGGTGAGGCCCGCGACGAGGTTGCGGCCGAGCACGCGGTTGCCGTCCACCACGAGGTGGGCGGCATCCGGATCGTGAACCGGCCCCGGGTCGAGGTCCGCCGCCTCGTAGATCGTGGCGATCGCGCTCTCGCTCATGAGGCCCTCCTCGTGTCGTGACGGGCCACCTGCCGCGGATGATGCGGACAGGGGATGCAACCGGAGGCGAACTCGCGTCCGATGCGCTCGGCATCGCCACGGTCGACGATGGCGCCGCAGCACATCAGCATGGCACGTTCGGCGTGCCGGAGCACCGTGGGGCTGTGGGTGATCAGGACGACGGTCGTCTCGCGTTCCTGCAGCGTGGCCAGGGCGGCGAAGATGTGATCGAGCGAGGCGACATCGATGCCGCTGTCCGGTTCGTCGAGCATCACGAACCGCGGCCGCATGACCATGATGCTGGCCAGCTCGAGCTTCTTGCGCTCGCCTCCGCTCAGCGTGGTGTCGGCGGCGCGCTGGCGGTAGCGGTCGGGTTCGAGGCCCGCGTCGTGCAGGGCGGCATCGACCTCGTCGTCGCTCGACGCCCCGCTGGCCTCCAGCAGGCGTCCGATGCGCAGGCCCTCGAAGCGGGCGGGCTCCTGCCAGGCCAGCGCGATGCCTCGCCGGGCGCGCTCGGTGACGTCGAGCTGCCCGATCACGGCGCCCTCGTACCGGATCACCCCGGTCGTGGCCTCCCGGTATCCCTCGAGCCCCATGATCACGGCGGCCAGGGTCGACTTGCCGGCCCCGTTGGGACCCACCACCGCGTGCACGAGGCCGCGCTGGAAGGTCGCGTCGATCCCGGCGAGGATCGGCTGACCATTCCTCGCCACACCGACGTTCTCCAGCACCAGGATCGCATCATCGTCGGTCGTCACGTCGTCTCCTCTCTGGTCGAGCCACGGGTGGACATCGGCGATTCACGGCAGCAACTGGATCCGCGTCGGCACGTTGCGGCCGCCCTCGCGATCGAGGGTGACGCGGACCCGCGCCCCGGATTCGAGCGCGGTGACGTCGACGGGATTGCCGCTCTCCTGCAGCGCCGTGCCGTCGGTGACGACCATGTCGACGCGCCGACCGTCGTCGAGCACCACGACGACCTCCCTGGCGCCCGGCTCGGTCGCGTCCACGATCCCCTCGTAGGTGCCTGCGTCGACCACCTCGGCGTCGCCACCGCAGCCGACCGCGAGCAGGGCGGCCAGCGCGATCGCCGTCGTGGCGGCCGGAATTCTTCGCTCGTGCATGTCGCTCCCTTCGGGTGCACCGGGCCGCCGGCGTTCCCTCGCCCGTCGTGGAGGCCGGCGACGTCGATCGATTCTCGATCAGACCGTACGTGGATGGTATGGGGGGGTCGATGGGGCCGGACGGCACCGTCGCTTGCGTGATTTCCCCAGATCGGTCGCACGCGCCGCTCGAGTTCGCTGTCGGGGGTGGTCGACCCGGGGTCCCGGTCGTTAGCTGTCCAGATGAAGACCGCACGTTCGTCTCCGACCACGAAGGAGGTCGACCCATGGAAACCCCGCTGGAACTCACGTTCCGAGGCGTGGATCAGACCGAGGACCGCGAGCGCCTGGTCCGCGACAAGGTGGCCAAGCTCGAGGAGGTCTGCGACACGATCACGACCTGCCAGGTCATCGTCGAGCGCGATCACGAGAGCAAGCAGTCGGGCAATCCCCTGCAGATGCGCGTGACGCTGCACGTGCCCCGACACCGCGACGTGGTGGTCAGCCGCGAGCTGACCGTCGACGAGGCGGTCGACCCGTTCCCCAGCCTGGCGGCCGAGGTCTTCGAGTCGGTGCGCCGGCAGCTCTCCGACATCCGCGAGCAGCAACGTGGCCAGGTCAAGGCGGGCGTCGGCATGGACCACCTCGCCGTCGTCGCGAAGCTCTTTCCCGAGCGTGATTACGGGTTCCTGGAGACCATGGATCGGCGGGAGATCTTCTTCCATCGCAACGCCGTCCTGAACAACGACTTCGACCGGCTCGAGACCGGCGTCGGCGTGCGTTTCGTGGAGGAAGAAGGGGAGAAGGGACCGCAGGCCAGCTCGGTCCTGATCGTCGACAAGCCGGGCGTCAGCACGCCACGCGCACGTGAGAGCGAGGGGTAGCGGCCGACGCCCGGACCGGTGTCAATCCGACTCGCCCCGCACCTCGCGCAGCAGCGCCACGACCTCGTCGTCCTCGACCTGGGGAAACGCCTCGTAGGCCGCGCCCACGCCGGGCAGGCGATCCTCGACCTTCGCACAGACGACCTCGTCGGCGGCGAGCATCAGCCGGTCTCTCGCCCGCGAGGGAGCCACCGGCACGGCCACGACCGTGCGGGCCGGCTCCCGCTGACGCAGGGCCGCGACGCTGGCCGCCATGCTCGCCCCGGTGGCGACGCCGTCATCGACGAGGATGGCGATCCGGCCCCGCACGTCGATGGGCTCGCGGTCGCCCCGGTACAGGTCCTCCCGCCGGCGCAGCTCGCGCCGCTCGCGATCGATCACCTCCTGGAGCTCCTCGCGACGGGCCCCGAGGGCGCCGACCACGTCGTCGTTGACCACCTCGACGTCGCCGGAGGCGACGGCGCCCGCGGCGAGCTCCTCGTTCCCCGGCACGCCGACCTTGCGGACGAGGAACACGTCGAGCTCCGCCTCGAGCGCGCGCGCGGCCTCGATCGCCACGGGCAACCCGCCCCGCACGAGCGCGAGGACGACGACGTCATCGCCGGCGAAGCGTTCGACCAGCAGCTCGGCGAGGCGCCGCCCTGCATCGCGTCGGTCCTTGTAGATGGGCATCGTGTCCCTCCTCGGCTGGCGACCGGCCGCCCGTCCGTCGACGGGGCCGGCGCTTCCGGACGCGGCGCGACCCGGGCCGGAGCGACCCGTCGGTTTGCCGCGTCCCATCTCTACTCCGAGTGTATCGTCATGAGGCCGAACCGCACCCCGGACCGGAGGTCGACGGCATGCTGCCCACCTGGATCCCCGCCGCTCCCTTCCTGGCGACCATGGCCGCCGCCGCGCCCGTGACGCTCTTCCTCGGCGGCGACGTGATGATCGGCCGGGGCATCGATCAGGTCTTCGAGCACTCGGTCGATGCCACGCTCCACGAGCCATACGTCCGCTCGGCGCGCACCTATGTCGCACTCGCCGAGGAGGCGAACGGGCCGGTACCCGAGCCCGTCGCCCCGGCCTATCCGTGGCACGACGCCCTCGGGATCCTCGACGCGCGACGCCCCGACGTGCGGATCGTCAACCTCGAGACCGCCGTCTCGGCCGGGGGTGAGCCGTGGCCTGGCAAGGGGATCCACTACCGGGTCCACCCGGACAACGTGGCCTGTCTGACGGCCGCACGGATCGACTGCTGCGTGCTGGCCAACAACCACGTGCTGGACTGGGGGCGCACCGAGGTGCCGACGACGCTCGAGGCCCTCCGCGGCGCCGGCCTGGCCACCGCCGGGGCCGGACGCGACCTCGCCGAGGCCGAGGCGCCGGCGATCCTGCCGCTACCCGGCTCGGGGCGCGTGCTCGTCTTCGCGGTCGGCCATGGCAGCAGCGGCATCCCCGCCGAATGGAGCGCCGGACCGGGCCGTGCGGGGCTGAGCCTGCTTCCGGCCCTGGACCCCGACGCCGCCGTGCGCCTCGGCGCCCGGATCGACGCGGAGCGCCGGCCCGGCGATCTGGTCGTGGTCTCGGTGCACTGGGGCGACAACTGGGGGTGGGCCATCCCCGATGAGCAGACCGCGTTCGCCCGGACGCTGATCGACTCGGCCGGCGTGGACGTGGTGTACGGCCACTCCTCCCACCATCCGCGCGCGATCGAGGTCCACCATGACCGGCCGATCCTCTACGGCTGTGGCGATCTGCTCAACGACTACGAGGGGATCGGCGGCCATCGCGAGTACCGGGGCGAGCTCGCGTTGATGTACTTCGTGGAGCTCGAGCGCCGGTCCGGAGCCCTGCGCGCACTGACGATGATGCCCGTGCGCATCGCGCGCCTGCGGCTGAACCGCGCCGGCCAGGACGATGCGGCGTGGCTGGCGCGCACCCTCGACCGCGAGTGCAAGCGCTTCGGCGGCGCCGTCGAGCTCCAGCCCGACCGGACCCTGCGCCTGCGCTGGTGAGCGACCGGGCCGCGCGATGCGGTGTTTTGGGAGCCACCCCCATCTCCGCCCGCGACACCCCGCTCCTATGGTGTGTTCACGAGGACGAGGCGAGCACGAACCGTGGCCGCGGCTGCCGTCGCGCGCCAGGGCGGAGTCCTGACGCCAGTCCACGCCGCACCGGCGAGAGGATGGTCGGATGGCCGGAGCGAACGATCACCTGCCCGACGTCGATCCGTCGGCGATCGAGTCCAGGGAGCAGGCCGAACGGGCCGTCACCGAGCTCCGCGAGGCGGTCCGCCATCACGATCGCCGCTACCACGTCGAGGACGACCCGGTGATCTCGGACCGGGAGTACGACCGGTTCTTCGCCACGCTCGACGAGCTCGAGCAGGCCTGGGATCTCGTCAGCGACGACTCGCCGACCCGGAGGGTGGGCGCCGCGCCGCGCGAGGAGCTCGCGACCGTGCGCCACCCCGCTCCGATGCTGAGCCTCGAGGCGGTGG
>WJIQ01000022.1 GCA_014730255.1 bacterium | reverse complement strand
GTGACGGTGGTCGACTCGCGCAGGCTGGCCACCAGCTCCTCGGACAGCACCGGATCTCCGCAGACGAACACGCCGTCGACCTGGGGACTGCCGGCGGTCTGGCGGGCGAAGAAGATCGACCGGTCGACCTCGGTCGTCAGGCGCTCGAGGTACTCCTGGCGGTCGGCGCCGCCGGTGAGGTCGCCCGGCAACGGGCGGGTCAGGAGCAATCCGTCGCGGTTGGCCACGCACAGCACGTTGGTGCGCCCGCCGACGTAGACCAGGTTCCACACGTCGAGCGAGGCGCTCTCCGGCGCGGCGGCCCGGAAGAACTGGTCGACGATCAGCGACGCGGGCAGCATCAGGCTCGGCACCACGCCCAGGCTGGCGGCGGCGTTGACGTGGCCCTCGAGGTCCTCGCGGTCGGCGTAGACCATGGCGACCTGCTGGCTGTCGGCCTTGCCGGTCGTCGTGGAGAACGCGCGCCAGGAGACCGCCCAGTCCTCGGGCGCGCCGCCTTCCTGGCGGGCGACCCAGCCGGTCACCGCGCGCACCATCTCCCCGCGTTTCAGGCGCGGCATCGGAGTCTGGGTGCAGGTGACGTCCTCCTCGGGGACGAGCCAGGCGCAGCGGCCGGCGGCGCGACCGAGGTCGCGCGCGAGCTCGGGCGGCCAGTCCTCGTCGATCGCCACCGAACGGCGCATGCTCAGGCGCCAGGTGTGGTCGGTGACCGGATCGATCCCGACGACGAGCGTCTCGTCGACGGTGCGGCGGATCCCGTAGCCGGTGTGCTTGCTCATGGTCCGACTCCCGCGGGCACGTTGTCGAGGGGCTGGGCGGCGACCCCGTCGGGGCCGGCCGAGTAGACGATGTCCGGAGCGAGGCGGATGGCGAACGGCTGGCCCCAGCCGTCGACGTCGAAGGTGGCCGGCAGGCCGAGCGCGTGGCGGTCATTGAGCCACACGCCGGTCAGCACGGCGCCGGAGGCCAGGACGGCGTCCTGGGCGATCTCCTGCTTCCAGGTCGTGATCTCGCGGCCGAGGGGCACGTTGCTGACCGTCACCGCGATGTCGTCGTCGCCCCCGCCGTCGTCGGCGCGGTCGGGACCGCGGCTGCGCACGTTCAGCTCGACCGCCACGCCGTACAGCGGGTTGGCGGACACGAGGTAGCCCTGGTTCCAGGGGTCGATCAGCGCGTCGCCGGCCACGCCGGCGTCGAGATAATCGGGCGTCAGGTCGGCGACCGACGCCGGGAAGGCATTGCGATCCTTGTAGTAGGCACGGATGGCGTCGGCCAGGGCGAGGACCTCGGACTCGGCCTCGGCCAGCTTCTCGCGGTCGACCGGCCCGATGCTGACCGCCTGCACCAGGTCGTCGCCCGCCCCGGCGAGGGTCCAGGTCCCGCCGGCGGAGCCGGCCTCCAGGGTGCCGTCGACGCCCGCGCTGGCGACCACCGCGTCGGCGACGTCGGCGGGGCTGGTGCTCGGGTCGAGGTCGTAGACGTAGGCGCGGCTGAACGCGTCGTTGGTCGCCTCGCGCACGGGGTCGCCCTGATCGGACATCACGTACGGCCCCTGCCAGCCGGCCACGCCGGGATCGGCGACCAGGGCGGCGAGCCCCTCCCCCTCGGTGGGCAGGCGGCCGGTGTCGGCGTAGAAATCGCTCAGACCGTCCGCCAGCGCCGCGAGCTCGCGCTCGGTCGCGCTCTCGCGCGCGGACATCAGCTCCTTGAAGACCATCGGGGTGATCGCACCGGCCAGGACGGCGATGATCGCCACGGCGACGATGATCTCCACGAGGGTGAACCCGTCCCGTCCAGGACGCCACGCGGCTCGTCGTTGTTCGGACCTGCGGGTCACGTCGGCCACACTCCCTAGGTCATCGAGGCCTTGATCTGCATGATGGGCATGAGCAGCGACAGGGCCGCCACGCAGACCATCACGCCCAGGATGGCGATGATGAGCGCCTCGAACACGGTGAACGCCTTCTTCAGGTCGCGGGGGATCTCCCGGTCGATCGTGGCCGACGCCTGCTGCAGCGAGGTGTCGAGCGACCCCGTCTTCTCGCCCACCGAGACCAGCCGCTGCACCAGCGGCGGGAAGAGATCGGCATCGGCGAAGGCCTGCTGCAACGACTCGCCGGTGGCCACGCGCTGGCGGATGAGCGCCAGCTGCCGGGCCATCACGCTGTTGCCCACGATGCCCTGCATGAGGTCGAACGCGCGCAGCAGATCGAGGCCCGAGGCCAGGATCAGCGACATGGTCTTGGTGAAGCGCGACAGGGCCAGCTTGCGCGCGAACGTGCCGATGATGGGCACCGCGAGCACGATGCGGTCGCGCCAGTAGCGACCGCGCTCGGTGGACGTCGCCATCTTGACCGCCATCCAGATGGCGAACCCGCCCAGGGCCAGCAGCCACCACCAGTGCCCCATGAACGTGCCGAGCTCCATCATGCGCTGGGTGATGGCCGGCAGCTCGAAATCGACCTCCTCGAACATCTCGCTGAAGCGGGGCACGACGAAGAGCATCAGCAGCAGGAACAGTCCGATGATGCCGACGATGAGGATCGACGGGTAGATCAACGCCTGGGTGGTCTGCGCGCGCAGGTTGTCCTGCCATTCCAGGTAGCTGACCAGCTCCTCGAAGGCGGCGTCGAGATTGCCCGAGCGCTGGCCGGCCGAGACCATGGCCAGGTACACCGGGCCGAAGACGTACCGGTGCCGGGCGAACGACTCGTCGAGCGCGGTGCCGCTGTTGACGTCGCTGCGGATGTCGGCCACGACGTCGGCGAAGTCGCCGGCGGCCTGCTGCTGGAAGTCGCCGAGGGCGGTGACCGCGGGCACGCCCGCGACCAGACAGGTGGCCATGTGCTGGGTGAAGTCGCGCAGCTCGCGGCGGCCGGCGCGGCCGGCCGAGGAGAACATGTGGCCCAGCGAGCCGAGCGTCGGGCGGCTGCGCAGCATCACCAGCCCCTGCTCGAGCAGCTCCTCGGCCAGGGTCGCCCGGTCGGGCGCGGTCCGGATGCCGGTGACGGTGTGCCCCTGCGAGCTCAGTGCGCTGTACCGGTACTCCTTCATGCGACCACCCTCAGCAGCTCTTGCGCCGTGGTCTGCCCGTTCATCAGCTTGACCAGGGCGTCGTCCCGCAGGCTGCGCTGTCCGCCCGTGCGGGCGGCGGTCTCGATCTCGCTCGCGTCACGCCCCTCGACGATCATGTGACGCATGGCCTTGTCGATCTGCAGGTACTCGAAGACGGCCAGGCGGCCGCGGAAACCGGAGTCGTGGCACAGGCTGCAGCCCTTGCCCTTGCGCAGCGTGCTCTCTCCCAGCTCGCCGGGTTGCAGGCCCAGCAGATCGAGGTCCGTCGCCGTCAGCTCGGTGGGCTCGGCGCACTCCGGGCACACGGTGCGCACCAGGCGCTGCGCCATGACCGACACCAGCGTGGCCGAGAGCAGGAACGGCTCGATGCCCATGTCCAGCAGGCGCGGGATCGCCCCCGCGGCGCTGTTGGTGTGCAGGGTGCTGAAGACGAGGTGGCCGGTCAGCGCGGCGCGGATCGCCAGCTGGGCGGTCTCGGTATCGCGGATCTCGCCCACGAGGATGATGTCCGGATCCTGGCGCAGGATCGCCCGCAGCCCCTTGGCGAAGGTGAAGCCCTTGGCGGGGTTGACCTGGGCCTGGTTGATGACCGGCAGCTCGTACTCCACCGGATCCTCGAGGGTGATGATCTTGGTGTCGGGCCGGTTCAAGTAGGTGAGCGCGGAGTAGAGCGTGGTCGTCTTGCCCGATCCGGTCGGCCCGGTCACCAGGACGATGCCGTGGGGCCGGGCGATGTCGCGCCGGAACGGCTGAAGCACGTCCTCGGGCATGCCCAGCCGGTCGAGCCCGACGATGAGGTTCTCCTTGTCGAGGATCCGGCAGACGATGCCCTCGCCGTGGGACGTCGGGAAGGTGGAGACGCGCAGGTCGACCGCGCGCGTGCCGGTGTCGAAGAGGATGCGACCGTCCTGCGGCACCCGGGTCTCGGAGATGTTCAGCTCCGCCATGATCTTCAGGCGGGTCAGCACGATGCTCTGCAGTTCCATGGGCAGGATCGCGCCCTGGACCAGGCGGCCATCGACGCGGTAACGGCAGCGCAGGACCTTCTCCTCGGGCTCGACGTGGATGTCGGTCGCGCCCATGGACACCCCGAGGGCGATGATGCGGTCGACGAGCCGGACGAACGGCGAATCGTCCTCGTTGAGCTTGACCCCGCTGGCGAGGGCCTTCTGGGCCGCGTCGATGAGCACGGGGATCTCGCCGCTCCCGGCGTCGGTGGCCCCGAAGGCGCGCAGCAGCGCGTCGCCGATCTCGCTGACCGGCGCGTGGACGACCTCGACGTACTTGCCGGTCTTGCGGGTGAGCTCGTCGATGGTCGCCAGGTCCATGGGATTGCCCATGGCCACCTGGAGGGTGCTGCCGCGGGCGCGCAGGGGCAGGGCGGCACGCTTCTCGGCGAACTCGCGTCCCACGAGGCCGAGCAGCTCGGGATCGATGGGCATCTCGGAGAGGTCGACGACGGGCACCCCGGCCTGGTTCGCCAGGACCTTGCCGATCTCCTGCTCCGAGCAGATGCCCAGGCGCTGCAGGACCATGCCCAGCTTCTCGCCGGTCTGGCGCTGCTCGCGCAGGGCCATCTCCAGCTTCTCGGGCGTGATGATGCCCGATTCGACGAGGATCTCACCGAGTCGTTTGGTCTTGACGGCCCCCATGCGGCCTCCCGGGCGCGGTCGTGGTGGCGGTCGCCGGCGCCCGGATGGGCACCGGCACACCGGTGGCGACTCCATCGGCCGGGGCATCGCAAGTCCCGTTCCCGGTCGTCGCGCTGGCCATGGGGCTGGTTTTCCACGGATGAGGCAGGAATGTCCGGGGGCGGCCGATCCTTCCGATCGGCCGCGGAGAGCGGAAAACCCACCACCCGGTGGTGGATTCTGATCAGCCGTCGTAGCGGCGCCAGACGTCCCGGGGATCGAGGTCCTCGCGCGGCAGCCACTGGCGGCCATAGCGGCTCAGGCCCCGGGCGACCGGTCGACCGTGGGTCGCGACCTCGCCGGACTCGAAGTCCAGCTCGCCGAGCAGCCGCCGGCCGCGGCGTCCGGCGCTGCTGCCGACCCCGACGATGCGGCCCTCGACCCGGCCGACGGTGAAGCCCTGCATGACCGCGTCGTCGGCGGCCTTGCCGAGCAGCCGGTCGATCCAGCCGTCGACGTCCAGGATGATCCAGCCGCGGGTGATCTGGAAGACCGTGAGCGCCTCGGCCGCGTAGCGCCGCTTCGCGCCCTCGACCGTGACGTGGATGCTGCGCGGGCCCAGCCGCCACTCGTTCAGGACGATCGGGGTCTCGAAGCTCAGCTTGCCCGGGTGGTAGCCGAGGATGCTGTAAGGCATGGGCACCTCGAGGCGCGACGGCTCGAGATGGACGACCCAGCGGCGGTGGCAGCGCGCGCCCCGTCGCGAGATCGGTCCGCCGGGCAGCGGCTCCCGGGCGAGGCTGTGCAGATGCTCGGCCACGGGGAACGCCGATTCCTGGCCCCACCCGTCGGCGAAGGCGAGCAGATCTTCGGTCTTCCAGGTGGCGAGGCTGTCCCGCTCGACCATGGTGAAGACGAAGGCGAACAGGGGGTCACTGACCTGCTCGCGCAGCTCGCCGAGGTCGGGCGCGAGGCCGTAGCCGGCCGCCATGGGCCGGACGGAGAGGAATCGCGAGGAGTCGGGGCGAGCCGGGGAACCGGCCGCTGCCACCGTGGCCAGCCCGAGGAGCAGGATCGGCAGGAGGCGTGTCATGGCACCAAGGTCCGCCTGCCCACCCGGCGCGTCAAGGGGGCGGCCTGGCCGCCCCCTCGCGAGATCGTCTGCGTGGACATCGCCGCCCCGGTCACGCGCCAGCCATCTCCACGAGCTCGAGATCGTCGAGCCAGTAGGCCTCGTCGTCGCGCCGGGCGATCAGGACGCGGCTCTCGTCGGCCTCGTCGCGGGCCCGGTGGTAGCGGAGGTAGATGTAACCGTCGTCGACGCCCATGATCTCGATCTTGCCCGTCGCGTGGCTCATGGCGTAGCGGACACGCCGCGACAGGCCGGAGCAGCGACGCCGCGCGGCATCGAACAGCTGCCACCCACGGACCATCGGCACCTCGTAGGGCTCGTTTCCGGCGGTCGGGCGTCCCTGGAACAGGTAGTACTGGGGCATGCCCAGCTCGGTGGCGGCCTCGAACAGCTCGGTCAGCACGTCGGCGTCGTCATTGACGCCATGCACCAGCGGGCACTGGTTGACGACGTGGGCGCCGGCGCCCTGCATGGCCCGGATCCCGTCGCAGGCGACGTCGGAGATCTCCCGGGGATGGTCGAAATGGGCCATGAGGTAGATGGCTGTCCCCGTGCTCGTGACCTCCTCGACGAGCCCGAGCAGCTGGTCGTCGTCCAGGATGCGGTAGGGGTTGAACGCCGGCAGCTTGGAGCCGATGCGCACGGTCCGGACATGGGGCATGGCGGCGAATCGCCGGACGATCGGCGCGAGCAGCGTGGTGTTCAGGACGAGCGGATCGCCACCGGTCAGCAGGACGTCGGTGATCTCCTCGTGACGTCCGACGTACTGGTAGGCCGGCTCGAGATCGCGCACGATCTCCTCGTTCTGGCGCATGAACAGCCGCTTGCGGAAGCAGTAACGGCAGTAGGCGCCACAGGTCGAGGCCGCCAGCACCAGGGCGGTGTCGTGGTACTTGTGCTGGAGGCCCTGGACGACCGTGTTCGCCGCCTCGTTGCTCGCGTCGAGATCCCCCCAGTCGCTCAGCTCGGCGACGTCGGGGATCACCAGACGGCGGATCGGGTCGGCGGGGTCGTCCCAGTCGATCAGCCCCAGATAGTAATCGTTCGCGCGGAACGCGTAGCGATCCGCGACCTCGTCGAGCGTTCGGGCCTCCGCGACCGGTAGTTCGTCGATCTCGGACGGACGGCGGATGTAGCAGACCCGGGGATTGAAGGGACGGGGTTTGGCCTGGGGAGCGTTCATGCGGTTCGACCCCCTTTCGTCGAGCATTCCTCCCGATGGACGGATTCGCGGCATCACCGTGGGGGCCAGACAACTTAACAGAATTCCGCACCCATGGCCAGGCACGCGTCCCCGAACACCGGCTCCCGATGGGAATGCCCTTGCAGAATCACCGGATGCATCGCTCGCGACTCCATGCTATGCTGCCGGCGAGAACGAAAGGACGAGGTCCCATGCCCCCCAGAGCTCTTCGCATCGCCGTCGTGGGCGCCGGCCATCTCGGCCGGTGGCACGCCCAGCAACTCGCCGGACTGGAGGGAGTCGAGCTGGCCGCCATCTGCGACCCCGACCCCGCCCGCCAGGACGTCGCCGACCTGCACGCAGCCCCGCTGGTCGCAAGTCACACCGACCTGGACGGTTTCGACCTCGACGGCGTGGTGATCGCGGCCCCGACCTCGCTCCACTTCGAGCTGGCCCGCTACTTCCTCGAGCGCCGCACGCCGTGCCTGGTCGAGAAGCCCATGGCCACCAGCAGCGACGAGGCCCGCAGCCTCTGCGACCTGGCCGAGGCCCGGGACACGATGCTGCAGGTCGGTCATATCGAGCGGTTCAACCCGGCGCTGCGGGTGGTCGCCCAGCGGCTGGACCGCCCCCAGTTCCTCGAGGCGGTCAGGGTCGCCCCGTATCCATTCCGGGCGACCGACGTCGGCGTGGTCCTGGACCTGATGATCCACGATCTGGAGATCATCATGTCGCTGGTCAAGGACGAGCTGCGCGAGGTGCGAGCCTGGGCTCGGCCGGTGTTCTCGGACACCGAGGACCTGGCCGCCGCCTGGCTGGAGTTCGAGGGCGGCACCTGCGCCCAGCTCAAGGCCGTGCGCACGGCGCTGCGGTCGGAGCGCCGTCTGCGGATCTACGAGGCCGACAACTACGTGGAGGTCGATTTCCTCGAGCGGACGGCGACGATCATCCATCGCGACCGGCACCTGCACGACGACTCGATCAATCCGGCCGACATGGGTCCGGAGGACCTCGGCGGCCTCTCGCCCCTGGACTTCGTCCAGAACAAGCTCGTGTCGGTGGAGAAGCCCCCCATCGACCCCAATGCCAATCCGCTCCGCGACGAGCTGGCCTCGTTCGCCGAGAGCATTCGCAGTGGTCGCCCGCCGCGCGTCGATGGGCGCGACGGCCTGCGCGCGATGCTGGCCGCCGAGGCGGTCCGCCGTGCGGCCGGTCTGATCTGAGACCACGGCGGGAACCATGATCCTGGAGGTCTGCAGCCTGATTCGCCATCGATGACGTGACCACCGTGACGACCGGACCGGATACGGGCACTGCCGCGGGCCCGGTCGACCACGAGGGGAAGCCATGGCCGAGCACGACCTGGTCGTCGCCGACAGGCGGCCGTTCGAGCATCGTCATCCCCAGGCGACGCTGATCGTCCTGGTCCTGCTCCTGACCGTCCTCGCTCTTGTCTATCGACACGATTTCGTGATCTTTCACACGCTGACCGAGCTCGTCAGCGTCGGCGTCGCGTGGTCGGTCTTCCTCATGCTCTGGAACGCCCGCCGCGAGCTGGACGACGATGGCTTCGTCCTGCTCGGATTCGCGATGCTGCTGGCGGGGTTGCTCGACCTGCTACACGTCCTCGCGGCCGCCGGCGTCGACCTCTTCCAGGCGGCCGATCCGGCCGATCTCTCGACCCAGTACTGGGTCGCCGGCCGCCTGCTCGAGGGCGCGGGATACCTCGCCGCCATCGTGGCGCTCGGCCGATCCGACCGGCGGAACCTGGGCCTGCCCGTGGCCGCCATCCTGGCCATCGTGCTGATCGTCGCCATCTCCTCGGCATCGGTGCCGGCGACCATCGCCCCGGATGGGCGCCCCACGACCTTCCTGCTCGTGAGCGAGGCGGTCGCCGCCTCCCTGCTGGTCGCCGCGTCGCTGCTGCTGTGGCGACGCCGCGGCCGTCTGCCGGCCACGGTCCATCGCCTGCTGCAGATCGCGATCGTGCTGGGCCTGGTCGGCGAGCTGGTCTTCAACCTGATCGGCGACCTCTTCGGCGTCATCCTCGCCGAGGGGCACTTCGCGCGCGTGGCCGCGCGCTTCGCCACGTACCTGGCGCTGGCCGACCTGTGCATCGGTCGCCCACGCATGAGGCTCGCCGAGCAGCTCGCCGACGAGCACCGGCGCCTGGAGCGGTCCGAGCAGCACTGGCGCGAGCTGACCGAGAGCATCCCCGACCACGTGCTCGACCTGGACCGGGACCTGCGGGTCCGCTTCGTCAACCGCGCACGCGAGGGCATCGCGGTCGAGGATCTGATCGGGCGGTCGGTGACCGACCTGGTTCCGGCGGAACAGGAACGGATCGTGCGCCGGATCCTCCAACGCGCGCTGGACCGGCCCGGGCGGCGGCGCTTCGAGACGTCCTGGACCGCCCCCGACGGCGAGGTCCTGCACTACGAGTGCACGGTCGTCGCCCGCCGCGAGAACCACGCGGTCGTCGGCCTGACCCTCGTCGCGCGCAACGTGACCGCGCGTCACCGCCAGGAGATGATCCGGACGGCGAGGTTGCGGATCAACGAGCAGGCGTACGGACGCGACGCCGACGGCGTGCTGCAGGTGGTCGTGGACGAGGCCGAGCGGCTGACCGGCAGCCAGGTCGGGTTCTTCCACCTCGTCGACGGCGACCGGTCGCACGTCAGCCTGGCGGCGTGGTCGCGACGGACGCTGGACGAGGCCTGCTCCGTGGAGGTCGATCGCTGGCACTACGCGATCGACGAGGCAGGGGTCTGGGCCGACGCGGCCCGCGAGTGCCGGCCGATCGTCCACGACGATCTCGCGTCCGTCGCCGGGCGTCGCGGGCAGCCCGCCGGGCATGCCGAGATCCGGCGCGAGGTCGTCGTCCCCGTCGTCCGCGATGGCCGTCCGGTGGCGCTGCTGGGCGTGGGCAACAAGCCCTCGCCGTACGGCGACCACGACGTGGCCCTGGTCAGCGACCTGGCCGACCTGGCCTGGGACATCATCGCGCGCAAGCGGGCCGAGGCCGCCCGCGAGGAATCGGAGGAGCGCCTCCTGCGCACGCTGGCCAACGTCCCGGGGATGGTCTACCGCTGCCGGAACGACCAGCACTGGACCATGGAGTTCGTCAGCCATGGCAGCGTCGATCTGACCGGATACGATCCCGGTGACCTGGTGGGCAACAGGACCGTGGCGTTCAACGACCTGATCGTGGCCGAGGATCAGGAGACCGTCCGCCGGACCGTCGAGGCGAGCCTCGCGACCGACGACATCTTCCAGGTCACCTACCGCCTGCGGCACCGCGACGGGACGCACCGCTGGGTCTGGGAGCAGGGCCGCGGCGTGTTCCGGGGTGGCCGCCTGCTCGCCCTCGAGGGCTTCATCCACGATATCACGGCCGAGCACGAGGCGAGGCTTGATCGCGAGCGGCTCGAGCGCCGGGCCCTGCAGACGCAGAAGCTCGAGAGCCTGGGCGTCCTCGCCGGGGGCATCGCCCACGACTTCAACAATCTGCTGCAGACCGTCCTGGGCAACGCGCAGCTCGCCGCCTTCGACGTCCCGGAGGGGTCGCCGGTCCACGGCAGCCTCGAGCAGATCTCGACCGCGGCGCGACGCGCGGCCGACCTCACCTCCCAGATGCTGGCGTATGCCGGCCAGGGGCGCTTCACGACCACGACCGTCGACCTGTCGGGGCAGGTCCGCCAGGTGCTCGGGCTGCTGGAGAACTCGCTGGCGTCGCACATCGCGCTGCGCTGCGAGCTGGCCCGGGATCTGCCCGCCGTCCGCGCCGACGCCTCGCAGATCCAGCAGGTGATCACCAGCCTGGTGATCAACGGCGGCGAGGCGACCGGGGCGGCGGGCGGGACCGTCACCGTACGCACGCGGACGCGGACGTGCACGGCCGAGGACCTGGCCCCGAACGTGCCGGCCATGTACCCGGACGGGCAGGTCCCCGCGCCCGGGGAGTACGTCGAGCTCGCCGTCCACGACGACGGCAGCGGCATCGAGCCCGGCCTGCTCGATCGCATCTTCGAACCCTTCTTCACCACCCGGTTCACCGGCCGCGGCATGGGGCTGGCGGCCGTCCTCGGCATCCTCCGCGACCACCGCGGCGCGCTGCTCGTCGAGACCGGGATGGGCACGGGCACGACGATGCGCGCGTTGTTCCCGGTCCACGTCGAGGAGACGGTGGCCGAGCCGGCCGCCGCGGCCACGGGACCGGCCCGCCAGGCCCTCGATCTCACCGGTCACACCATCCTCGTGGTCGACGACGAGAGCGATATCCGGCGCGCCCTCAAGCACATGCTGACCCGCCGCGGGGCGACCGTCCTCGAGGCCACCGACGGCGACGAGGCCCTCGCCGTGGTCGCCGACGCGCCGGCCCCCGTCGACTGCGTGATGCTGGACCTGGTGATGCCGCGACTCGACGGCCAGTCGTGCTTCGACCGGCTGCGTGAGCGTCACCCCGAGCTGTGCGTGGTGATGATGAGCGGCCACTCCGAGCAGGAGATCGCCGCGCGCTTCGCGGGACGGCGCCTGAACGGGTTCCTGGCCAAGCCGTTCGACAGCCGCGAGCTGTTCGAGACGCTCGCCGGGGCGCTCCCCGCGTCCGGATGACCCCTCAGCCGGACAGCAGGGCGTGGAACCGGCCGTCGTCGCCGAGTTCGGGGTGGAAGGTCAACCCCACGACGTTGTCCGCGCGCACGCCCACGGGCTCGCCGTCCGGCCGGCGCGCGATGACCTCGACCCCGGGGCCGATGTCCTCCAGCCGCGGCGCGCGGATGTAGACCGCGCGGCAGGGGCCGCCGTCCTGCAAGCCGTCGGTGAGCACGAGATCCTCGGTGAAGCTGTCGATCTGGCGCCCGTAGCCGTTGCGCCGCACGGTCACGTCCAGCAGGGCGAGCGGCTGGACGCCGTGCCAGGTCTCATGGCGTTCGCCCACCAGCCCGCGCGAGAGCATGATCAGACCCGCACAGGTGCCGAGGACGGGCCGGCCGGAGGACACGAACTCCCGCAGGGGGGCGCGCAGGCCACCCCGGTCGATCAGACGCGACAGGGTCGTGCTCTCGCCGCCGGGGATCACGAGCCCGCCGGCGCGGGCCAGCTCGTCCGGCCGCCGCACCGGCAGCGTCTCGAGGCCGGCGCGCGCCAGCGCCTGGCGGTGCATCTCGAAGTCGCCCTGCAGGGCCAGCAGACCGACGGGCAACGGCATCGTCTCACCTCGCATCGCTCGTCCTCGCGGCGCCGCGGACGGGCGGGAGGCCCGCCCGCGACGCGGGTCGAATCGTCGGCCGGTCGCCCTACCAGCCGCGGCTGGCCAGGCGCTCGTCCTCGGGGATGGCCGCCACGTCGATGCCCTCCATGGCCTCGCCGAGCTCCATGGAGATCTCCAGGAGCCGGGCCGGGTCGTCGTGGTAGGTCACCGCCTGCACGATGGCCTCGGCGCGCGGCTTGGGATCGCTGCTCTTGAAGATGCCGGATCCGACGAACACGGTCTCGGCGCCGAGCTGCATCATGAGCGCCGCGTCGGCGGGCGTGGCCACGCCGCCGGCCGCGAAGTTGGGCACCGGCAGCTTGCCGGTCTTCTTGATCTCCGCGAGCAGCGACACCGGCGCGCCCAGGGTCTTGGCCTCGGCCATCAGCTCGTCGTCGCGCAGCTGGGTGAGGCGCCTGAGCCCCTCCTGGACCATGCGCATGTGCCGGACCGCCTCGACGATGTTGCCCGAGCCGGCCTCGCCCTTGGTGCGGATCATGGCCGCGCCCTCGCCGATGCGGCGCAGCGCCTCGCCGAGGTTCCGGCAACCGCAGACGAAGGGCACCTTGAAGTCCCACTTCCAGACGTGGTTGTGCTCGTCGGCGGGCGTGAGCACCTCCGACTCGTCGACGAAGTCGACGCCCAGGGCCTCGAGCACCTGCGCCTCGGCGAAGTGTCCGATGCGGCACTTGGCCATCACCGGGATGGACACCGCGTCCTGGATCTGGCGGATCATGCGCGGCTGGCTCATACGCGCGATGCCGCCGTCGGAGCGGATGTCGGCCGGGATCCGCTCGAGCGCCATCACGGCGACCGCGCCGGCCTCCTCGGCCACCTTGGCCTGGTCCGCGTTGGTGACGTCCATGATCGCGCCACCCTTGAGCATCTCGGCCAGGCCGATCTTGCGGCGCATCAGCTCCTGCGCCTCGTCGTTCACCCAGGGGAACATCATCGTTCTGCCTCCTGAAGACCCACGGCGTGCGGGTCGTCTTGCCATCGTCTCGGGGACGCGCGGCGCCTCCCGGGGCCGGCGCGACGGCGGAAGATCATGCGACCTCCGGCGCGGCGCAAGCCACTTGCCAGCGAACTGTCGGCCCACCGTCTAGACGATGGTGGGCGCCGGGGCCGGACCGCGTTCGAGCAGGCCGGCCAGGG
Source organism: bacterium (assembly GCA_014730255.1). Taxonomy (GTDB): domain Bacteria; phylum Krumholzibacteriota; class Krumholzibacteriia; order LZORAL124-64-63; family LZORAL124-64-63; genus Glo-17. The sequence continues at coordinate 9,395 of WJIQ01000022.1, read as the reverse complement.
TGCGCAGACCGGCGGCGAGCTCGTCGCGGCTGCGCGGGGAACTCAGGCTGACGCGGACCGCCGGCGGCGGCTCGCGACGTCCGGCGGCGAACGCGTCGGCGGGCGAGACCACGACGCCGAGCTCACGCGCGGCGCGCACGAAGCTCTCGGTCGTCCACGGCGCCGGCAGCTCCAGCCACACGAAGTACGAGCGATCGGCCTCGCGATACCGGGCCTCGCTCAGGATGCTGCGGGCGAGGTGCTGCCGCTCGGTGGCCTCGTCGCACTTCCGACCGGTGACCTCGACGGCGGTCCCGTCGGCGATCCACATCGCGGCCACCTCGAGGCTCAGAGCCGGCAGGGCCCAGAGCGAGGCGGCCACCGCGAAGGTGAGCCGGTCGATGTAGGGCGCGGGTGCCGCCACGAAGGCCACCCGCAGGCCGCCGGCCAGCGTCTTGCTCGTGCTCGTGACGTACAGCGTCCGCTCGGGCGCGAGCGACGCCAGCGGCGGCGGCGCGTCGGTGGCCAGCAGCCCGTGCACGTCGTCCTCGACGAGCATCAGGTCGCAGCGCTCGGCGACGTCCACGATCTGGCGGCGTCGTTCGGCCGGCATGGTGACGGTCGTCGGATTGTGCAGGGTCGGCATGGTGTAGAGCACGCGCGCGCCGGTCTCACGCGCCGCGCGCTCGAGATCGTCGGGGTCGAGGCCGTCGCGATCCATGGCGACGGGCATGACCTCCAGGCCGAGCAGCGAGGCGGCCGTCTTGAGTCCCGGGTAGGTGAGCTCCTCGCCGAGCACGATGTCGCCCGGGCGACAGAGCGCCCCGAGGGCCACGGCGATGGCGTGCTGGGCGCCGGCGGTGACGATCACCCGGTCGGTGGGTACGTCGAGCCGGTGGCGTGCGATCCACCGGGCTCCGGCCTCGCGGTACCGGGTCTCGCCGGTGAACGGCTGGTAGTTGAGCATGGCACCGAGGTCGCGCCGCCGGGCGAGCTCGGCGAGGGCGGCCGAGAGATCGGGGTCCTCGGTGTAGAGGGGGAGGTTCAGGCCGAGGTCGATGACCGACCGCGCGGCGGCACCCTCGGGCTCGCCGTCGCGCGCCTGGCCCGGATCGGCCACGAAGGTGCCGCGGCCGACCTCGCCGTGCAGGAGTCCCCGCCGCTCCGCCTCGGCATACGCGCGCGAGACCGTGCCCACGGTCAGGCCGAGTTCGCCGGCCAGATCCCGGTGGGTCGGCAGACGATCGCCCGGGGCGAGATCGCCGCGGTCGATCGCCCGCGCCAGCGCGTCGGCGATGGCGAGGTAGCGGGGGCCCTCCTGGCCGTCGATGTCCGGTCGCCAGATTGTCATGGTCACAATCTAGATTGTCACCATGATTGTCGTCAAGACGAAAAGAAACAATCACCGGAACGGATCGGCAGCAGCGCGGTGACGGTGGTGCCCGCCTGCTCCCGGGAGTCGATGAGCAGGCCGCCGCCGTGACGCTGGACGATCCGGAGGGCGACCGCCAGACCGAGTCCGCGGCCGGGGAACCGGGTGCTGTAGAACGGATCGGTGGCGCGGGCGAGGGTCTCGGCCGACATCCCGTGGCCGGTGTCGACCACCCGGAGCCGATGATACGCTCCCGGCTCGAGGCGCACGCCACCCTGATCCAGGACGAGCGCCTCGGTGAGGTCCCTGCGGTCGAGCACGACCCGCACCGATGCCCGGTCCCCACCCTCGCTGGCCTCGCAGGCATTGGTGATGACCGTTTCCAGGGCGCGCTGGAGCTGCGCGGCATCGCCCTGGACCTCGGCGGCCCCGTCGATCTCCATCGCGATCTCCGTCTCGCCGCAGGTCACCTCCATGGCCCGCACGGCGGCGGCCACCACCACGGCGAGGTCGCACGTCTCCGACCGGAACAGCGACTGCCCGGCGTAGACGAGCATCTGGTCGCAGAGATGCGCGGCGTCCTCCGCCGCATCGATGATGGCCCCCAGCTGGCGACGGGACGGCGCCTCGGTGGTCGTCTGCCCCACCAGCTCGGCGTTGCCGCGGATCACCTGCAGCAGGTTGTTGAAATCGTGGGCGATCCCGCCGGTCAGGATGCCGAGGCCCTGCATCCGGCGCATCTCGAGCGACTGGCGCTCGAGGTCACGCCGGGTCTCCTCGATCGTCTGCCGCTCGGTCATGTCCAGGTGCGTGCCGGTCACCCGCAGCGGCCGCCCGTCGTCCGTCCGCTGGACCACGCGGCCGCGGTCGAGCACCCAGCGCCAGGAGCCGTCCCGGTGCCGCAGGCGATGGAGCGACTCGTAGACCCCGGTCTCGCCGTCGAGATGGGCCTGGACGGCGGCCAGGGTCGGCTCGAGGTCGTCCGGATGCACGCGCTGCTTCCACTCGTCGATGCTGGGCTCGAGGTCGGCGAGGCTCAGGCCGAGCATCTCGGCCCACCGCTCGTTGAAGACGACCTCGCCGGTCTCGGCATTCCAGTCCCAGAGGCCCAGCTCCGCACCCTCGAGCACCAGATGCAGACGCTCGTGCGACAGCTGCAGCTCCTGGCGAGCAGCGTCGAGCTCGGCCGCCTCGAGGCAGGTCCGGTGCATGCGTACCAGCCCGAGCCCGCCGATCACGATGCCGAGAAGCCAGACGCCGGCGAGCCACGGCCAGGCCGAGCCGTTGCCCGAACGGCCGACCAGCAGGCCGACCCCGCCGAGCAGGGTCCAGAGCAGGAGGGCCGCGACAGCGACCAGCACCAGCGTGCGCGTCGAATGTGCCATGGATGCGGTCCCCGTCGAGGGTCGGGGCGAGCCTGCCCTGAATCTGCGACCGTGCCCTCCGCGTGTCAATGATCGGCGACATCCGTGTTCGGCGCGGTGGCCAGGGCGCGGACCGCGAGGATGACCCTTTTCGCCCGACCGCCGGATCCGGAATCTCGGGAGGCGCATCGTCGAACGTACGACTATCGTGACCGATGCTCCGGCGCTCGTGCTGCGACGAACCCGATCCCGGTCCGACGAGATACCAGGAGATACCGAGACATGATCCGCTCCCTGCCGCGGTCGCTCGCGATCTGGCTACTGCTGGCCGCACCGGCGGTCGCCCAGCAACCCACGCTCCCGCCGCTCGCGCGCGCGGTCCTCGACTCGGCGGTCACCGTCGAGCTCGCCAGCCTGCCGGGCGCCCCGCTGACTCTCGACGAGGCCCGCCGTCTCGCACGCGGCGGCGCCACCCAGCTGCGCATCGCCGACGCGACGGCGGACGCGGCCCGCGGCGCCCTGCGCAGCGAGCGCGGCGACTACCAGCCCGAGCTCTACGGCGAGGGCCTGATGACCCGTGACGAGGCGCCGGCGACCAACCCGTTCTCCGGCGTCGACATCGAGACGAACGAGCAGACCCGCGGCGAGGCCGGCCTGCGCTGGCGCGCGCCCCTGGGCACGCAGGTCGAGGCCTCCCTGAACGCCGTCCGGACCGAGACCAACAGCGGCTTCACCCTGCTCGATCCGCAGTACGACGCCTTCGGCGAGATCCGTGTCACCCAGCCGCTGCTCGAGGGCTTCGGGGTCGGCGAGCGTGGCGGTCTCACCGCGGCCGAGCGCCGGCTCGAGGCCGCCGAGGCGCGCCGCGAGGGCGCCCGCGTGAGCGTGGAGTCACTGGTCGACGCGGCGTACTGGACCCTCTACGCCACCGGTCGCGACTTCTCGGTGCAGCGGTTGATCACCGAGCGCGCCGAGGCCCTGCTCGAGCAGGCGGAGACGCGGCGGCGCGCCGGGCTGGTCGGACCGGCCGACGTGGCGAGCGCGCGCGTCTTCCTCGCCCAGCAGCGCCAGGCCGAGCTGGACGCGTGGGAGCTGCTCGGCGAGGCCAGCGACGCGCTGGCCGGCCTGATCGGTGCGCGCCCTGCCGACGGATACGACCTCTACCGTCCGGTCGACGAACCGCCGGCGGATTTCCCGGTTCCGGACGCCGACACCCTGGTCACCGCCGCCGAGGCGGGCAACCACGAGCTGCGCGGCCTCGAGCGCGAGGTCGCCGCCGTGCGGGCGCAGCGCGACCAGGCCGGCCGCAATGCCCTGCCGTCGCTGGACGTCTTCGGCGCCATCGGCGGGGCCGGCCTGACCGGCACGCCGCAGGAGGTGGCCTTCGGCGACACGATCATCACCACGCCCATCAGCGGCGGCCTCGCGGATGGCCTGGGCGAGGCGCTCCGGCGCGAGTACGGCAACTGGCAGGTGGGCCTGACCTTCGCCGTGCCCATCGGCAACGGGCAGGACGGTGGCGAGCGCGACCGGCTCGGCGCCGAGGTGGTGCGAGCCGAGCAGCAGTACGAGGCGGCCCGCCGCCGCCTCGAGGAGGACGTCCGCGCGGCCCACCGCGCCCTGGCCAGCGGCCGCGACCGGCTCGAGGTGGCACGCTTCGGCGTCGCCGCCGCCTCCGAGCAGGTCCGCATCGGCGTCCTCGACTACGAGAACGGGCGGACCTCCGCCTTCGAGCTCGTGCGGCTGGCCGGCGACCTGGCCGCCGCCGAGCAGAGCTACTCCCGCGCGCTGGTGCGCACGGCCCGCGCGGCCGCGGCGCTACGACAGCTCACCGGTGGCGCGTATCCCAGCGAGGAGATCGACCAGTGATCCGCTTGATCCCGACCCTGGCCGGCGCCGTCGCGCTGGCCGTCCTGATCGGCTGCGGAGGCGACGGTGACCAGGCGCAGGGCCGCGGCGGGCCCGGCGGCATGCCCCCCATGCCGGTCGAGACCGCGCCGGTGGCCGCCTCCGGCATGGCCGACGAGTTCACCGTGGTCGGCAACCTCGATGCCGAGTACGAGATCGAGGTGGTGGCCGAGATCGCCGCGCGAGTGGTCGACCTGCCCTTCGCCGAGGGTCAGCAGGTGGCCCGGGGCGGCCTGCTCGCCCGCCTCGACGACGCCCAGCTACGGGCCGAGCTGCAGCGCGCCGAGGCCCTGGTGGAGCAACGCCGCACGACGTTCGAGCGGGTGCGCACGGTCGTGGCCGAACGGGCCGGCGCGCCGCAGGACCTCGACGACGCGGCGGCGAACCTGGCCGTCGCCGAGGCCGATCGCGCCGTCGTGCGCGCGCGGCTGGACAAGACGCGCATCACCGCCCCGTTCGCCGGCATGGTCGGCGCTCGCCACGTCAGTCCCGGCAGCTACCTGCGACCCGGCGACCCCATCACCGAGCTCGCGCAGATCGACAGCCTGCGCGTGACCTTCACCGCCCCGGAGCGTTACCTCGACCGCATCGACGTCGGCTCCACCGTGCAGGTGCGCACCAATGCCTTCGCCGGCCTCGTGCTCACCGGGACCATCGACGTGATCGCGCCCGTCCTCGACCGCGCCTCGCGCAGCGTCGAGGTGGTCGCCCACATCGACAATCCCGAGCGCCGCTTGCGGCCGGGGATGTCCGCCGAGATCACCGTCGTGCTCGACGAGCGGCCGGACGCCCTGACCGTGCCGGCCGAGTCGGTCTTCTTCCAGGGTCAGCAGGCGTTCGTCTACACCGTGGCCGCCGATTCCACCGTGGCCATGGCGCCCGTCAGCCTCGGCACGCGCACGGCCGCCCTCGTCGAGGTCACCGGCGGCCTCGAGCAGGGCCAGACGGTCGTGCGTGCGGGTCATCAGAAGCTGTTCCCCGGGGCTCGCGTGATGCCGGCGGGAGACGGTGTGCCGCCGTCCGGGAAGCCGGCGGAGGGAGCCTCGTCGTGAAGCTGAGCGAGACCGCCGTCAAGCGCCCGGTCCTGGCCGCGGTGATGAGCCTGGCCATCGTCCTGCTGGGCGTGATCTCCTTCGGCCGCCTCGGTGTTCGCGAGTACCCGGACGTCGATCCGCCCGTGGTCTCGGTGACCACGTTCTACCGCGGGGCGAGCCCCAGCGTGGTCGAGACCGAGATCACCGACGTGCTCGAGGAGCAGTTCGCCACCCTCGAGGACGTCAAGACCATGACCAGCAGCAGCCGCGAGCAGGGTTCGGTGATCACCATCGAGTTCGAGCTCGGCCGCGACGTCGACCAGGCCGCCAACGACGTGCGCGACCGCGTCTCGCGGATCCGCGGCAGCCTGCCGCGCGAGGCCGAGGACCCGGTCATCGCCAAGGTCGACGTCGACGCGCAGCCGATCATGTGGATCTCGCTGAGCAGCGACCGCCACTCGACGCTCGAGCTGAGCGACCTCGCCGAACGCGTCCTCAAGGATCAGCTGCAACGGCTGCCCGGCGTGGGGAACATCTTCATCGGCGGCGAACGCCGCTACGCCATGCGCGTCTGGCTCGACCCGGTGCAGATGGCCGCGCGCGGGCTGACCACCCAGGACGTCGAGCGCGCCATCGCCGCGGCCAATGCCGAGATCCCCGGCGGCCGCGTCGAGGGCCAGGAGCGCGAGTTCTCCGTCCGCACCATGGGCGAGCTGCAGACGCCCGACGAATTCGCGCGCATCATCGTCCGTCGCGACGACGAGAACGTGGTGCGTCTGGCGGACGTCGCCGAGGTCGAGGTCGGAGCCGAGGACGAGCGCACGGTCACGCGCTTCAACGGCACGCCGAGCATCGGCCTGGGCGTGGTCAAGCAGAAGAACGCCAGCACCGTCGCCGTCGCGAAGGAGATCCGGTCCGCGCTGCCGCGCCTGGACGCCTCGCTCGAGCCGGGCATGGCCCTGCAGATCGCCTTCGACTCGGCCATCTTCATCGAGGAGTCGATCGAGGAGGTCCGCAACACCTTCCTGATCGCCCTCGGCCTGGTGATCCTGACCGTGCTGCTGTTCCTGAAGAGCGTCCGGGCCACGCTGATCCCCATCGTGGCGATCCCCGTGGCGGTCGTCGGCGCCTTCACCGTGATCTACGCCCTGGGCTTCTCCATCAACATCATCACCCTGCTCGCGCTGGTGCTGGCGATCGGCCTGGTGGTCGACGACGCGATCGTCGTGCTCGAGAACATCTTCCGCCATCGCGAGATGGGCCGCACGCGGCGCCAGGCGGCGTTCGCCGGAATGCGCGAGATCGGCTTCGCGGTGATCGCGACCACCATCGCGCTGATCTCGGTGTTCCTGCCGGTGGCCTTCCTCACCGGTACGGTCGGCCGGCTGTTCCGCGAGTTCGGGATCTCGCTGGCGGTGGCCGTGGTGATCTCGAGCTTCGTCGCCCTGACGTTCACGCCGGTGCTGTGCTCGCTGATCCTGGGCGAGGTCCGCAAGCGGACGGCCACCAACTGGCGCGAGCGCTCCTTCGAGGCGTTCTTCGACGGCCTGAATCGCGCCTATGCCCGCACGCTGCGAGCGGCGATGCGACGGCCCGTGGTGACCCTCGCCATCGCCCTGGTGATCGTCGCCGCCACCGGCTGGTTCTACCAGAACATGCCACGCGAGCTGGTGCCCGTCGAGGACCGCGGCGCGGCCTTCGGCATCGTCGTCGCGCCCGAGGGCGCCACCCTCGAGTACACCGACCGGTACATGCGTCAGGTCGAGGAGATCCTGCTGCCCGTGCCCGAGCGGGAGGCCCTGTTCACGGCCACCGGCCTGGGCTTCGGCGGCCCCGGCCGGGTGACCAACGGCTTCCTGTTCCTGCGCCTGAAGCCGCGCGATGAGCGCGACCGCAGCCAGCAGGAGATCGTGCAATCGCTGTTCCCGCGGCTGCTGGGGATCCCGGGCGTGCTCGCCTTCCTGATCAACCCGCCCAGCCTCGGCGGCGCGGTGAGCAACTCGCCGGTGGAGTACGTCCTGCAGGGCGACGACTATCGGACGCTCGGCCAGGCGGTGCAGGCGTTCATGGGCGAGGCCAGCGACCTCGGCTACCTGGTGAACCTCGACAGCGACCTGCGCCTGAACAAGCCGCAGCTCGAGATCCACATCGACCGCGAGCGCGCCGCGCAGCTCGGCGTCTCGGTGACCGACATCGGCAACACGCTGGAGACCTTCCTCGGCGGCCGCGTCGCCACCGAGTTCAAGCGCGGCACCAAGAAGTACGACGTCATCACCCAGGTGCGCCCCGGTGATCGCGCCGAGCCCGACGTGATCCGCAACCTCTACCTGCGCGGGCGCGACGGCCTGGTACAGCTGGCCAACGTGGTGCGCATCGACGAGTCGGTCGCGCCGAAGGAGCTGAACCACTACAACCGCGTACGGTCGGCCACCATCACGGCGAACCTCGCCCCGGGCGTGAGCCTGGGCGACGCGCTCGACGACCTCGATGCGATCGCCGGACGGGTCCTGCCCGAGGGCGTCCGCACCGACCTCGCGGGCCAGTCGCTCGAGTTCCGCCAGAGCAGCGGCAGCCTGACGTTCATGTTCGGCCTCGCGGTGGTGTTCATCTTCCTGGTGCTGGCCGCACAGTTCGAGAGCTTCGTGCATCCCCTGACGATCCTGCTCTCGGTGCCCCTGGCGGTGGTCGGTGCGATCGTCTCGCTGTACGTCCTGGGCCAGAGCCTCAACATCTTCTCGCAGATCGGTCTGGTGATGCTCGTCGGCCTGGTGTCGAAGAACGCGATCCTGATCGTGGAGTTTGCCAACCAGCTGCGCGACCGCGGCAAGGAGACCGGCGAGGCCGTGCTCGAGGCCGCGGTGATCCGCCTGCGGCCGATCCTGATGACCAGCCTGTCGACCGTGTTCGGCATCCTGCCCATCGCCATCGGCTTCGGCGCCGGCGCCGAATCGCGACGGCCGCTGGGCATCGCCGTGGTCGGCGGCGTGCTGTTCTCGACCTTCCTGACCCTGGTGCTGGTGCCGGTGGTCTACCGTCTGCTGGCGCGGTACTCGCCGCCACGGCGGGAGAAGGAGATCGAGGCCGACCTGGTCGCCGCGCAGGAGCCGCCGCCGGAGCCGGAGTCAGCGGCGACGGCCGACGCGATCGATGGCCACGAGCGCGAGCGGGCGATCTGACGGGGTCTACATCCCTCGCCAGTCCGCCTCCTCGGCCGGCCGGTTGCCGGCCATCTCGTCGATGCGCGCCATCAGCCCGTCATCGAGCTGCCGGTAGACGTCCAGGGCCTTCATGTTCTCGCTCACCTGCTCGGGTCGCGACGCCCCCGTGATCACGGTCGAGACCTGCGGGTTCTTCAGGCACCAGGCGATCGCGAGCTGCGCCGTCGTGCATCCCATCTCGCCGGCGATCTCGCCCAGGCCGCGGGCCACGTCGAGCTTCCACTGGCCCTTCTCGCCCTCGAGGATCCGCTGTAGCCAGGTGTACTTCTCGTGGCCGAGGCGGCTGCCGTCGGGGATGCCGTCGTTGTACTTGCCGGTGAGGATGCCGCTGGCCAGCGGCGACCAGATGGTGGTCCCCAGGCCATAGTCGCCGTACAGAGCCCGGTATTCCGCCTCCACCCGGTCGCGCGTCAGCAGGTTGTACTGAGGCTGCTCCATGGTGGGCGGGATGAGCCCGTTGGACCCGGCGAACATGCAGGCCTGGCGGATCTGCTCGGCCGACCATTCGCTTGTGCCCCAG
>WJIQ01000172.1 GCA_014730255.1 bacterium | reverse complement strand
GAGCACCTGATCGCGCAGGCACGCCGGCAATCCGGCGGCGAGCCCCTGCGGGAAACGTACGAGGAGACCGACCTCTACCACACCGTGCCGGTCGTCGCGTCCTGGGAGGCGGTCCGGCAGACGGCCGACGAGCTGGACTACCAGTTCGAGATCGTCGCCGCTCCGGACCACCAGGCCCGCAATCCCGAGAACGATCGGGCGGACGCGTACATGCCCGCCTTCGAGGCGATCGAGTCCGGTGCCGAGGTCCACTTCGCCAGGGAGGGGTCCGAGCTGGTGCTCGCGCGGCCGGTCACGGTCAAGCCGAGCTGCCTGGGCTGCCATGGCGATCCCGCCACCAGCCCGACCGGCGATGGCCGCGACGTGCTCGGCTTCCCCATGGAGGACATGAAGCTGGGCGAGACGGTCGGCCTGTTCGTGCTGCGGGCGCCCATGAGCGGCGACCCCGTGATCGCGTCGACCATGCAGAAGATGCTGCTCGTCTCGGCGATCATCGGCGCGATCATCTTCGGCGGCTTCGCCTGGATGAACCGTCGGTACATCGAGCGGCCGCTCTCCAGTGCCATCGAGCGGCTGACGACGGCCTCGTCGTCGGCGCGGTCGACGAGCACCGCGGTCTCGCAGGCCAGCAACACGCTGGCCGAGGGGGCGAACCAGCAGGCCGCCGCCCTGCAGGAGACCAGCGCCTCCCTCGAGGAGATCGCGAGCCAGACCGAGGCCAACGCCGAGCATGCGCGCTCGGCCAGGGAACTGGCCGAGGCCACCCGTAGCGCGGCCAACGCCGGGACCGAGGCCGTCACGCAGATGAACGGCGCCATGGACGGCATCCAGGAGGCCAGCGACAGCATCGCCGCCATCATCCAGACCATCGACGAGATCGCCTTCCAGACCAACCTGCTGGCGCTGAACGCGGCGGTGGAGGCCGCGCGCGCGGGCGAGGCGGGCAAGGGGTTCGCGGTCGTGGCCGAGGAGGTCCGCAACCTCGCCCAGCGCTCGGCCGAGGCGGCCAAGGATACCGAGGGGCGCATCCAGCAGTCCATCGAGCGGGGACGCGAGGGCGCGGCCATCAGCCGCAAGGTGACCGAGGATCTGGCGACCATCGACACGCGCACCGACGAGGTCCGGCGGGTCATGGAGAGCATCGCCCGGGCCAGCTCCGAGCAGAACGAGGGCATCAGCCAGCTCAACAGCGCCGTCACGCTCATGGACCAGGTGACCCAGGGCAACGCCCGCACCGCCGACGAGAGCGCCCGCAACGCGACCGAGCTGGACGCCCAGGCCCAGCTCGTGACCACCGCCGTCGACGATCTCGCCGTCCTGGTCCGCGGCCGCTGATCGCCGGACCATCGGGAGCTGCAGAGACGGCCGCCGCGAGGCGGCCGTCGCGCATCCGGCGACGTCTCGCAGACCGGGAAACCGGTCGAAAAGGCCCGGTATCGCCCCGGAACCCGCCATCTGGCGCTTGTTTGCGCACGATCCGTTTGATACGTTTCGCCGGTCCGCGCGCGGCCCTGACGGTCGCGCACCGTCCATCGCCTGCACCGCTCTCCGGAGGTCTTCATGGACGTCACCGGCAGCACTCACAGCTTGCCCGAGAATGCCTATCGCAAGCTGAACCCCGGCGAGGAGTACCAGCCGGTGGTTCCGGCCGACAGGATCGTGCCCGAGCTGACGGGCTATTCCCTGGCCTGGGGACTGTTCTTCGCCGCGCTCTTCTCGGCCGCCAGCGCCTACCTGGGCCTGAAGATCGGCCAGGTGTTCGAGGCGGCCATCCCGATCACCATCATGGCCATCGGTCTGAGCGCGAAGAAGAAGAACGCGCTGCAGCAGAACGTGATGATCCAGTCCATCGGCGCCGCGTCCGGCGTGGTCGTCGCCGGCGCGATCTTCACCCTGCCGGGCATCTACATCCTCGGCCTCGCGGAGAAGACCAACTTCCTGCAGATGATGCTGGCCTCGCTGCTGGGCGGCTTCCTGGGCATCCTGTTCCTGATCCCGTTCCGCCGCTACTTCGTCAAGGACATGCACGGCGAGTTCCCGTTCCCCGAGGCCACGGCGTCGACCGAGGTGCTGATGGCCGGCGAGGCGGGCGGCGACCAGGCGTCGGTGCTGCTCAAGAGCGGCATGGTGGCCGCCGCCTACCAGCTCCTCTCGCAGACCCTCGGCTTCTGGCGCGAGGTCTTCTCGACCACGGCGTTCGACTGGGGTCGTCGCCTGAGCGAGAACGTGCGCCTGGAGTTCCACCTGATGACCGAGGCGGCCATCGTCGGCCTCGGCTACATCATCGGCCTGCGCTACGCGCTGATCATCGCCTGCGGCTCGTTCCTGAGCTGGTACGTGATGACGCCGATGATCGGACTGCTGGGCAAGGGCGTCGAGATCCAGGGCACGACCTACCAGCTGCCCGCCCTGGCCGGCATGGACACCGGCGACATCTTCTACAACTTCGTCCGCCCGGTGGGCATCGGCGCGATCGCCATGGCCGGCCTGATCGGCGTCTGGAAGAGCCGCAGCATCATCGTCGGGGCCGTCAAGCTCGCCACCGGCGGCGGGGCGGCCAAGACCAGCAACCCGCAGGACGTCGAGCGCACCCAGCGCGACCTGCCCATGAACCTGGTCACCGGCGCGCTGATCTTCACGCTGGCGGCGTGCTTCGCCTTCTTCTGGTTCCTGGTGCCCAACGTGAACTTCATGCAGTCGCTCGTGGGCCTGGCCATCGTCGGCGGCATCGCCTTCCTGTTCACCACCGTGGCCGCGCGCGCCATCGCCATCGTGGGCGCCAACCCGGTCTCCGGCATGACGCTGATGACCCTGATCATCAGCTCGGTCATCCTCAAGGCCGCCGGCCTCGGCGGACCGGACGGCATGGTCTCGGCGCTGTTGATCGGCGGCGTGGTCTGCACCTCGCTCTCGATGAGCGGCGGGTTCATCAGCGACCTGAAGATCGGCTACTGGCTCGGCACCACGCCGGCGGTGCAGCAGAAGTGGAAGTTCCTGGGCACCATCGTGGCGGCCGTCTCGGTCACGGCGGTCATCATGATGCTCGCCAAGACCCCCGGCTTCACCGGCGACGATGCCCTGCCCGCGCCGCAGGCCAACGCCATGGCCGCCCTGATCGAGCCGCTGATGGCCGACACGGGCGCGCCCTGGCTGCTGTACATGGCCGGCGTGTTCATGGCCCTGATCCTCGAGTGGACCAAGCTGCCGGCGCTGGCCTTCGCCCTCGGCATGTACCTGCCGCTGTCGGTCAACACGCCGGTCCTCGCCGGTGGCCTGATCGCGCACTTCGTCTCCCAGGGCGGCAGCGCCGAGGCCCAGACCCGGCGCAAGGAGCGCGGCACGCTGATGGCCAGCGGTTTCGTGGCCGGCGGCGCGATCATGGGCGTGATCGCCTCGGCCATCCGCTTCGTCGGCGCCGAGACCTCGGGCGAGGCGAGCTGGAGCGTCCCGCACGCCATCGGCACGCATGCCTGGGAGCAGAACCCCGTCTCGGCGGTGCTGACCCTGGTCATGTTCTGCCTGCTGGGCTACTACCTGTTCCGGGGCGCGCGGCGCGCGGCGAAGGACTAGGCGCGGAACGGGTCGACTCGCGACGGGCCGCTCGCCGGAGCGGCCCGTCGGCGCATCGGGGCCAGGGAGTCACGTCATGACCGAGACATCGGGATCACGAGCAGCCGTTCGTCTCGCGGCGATCGCAGCACTGGCGGGAGTCCTGATCCTGCTCGTCGTGCCCATCGATGCCCGGCTCCGATTCGACGTCTTCTGGGGACCGCTGGGGGACCGCCTGCACACGGCCATCTTCGCGGCGGTGGTCCTGGCGCTGGCCGCGCTCGCCGGCGAGCGGCGTGCGTTGCTGACGGCGGTGGTGGGCGCGCTCGCGCTGGCGGGTGCCAGCGAGCTGGTCCAGGCCTGGGTCGGCCGTTCGCCGTCCTGGCAGGACGTGGGCCACGACATCGTCGGGATCGCCCTCGGATCCGGGATCATCCTCGTCGCGCGAGGCCGACGGCCGGCCGGCGTCCTCCTGCTGGTCGGCGCGATCGCCGTCGCCCTGGTCGCATCGCGGGATCTGCCGGACGCATACCGCACCCGGAACGCCCTGCTCGAACGTCTTCCGGTGATCTACGACTTCGAGTCGCCTCCCGGCGTCGAGCGCTGGAGCCCGTTCTTCGGCGCGACGATCGACGACCGCCCGGAACCGTCTCGCGGCGATCGCCACGATGGGGTCCTGGGATTCCGGGCCGCCGGATCCGGGAGCTTTCCCGGGGTGGCCACGACGACATTGCCGGTCGACTGGAGCGGGTACGCGAGCCTGCAGGTGACGGGACGGGGCCGCATGGCCGATGCCGACTCGGTCGTGCTCGGGCTGCGCCTCGAGGACGCGGATTTTCTCGAGGACGGCGGGTATTTCGTCCAGCAGTTCGCGTTCGGCGCCGACCGGACCTCGTGCGACGTCCCGTTCGATTCCTTGACGCCGCGCCAGGTCTCCCGGGCGTTCGACGCGTCGCGCGTCATCACGCTCAAGTTCTACGCGGTCCAGCCCGTGGACTCGGTGTTCGTCGAGATCGACCACGTCGAACTCCGCTGAAGCGCCGCGCCACCGGTCAGTTTCTTCCCGTCGCCGGTCGAGAAGATCCCCGGTCTGGAGCCCACGGCCCCCCCCCGGTCGACCGCTGCGCCCAGCAGGCCGGCGTCGATTTCAAAAAAATCCTGATCAATGCTGCGCCTACCGGGGGAGACCATCCTGACGTGCCCGCGCTACTGGCGGATGGTACGCCGTTTGCCCCATGGGACCGAATCGTGGCGCGGAGCCGTTCCGCGCCGGACCGATCACCGAACCCTGGGGTGAGGCATATCATGAAGCGGAACTGGATGATCCTGGTGCTGATGACACTGGCGATGCTCACGTTCGTCGCCTGCAGCAGCGACGACGGCGGCGGAGATGATCCGAGCGATCCCACCGGACCGACCGTCCCCGGCGACGGGACGTTCGCCGGCGTGGCCTTCAACGACTTCAGTGACGATGCCCGGCGCGTATTGCCGCCGGTCTACAGCCGGACCAAGTCAGCGGCGGACAGCCTCTGGCACGACGGCGAGTTCCCCATCCTGGGCAAGGTGTTCAGTGACGAGGAGTCCATGTCGATCCACCGGAACATCGACGAGCACGACATCACCATGATGCAGATCGAGGAATTCGTGCAGCAGGTCTCCGAGTACGAGGCCGAGCACGGCGAGCTGCCCGACGGTCCGATCGACTTCCAGGGCGGCGAGTTCGGCGACGGCACGCTGACCTTCAACCTCGCCGAGCCGACCACGCCCATCGCGGTGCCGGCCGTGTGCCAGACCGTCTTCGGCAGGACCGAGGTCGCCGTCGATTACGTGATGCAGGTCAGCATCCAGTACGACGGTGGCGAGGGCTTCGAGTCGCCGTATTTCGGCTTCACCACCGGTGGGCAGACCGAGGTCGTGTACTACTGGTCGGTCGGCTACGACGACGACGGCCAGCCTGATGGCAGCCAGCTCTTCTACGCCGTCAAGGACACGCTGACCGATGAGATCGAGATCGCCGGCGCCTACTTCAAGCCCGACGGCCCCGGCGACGAGGATCGCTGCAACTGGGTCTATCACCTGACCGGCAACGCGGACATGGAGTTCACCTACAACATGGGCTGGTACTCCGAGTCGCCCGAGTTCCAGCTGTTCGGCTGCGTGCAGGGCAGCGGCGACAAGGACTCCGAGTTCGGCCTGCGCTACCACCAGTACACCGACACCTCGGGCTGGGACGAGATCGATCCCTGGTACGTCTCCGAGCAGATCTTCGGTCCGGTGGGTGACGAAGACTTCGCGTTCATCGAGGAAGCGGAGCGGTCGGGTACGATCGAGGATTACGTCGACGCGACGGTGATGTACCAGCGCGACGACAGTCCCCTCGACGAGATCCCGAATCCGTTCGCTGGACTCTTCACGCGCTAGCGACGTCCTCGAACCGTCCAGGGTGCGCCCGGGGCCGCACGGCTCCGGGCGTCGCTCCGTGCTGTCCGGGACGACGACCGTGACCCGTGGTTGAACCGGCCGCGACCGCCGCCTATCCTTCGGGCATCCATCCGGCGGCCGACCCGGCCGCCCATCCGACGAGGAGCGACATGAACTGTCCCTGTGGTTCGGGCCGCGGCCTGACCGACTGCTGCGGGCCGATCATCGCCGGCGACGTGGCGGCGCCGACGGCCGAGGCGCTCATGCGCGCGCGTTACACGGCCTACACCGAGGCATCCGTCGATTTCCTGCTCGCGTCGCTGCATCCGGACTTCCGCGACGAGCACGATGCCGACTCGGTGCGCGAGTGGGCCGAGAACAGCGAGTGGCATGGGCTCGAGATCCTCGCCACCGATGGGGGCGACGAGGGCGACGCGACCGGAACCGTCGAGTTCGCCTGCGAGTACACGTACGACGACGAGCATCGCCGGCATCACGAGCTGGCGAGCTTCGCACGCCATGACGGGGCGTGGTACTTCACCGAGGGCGAGCCGGTCCGGCCGAAGCCGTTCGTCCGCGAGGCGCCCAAGGTCGGGCGCAACGACCCTTGCCCCTGCGGGAGCGGGCGGAAGTTCAAGAAATGCTGTGGTTGAGTCCATGAGAGAAGTCGTCACCACCGGTCGCGGGGGGCCGGACGTGCTCAGCGTGCGCGCGGCGGCGACGCCGGTGCCGGACGCGGGCGAGGTCCGCATCCGTACGGCCCTGGCCGGTGTGAACTTCGCCGACGTCATGGTCCGTCTCGGCCTGTACCCCGACGGACCGGACCTGCCGGCCGTGGTCGGCTACGAGGTCTCCGGCACCATCGACGCCGTCGGCGACGGCGTGCCGGACGCGCGGATCGGCGAACGCGTGGCCGCGGTCTGCGACTTCGGCGGGTATCGCGACGAGGTCTGCGTGCCGGCGATCCAGGCGTACCCACTGCCGGACGGGGTCTCGCTCGAGGCGGCCGCGGCGCTGCCGGTCAATTACCTGACCGCCTACCTCATGCTGTGGATCCTGACGCGGGTCCAGCCGGGCGATCACGTGCTCGTGCACTCGGCCGCCGGCGGGGTGGGACAGGCGGCGAGCCAGCTCGTGCGGCTGGCCGGCGGCGAGGTCGTGGCCTCCGGGTCGCCGGGCAAGCACGATCTGCTGCGGGAGCAGGGCTGCCTCCTGGTCGTCGACAGCCGGCAGCGCCGGTTCGCCGACCAGGTGCGCGCGGCCACCGGCGGGCGCGGATGCGACATCGCCCTCGAGCCGCGGCACGGCCGCTGGATCATGGAGAGCTACCGGAGCCTGGCGCCCGGCGGGCGGCTCGTCCTGCACGGGTTCTCGAGCGCGGCCGAGGGCGGTGGCGGCACCCTCGGGGCGCTGCGGACGCTCGCCCGCGTGCCCTGGCTGCAGCTCAACCCCGTGCGCCTGATGAACGACAACCGATCGGTCGGCGGCGTGAACCTGGGCCGCCTGTGGGGAGAGCGCGACCGGTTCGCCGGCTGGATGCAGCAGCTCCTGAGCTGGCTCGCCGAGGGTCGGATCGCCCCGCGCATCGATCGCATCTACCCCGCCGACCAGGCCGGTGAGGCGCAGTCGCGGCTGGAGCGCCGCGCCAACGTCGGCAAGGTCCTGCTCGATTTCCGCGAGGGGGCCGGGTCGTGAGGGTGTCCGCGGCCATCATCACCCGGCAGCAGGCCGCCGCGCTCGACCGCTGCCTCGGCTCGCTCGGCTTCTGCGCCGAGATCGTGGTGCTCGACCAGGGCAGCACCGACGAGACCGCGGCGGTGTGCGCACGGCACGGAGCCCGGCTGGAGCAGACCGAGTGGCTCGGCTTCGGCCCCACCAAGCAGCGGGCGGTCGACCTCTGCACCGAGCGCTGGGTCCTGAGCATCGACACCGACGAGGTGGTCACCACCGAGCTGGCCGCGGCCATCACCGACCTGGAGGCGGCGCCCGGACCGGCGGCCTACTCCGTGAACCGCCTGAGCCGGTTCCTCGGCCACTGGGTGCGCCACTGCGGCTGGTACCCGGACCGCGTGGTCCGCCTGTTCGATCGCGAGCGGGGCGGCTTCGACGACAGGCCGGTGCACGAGTCGGTGCGGGTCCAGGGCGAGGTCGCCCGCCTGCCGGGCCTGCTGCACCACTACCCGTACGAATCCATGGAGCAGTACATCGCCAAGCTCGACCGCTACACCACCGCCGCGGCGGCCGACCTGCACGCCGAGGGTCGGCGCGGGAGCCTGGCCGCGGCCGTCGTGCGTAGCCAGGCGGCGTTCTGGCGCATGTGGCTCCTGCAGGGCGGTGTCCTCGACGGCTGGGCGGGGACGGTGCTCTGCCAGGCCTCGTCGTTCTACGTGCTGAGCAAGTACGTCAAGCTCTGGCGGCTCGGGCGATCATGAAGGTCCTCGTGGCACGCTGTGACCGCCTGGGCGATCTCGTGCTCTCGCTGCCGGCGATCGCCTGGCTGCGCCGGGTCCGGCCGGACTGGGAGATCCACGCGCTCGTCTCGCCGGCGGCCGCGGCGCTCGTCGAACACGACCCTGCCGTCGACGCCTTCTACACCTGGGATCTGACCCTCACCGATCAGCGCCGACCCCAGCTGGCGGCCGAGCGCTACGACGGCGCCGTGCTGCTGCAGTACCAGGCGTCGCTGGCCCGGTTGCTACGCGAGGCGGGCATCCGTCGGCGCTTCGGCCCGCTGTCGAAGCCATCGAGCCTGCTGTATCTGAACCGGGGCACGTTCCAGCGCCGGTCGCGGGTGGCCCGCCACGAGGCCGACCTCAACGTCGACCTGATGCGTCGCCTGGCTGGCCGTGGTGCGCGCGGGCCGGTCCCGACGCCGCGGGTGCACCTCGGCCCGGCCCAGGACGAACTGGCCGCGAGGTTCCGGCAGGAGGAGGCCGACGACGCGGAGACCGTCGCGTTCGTGCATCCCGGATCGGGAGGGTCGGCGCTGGACTGGCCGCCGGATCGCTTCGCCGCGGTCGCTAATGCGCTGAGCCGTCGCAGGGGATGGCGCGTGTTCGTCACCGGCAGCCACCATGATCGGCTGGTCATCGATCAGATGGCGTCGTCGCTCGAGCCCCAGGTCTCCGTGGTTGCCGAACGCTACCCGCTGCGCGACTTTCTGGGGGTGCTGGCGGCCGGGGACGTCATGCTGGCGCCGAGCACCGGTCCGTTGCACCTGGCGGCGGCGCTGGATCTGGCGGCGATCGGTCTCTACCCGCCGGCCCCGACGATGAGCCCCCGGCGGTGGGGCGCGCGAGGCCGCTGGGTCGAGACGCTCATGCCGCCGGTGGACTGCCCGGCCAGGCGCTACTGCCTGTTCGAGCATTGCCTGCTCTACAACTGCCTCGATGGGATCATGGTCTCCGGGGTCGTCGACGCCACGGTGGCGCTGGCGGACCGGCGGCGGAACGAGCGCCAGGCCGAGCGGACGCTCCAGACCTCGAAGGATGAACGGTCATGAGATTGTGGACGCGCCGGATCGTGCAGGGCTGGTTGATCGTGCTGCTGGTCGCAGGCTGGGTGGCACCGATCCTGGCGCAGGACGACGCGCAGGACGCGGCCACGGAGGCCGAGCCGGCCGATCCCCTGGCGACCGTCCGCATGTACCACGAGCGGGCGCGCAAGCTCGACGCCCGGGGCAACCTCCCGGCGGCCTGGAACGCCTTCGACAAGCGTCTGGACGATGCCGAGGAGGTGCCGCCGACGGCGGCGGAGATCGCCGACCTCGAGGCCGAGGGACGCCGTCTCGTCGCGCGCGCGTCGTTCCTGCGGGAGGTCGAGGAGGCCCGCCAGCCCCTGGCCGAGCTGCTGCAGCGGTACGACCGGGCGCTGGACCGGATCGCCCGGTTGACCGACATCGAGCTCGACCCCGCGCTGACCGGCGACCGGGCTGCCGATCGCCTGCTCGTGCTGCTGGAGCGCCAGCGGCTCGAGCGGCAGGTCGAGCTGGACAGCCTGCGCGTGGCCAACCGGCGGCTGCAGGAGATGGTCGGCGGCCAGGTGGCGGCGCAGGACTCGATCATCACCCAGCTGCGGGTCGAGCTGAGCGCGCTCCGCAAGAAGCTCTGGGAGACCGAGCTGCGCGCCGGCGTCGCGGAGGCCGACCGCTCCGCGGCCGAGAGCGCGCTGACGCGCCGCCAGCAGCGCGAGCAGATGCTCGCGCAGATCCGGGCCGACCTGGGCGAGGAGGCGGGCGAGGTCCTGGTGACGGCCGCGGGCCGGATCGTCGTGCAGGTGCCGGGGCTCGAGTTCCAGGTCGGCGAGGCGCACCTCGCGCCGGGGCAGGCCGACCTGATGAACCTGATCGCCGACATCGTCGGGCGCTTTCCCGAGGCGACGGTGCGCATCGAGGGCCACACCGACGACACCGGGAGCCGGGCGTCCAACCTCGAGCTCTCCCGGCGCCGCGCCGCGACCGTGGCCGGGGGTGTCGAGCGTCGGCTCGACCTGCCCGAGGGTACGATCGCCGTGGTCGGTCACGGTCCAGACCGTCCCGTCGCGCCCAACAGCACGGCCGAGGGTCGCGCGCGCAACCGCCGCATCGACATCGTGATCGATCCCTAGCCCGGCAGGCGCCTGGCGGGCCCAGGGCCCCGCCCGACGGCTAGTCGCCCTTGAGGATCGGCTGGATCGCCTTGAAGTCGGGCGTCTTCGCCTCGCGCAGGATCTCGAAGAGGATCATCTCCACGTTCATCACCTGCACGCCGATGCGCTGCATGTGCCGCAGGGCCACCTCGCGCTCGCCGGCGTTGCGGCCGCTGACCGCGTCGGCGGCGATGGCCACCTGCTTGCCGCGGTCCATGAGGTCGCGCGCGGTCTGGTAGACGCACACGTGGGCCTCGATGCCGCAGAGCACGATCTGGTCGCGGTTCAGGCCGTCGATGGCCTTGCGGAAGCCGGCGTCGCCGTCGCAGGAGAAGGTGATCTTCTCGATGGGCTGGATGCCCGACAGGTGCGAGCGGATCTCGGGCATCGTCACGCCCAGGCCACGCGAGTAGTGCTCGGTGACCACGACCGGCATGTCCAGCTCGCGGAAGGCGCGGATCAGGCGGCTGGTGCCGTGCAGGAGCTGGTCCTGTCCGTGGATCATGTCGCGGAACCGCTCCTGGATGTCGATCACGACCAGGGCGACGCGGTGCTTCTCGAGGCGATCGGGGACGGCGTGGAACGGGATCATGCGAGCTCCTCGGTCGGGGGCGGATCACTGGCGGCGCGGGGGCGTGTACTCCCGGCCCGGATCGACGGTCTCGGCGTACGGGCCGTGCCAGCCGATGGTGAAGAAGGCGTCGGCGGCGGCCGTCGAACCGTCGCCGCGCAGGAAGAGGCTGATGTTGCGCGACTGGTGGAAGTAGTCGCGTGAGCCATTGGCCGTGCCCAGCCACAGGGCGTGGCCGTCGCAGGTGACGAACTTGGCGTGGTCGACGCGCGCGAACGGGATGAACCCGCCCGACCACTCCGGGATGCTGGTGAAGCGGACCTCGACGCGGGGCAGGACGGCCAGGCTCTTGACGTGCGGCAGCATGTAGTCGCGCTTGGCCCAGTCGGCGAGGATGATCTGGACCTCGCAGCCGCGGGCCGCCGCGCGCCGCAGGGCCGCGTCCAGCTCGTGCCAGTAGCCGCCGTCGCGATCACCGGGGTTGTAGCTGAGCATCTGCAGGCGCACGCGGCGCTCGGCCCGGTCGATCTGGTCGCGCAGAAGGGGCCAGTCCCAGGTCACGCCGACGGGCAGGGCCCGTGGCGGGCTGGCGGCCAGCACGGCGTCGCAGACGCGACCGTCGGGCAGCGCGAGGCGCGCGGGGGACGCCACCACCGGTGCGTGCGGGGTGACGGGCGCCAGCGCGGGCGGATCCTCGCCGCCGGCCAGCGCCCAGTCGACCGCGAAGATGCGGGCGAGGTCGCGGGCGAGCCCGGCGTGCTCGACCACGACGCCGAGCTCGTGGATGTGCTCGAGCGCCCGCCAGTCCCAGTTCTGGCTGCCGAGGAAGAACCGCTCGCCGTCGACGATCATCCCCTTGGCGTGCTGGACGCCGCCACCCCAGGCGGACGTGCCATCGAAGAGTCGGGCGGGAATCCCCGCGGTGGAGAACCGGTCGTGCGTCCGCGGGTAGGTCGCGTGGAACCTGCGGTCGGACAGCAGGCGGACCGCGAGGCCGTCGGCGGCGCGCGCCTGTACCAGGTCGAGGATCGCGGTGAGCCGACCGTCCCCGTCGGGGGCGGGCGAGACGTAGAAGGCGAAGATGTCGAGGCTGTGCCGGGCCGTGGCGACCAGGTCCCGCCAGACCGGGGCCGCCTCGGGCAGCTGGGGCAGGTCGAGTTCGGTCTCCGTGGGAACGGTCTCGACGAACGTGATGGTGCCCGGCTCTGCGGCCGCGAGGCTGGCCGCCAGCGGGATCAGCACGAGGACGAGCAGGGTGCGCATGGCGCGGTCGCGTCGGTCAGTGGTCATCGGTCACGTCCTCCGGTCGGTGCGGAGAAGGTAGCATCGATGCGCGGTCGGCCGCAGCCCCGTTCCCGATGCGGTAGAGGCCGAGGCTGCGCTCGTCGCGTCCGAACGGCGATCGCCACGAGCGGACCAGCACGGGCACGAGGCCGTCGAGCCCCTCGGCCACGTCCGGCCGGGTGAGGAGCCAGCCGCCGCCGAGCTCGGGCAGCGTCCCGGACAGCTCCTGCGGCTGCAGGTGGTGGAAGTCCTGGGTCTCGAGGTAGAAGGCGGTGATCGTCAGGTGCACCCGGCTGACGGCCAGGGGCGCGTCGGGGGCGGCCGCGATCCGTTCGCGCGCCTCGAGGTAGAACGGCTTGCCCGAGATGTGGGCGTGCAGGGGCGGAACGACGGCCGCGTGATAGGCCATCAGCGCGACGGCCGCGACGGTCAGCAGGGCGTCGAGGCCCCGCCAGCGATCAGGCCCGCGCCACCACCACGATCCCGCTGCGAGCACCGCGGCCACGCTGCCGGCGGCCCAGCCCCACGGCACCAGACCCAGGGCCGAGGTCGCCACCACGGCGACCGCGAGGGCGACGACGATCGCCACGGTGATCGCGCGCGCGACGCGGAACGCCCGCCGCGGAAACCCCGCCGCGTCCGATGCCGTCAGGTGGCCGTGCCAGAGGTCGGCCGCGAGCAGGGCGAACGCCGGGTACATGGGCAGCAGGTAGTAGCTCCGCTTGGTCGCCGAGGCGACGGTGTAGAACGCCAGGCCGCCGACCGCCCACCAGAGCAGGATGCGTCGCCAGCGGTCCTCGCGCCGGCGTCGCCAGGCCCACACGAGCCCCACGAGCCAGAGGGCGAGCCACGGCAGCGTGTTCACGAGGTCCGGCCCATAGAACCACCACGGCTTCTGCGTCCACGCATGGTAGGCGTCGCTACCGGAGACGCGCCCGAGGATCTCCGTGCGCCAGACGTCGAGGTACTCGGGCGCGTTCAGGACCATCGCCACGTGCCAGGGCAGGACCAGCGCCATCACCACGCCGACCATGCCGGCCAGGGTCGCCGGCGAGGGGCGGACGGCGTCGCGACCGAGAACCACCGGCCCGAAGACCAGCGCCAGGACCGGCAGGATCACCGGCCCCTTGGCCATCAGGCCCCAGCCGACGGCGGCCGCGAGCACGAGCCACCACCAGCGTCGCCGGCCCGGTGGCCCGGCGAGCAGCTCGGCCAGGGCCACGAGCGCGACGCCGAGCCCCGCGAGCATGACCGTGTCGATGAGCGGCTGGCGCGCCATCGCCAGGAAGAGGTGCATCGTCACCAGGAGCAGGCCGGCGCGGACGCCCGTGGCGAGATCGCGCATGCGCCAGCCCAGGTGCGCGGTGCCGAGCACGAGCACGAGCATCCCGAGCACCGAGGCCAGGCGCGCGGGCAGCTCGTCGCGCCGGCCGGTCGCCTCGTGGAGCAGGCCGGCCACCCAGTACATCAGCGGCGGCTTGGTGTGCAGCGGCTCGCCCAGGTAGTCGGCGACGAGCCAGTCCCCGCTGTCGGTCATGTTGCGGGCGATGAGCGCGCGGTCGACGTCGTCGTACAGACCCCGGAACGCGGTCCCGTCCAGGCCGACGAGCATCAAGAGCAGCGTGATGGCGGTGAGCGTGGCGACGGCCGCCCCGCGAGTTGCCAAGCGCTCGGGCATGGGCATATTCTCCAGGCTTGCGACGAACCCCGCTGCCGGCCGCACCGTCGCGGCCCGCGTCTCAAGATGGCACGGACACCGGCCGTGTCCAGCGCGAGGAAGGACGATCGCGATGCTCGATTCCCTGGCCGGCCTGCCGTTGCACGAGAAGATCTGGCTCGGCGTGGGCCTCTTCGGCCAGCTGTGCTTCGCCTCGCGGTTCGTCGTGCAGTGGATCTCGTCGGAGCTGAAGCGCCGCAGCCACGTGCCCGAGGCCTTCTGGTACCTGAGCCTGGCGGGCGGGCTGATCCTGCTCTCGTACGCGATCCATCGCCGCGATCCCGTCTTCATCCTGGGCCAGAGCATGGGGGCGGTCATCTACGTGCGCAACATCGTGCTGATCCACGACGAGAAGCGGCGCGCGCGCACCGGACCAACCGCCGAGGAGCGACCGTGAAAGTCCTGCTGAACACCACCAAGACCATGGCCTTCGACACGCCGGTCCCGCGCGGGATCGCGGTCGGCGAACCCGCGTTCCGGGCCGAGGCGGCCGACCTCGTCGCGCAGCTGCGCGACCTCGATCAGGGCGAGCTGTCGCGCGTCATGGACCTCAGCGATGCGCTGGCTGCCGGCACCCGCGCCGATCTCGGCCAGTGGGGCGAGCCCGGCCGGCCCTCCGCACCGGCGCTCGCGGCGTTCACGGGCCTAGTCTTCAAGCACCTGGACCCGGCGAGCCTGCGCGCGCCGGCCTGGCGCTGGGCGGGCGAGCACCTGCTGATCCTCAGCGGCCTCTACGGCCTGCTGGGCGCCCTCGACCGCATCGAGGCCTACCGCCTCGAGATGGGCTGCAAGTTCGTTCCCGACAGCGCACGCAACTTGACCGCGTTCTGGAAGCCGCGCGTCACCGACGCGCTGAACGAGCGCCTGGACGACGGCGAGCCGGTGATCAACCTCGCGGCCGGCGAGTACCTCAAGGCCGTCGACCGCAAGCGGCTCCGCGGCCCGGTGATCTGGCCGGTGTTCAAGGAGCGGCGCGAGGACGGATCGCTGCGGGTCGTGACCGTGCACGCCAAGGAGGCGCGGGGGCTGATGGCGCGCTTCGTCCTCGAGAAACGGGTGACGTCGCCGGGGAAGCTGCTGGCCTTTCACGATGCGGGTTGGGAGGCGGCCGAGGACGTGCCCGAGCAGGGGGAGTGGCTGTTCGTGAGGTGACGCGGCGATGCGGCGCCGGACGGGGATCCGCATTCATGAAAATCATTATTCAATACGGTCGTGACAGCGCACCGGGGCCGTGGTAGGCTCGCGACGCCGACCGACGACGACGTCGGCGAAAGGTCGTCGCGCCATGGCTGCCTCCGGTCCAGCAGGTGGACCATCGGTGTTCGGCCCGGTACCCTCGCGGAGGCTGGGCCGGAGCCTGGGGATCGACAACGTCCCGGCGAAGACCTGCGATTACGGGTGCGTGTACTGCCAGGTCGGGACCACGCGCGTGATGCAGGCCGAACGCACCACGCTGTACCCGCCGTGGGCGGTCGTCGAGGCGGTCAGCGGCCGCGTGGGGCAGCTGCGGGAGCTGGGCGAGACCGTCGACTACCTCACCTTCGTCCCCACCGGCGAACCCACCCTCGACGTGCACCTCGGGCGCGAGATCCGCGAGCTCGCCGTCCTCGGCCTTCTCATCGCCGTCATCACCAACGGGTCGCTGGTCCAGCGTCCGGACGTGCGCGCGGAGCTGGGGGCGGCCGACTGGGTCTCCGTGAAGGTCGACGCCGTCGATGCCCGTACCTGGCGCCGCATCAACCGTCCGCACGGCGGACTCGTCCTGGACGAGATCCTGGACGGGCTGCGCGAGTTCGCCCGGCAGTACGACGGCACCCTCGGCACGGAGACCATGCTGGTCCGTGGCCTCAACGACGACGACGAGACCCTCCGTACGGTCGCCGCGTTCCTCGCCGAGCTGGGCCCGGACGTGGCCTACGTCTCGGTTCCGACGCGGCCACCGGCCCGCGCGGACGTCGTGCCGCCGCCGGCCGGGCGCCTCAACCGCGCCTTCCAGGTCTTCTCCGCGGCGCTCGACCGGGTCGAACTGCTGCTCGGCTACGAGGGCGACGCGTTCGGAGCGACCGGCGATGCGGCCACCGACCTGCTGAGCATCACCGCCGTGCATCCCATGCGGACGAGCGCCGTCGCCGATCTGCTCGCCCGTGATGGTGCCGACTGGTCGGTGGTCGACCCCCTGCTCGCCGCGGGTGACCTGGTGGCGGTCGACCACGGCGGCGAGACGTACTACCTGCGCCGCGCGCGCCGTGAACCCCGATCCCCCGACACGAGGAGGAACCGGTCATGAAGGAGATGCGGGCTCCGGCCGAGATCAACATCGACACCCTGGACCGCCCCTGGGAGCCGGCCACGGGCTACCCCGAGGGCACGCGCTGGAAGGTCCTGCGGCGCGACGAGGGCGGGCAGCCGCTCACCGTGCTGCTGAACCTGCCGCCGGGATTCGAGGTGGACCGGCACTCGCACGTGGGCGTCGAGCAGCACTACGTGCTCGAGGGCGACTACGTGTCGTCGGGCACCCACTACCCGGCGGGGACGTACCGGTTGATCCCGGCGCACGCCGATCACGGCCCCTTCACCACGAGGTCCGGCGCCGTCATCCTGGTGACGTGGTAGCCGATCGGCCGAGGTGAGAGGTCGCGATCGCCACGGTCCCTCCTCGAGCCGGTGGGGCGGCGGAGCCTCGCCACGAGTCGACTCCCCCCTCGCGGATCTCCCGGGTTGAGCGGATCATGTCCGCGGTGCGTTCGACCGCGAACGGACGACCCGATCCGACGCCTCGAGACGGAGGGAGCCGCTCCGCGTGGACATCGTCCTGGTCACGATCATCCTGATCGCCGCCATCGCGCTGCTCGCCGGCGAGAAGCTGCCCGTCGACCTGACGGCCATCGGCATCATGGTCGCCCTGATGGTCACCGGCGTGCTCACCCCACGGCAGGCGGTGGCCGGCTTCGCGAACCCGGCTCCGCTCACCGTCGGTGCGCTCTTCGTGGTCTCCAAGGCCCTGACCCGCACCGGTTCGCTCGGGCTGCTCAACCGATTGATCGTCCACTCGACCGGCGGCCGTCCGCGTCGCATCCTAGCCCTGGCGCTCCTGCTGGCGGGCCTGCTCTCGGCCTTCGTCAACAACACGCCGGTGGTCGTGCTCCTGCTGTCGGTGCTGCTGGCGGTCAGCGGCCGCTTCGGCCTGTCGCCGGCCCAGTTCCTGATCCCGGTCTCGTTCATCTCGATCCTCGCCGGAACCACCACGCTGATCGGCACCTCGACCAACATCATCATCAGCGACCTCGCCGTCGGCGCCGGGCTCGCGCCGCTGGGCATGTTCGAGCTCGCCCGGCTGGGCGTGCCCCTGGCGCTGATCGGCGGACTGCTGCTGATGCTGCTCTCGCGCCGCCTGTTGCCGCAGACCCACACGCCCATCTACCACCACGGCCAGGACGAGCGCACGCGCTACATCTCCGAGCTGCAGGTGACCGAGGAGAGTGCGCTGATCGGCCAGGACGTGGCCGAGGCCCTGGGCGGCCGCTCCGAGGACATCGAGATCTTCGAGGTCGTGCGGGGCGATCTCGTGCTCTACCCCG
Organism: bacterium; assembly: GCA_014730255.1. GTDB lineage: Bacteria > Krumholzibacteriota > Krumholzibacteriia > LZORAL124-64-63 > LZORAL124-64-63 > Glo-17. Next base: position 15,821 of record WJIQ01000172.1, on the reverse strand, counting down.
AGACCGACGACTGCACGCTCGAGGCCGACGACCTCGTGCTCGTCGGGGCGACGGCCACCGACCTGGTCGATCTGATCGGCGGCAAGGACGTGACCCTGCCGACGGTCGACGGCGAGCCCCTGGAGAATCCCTACGACCGCAACGCGCAGATCGTCGAGGTGGTGATCGCGCCCGAGTCGCGCATGATCGGTCGTCGTCTGAGGAACACGCCCCTGGCGGCCTGGGACAACCTGCACGTGATCGGCATGCAGCGGCGCCGGACCCACTACTCCGAACGGCAGCTCAGCCGCCTGCGCCTCGATGTCGGCGACATCCTGCTCATCCAGTGCGGCACGCGGCAGCTGGCCCGGCTGCGGGCCGAGACGGGGCTCGTGGTGGCCGAGGACGTCGTGCGCACCCTCGAGAACCGTCGCAAGGGGCCGCTGGCCGGGGTGATCTTCGGGGCGATGGTCGCCGCGGCGGCGCTCGGCTGGCTGGACATCTTGACCGCCGCCCTGAGCGCGGCGTTCCTGATGCTGCTCAGCGGCTGCCTCAAGCCGCGCGAGGCCTACGACGCGCTCGACCTGCCGGTGCTGATCCTGATCGTCGGCACCCTCGCCCTCGGCGATGCGCTGGCGCGCACCGGCGCGGCCGACCTCTACGCGAGTGGCCTCGTGGCCGCGACCGCGACGGCCGGTCCGCACGCGGTCCTCGCCGGCGTGATCGTGATGACCAGCGTGCTCTCGCACTTCCTGTCCAACAACTCGACCGCGGTCCTCATGGCCCCGATCGCCCTGGCCACGGCCGCCTCGCTCGGTGTGGATCCGCGTCCGTTCGTGGTCGGCGTGTGCTTCGGGGCGTCGGCGTGCTTCGCCACCCCGATCGGCTACCAGACCAACCTGCTGGTCTACGGGCCGGGGGGCTACCGCTTCGGTGACTTCACCCGGCTCGGCATGGTGCTCAACGTGCTGGTCTGGTTCGGCGCGTCGATCTTCGTGCCCCGGCTCTGGCCGTTCTGATCCTCGCTAGTGGCTCTCACCCTTCGCGTGGGAGACCAGGTGGCCCAGCGTGAGCATGCGCTGCTCGTAGGCCTCGCCGAACTCGACCAGGCCGTGCGCGATGCTCGCCGGATCGATCTGCGCATCGAGGCAGACCTCGTCCACCGAACCACCGTCGCGCCACTGGTTGTCCCGGTCGCTGGACAGGGCCCAGTCGTCGGCCAGGGGGTTGAGCGCCCAGTCGCGCATGAGCCGGCGCGAGGTGTTGGTCACGTAGGTGCTGTTGAAGCGGTCGGCCTTGCTGACCACGGTGTCCTGGTACTCCTGGTCCTGCATCAGGAACAGGTCGCGGCTCGGCACGGCCACGATCTTCAGGTTCACGCCGGCCCGGTCGACCTCGGGCAGGGCCTCGAGGAGGTTCGCCGTGCTCATGGTGCCCTGCACGAAGATGCAGCCGTGCTGCGGCTCGCCCTCGCGGTAGTCGCGCAGGATGTAGGCGCCGCGGGCGGCGTCCAGATGCGAGCCGTAGCCCATCGCCTCGCGGTCGGGGATCTCCACGCCCGGGCGGGTCAGGTGCAGCACCACGATGGGCTGCGGGCACCGCATGGCCGCCGCGAGCATGGGCGGGACCTCGTTGTACTCGTACGGGACCAGGTTGAGCACCTGGCCGTCGGGGAACAGCTGCGTGACCCCCGGCGCGAAGATGCCGAAGTGGGTGCGGCTGTCCTCGGCCGTCTCCGGGCCGCTGTGGCCGGCCACCCAGAGGACCTTGCCCACCTGGAGCTCGCAGTCCTGGGCGAGCTGGCTGTACAGGCGCATGAGGCCGTACTTCAGGTAGCTGAAGCTGCCGTAGGTCGAGCAGGCGGTGTACCAGCCGTTGAAACTGCGCTCGGGGTCGGCCGAGAGATTGACCGAGGCGCAGCCGGCCACGATGCCGGCGTTCGTGAACTCGGTGATGGGCTGGGGCAGGACGACGCCGTCGGGGTTCTCCTCCCGCTGGTACCAGCCGGTATTGGGCAGCGCGTCCGAGTAGTCCTTGCCGAAGCCGGAGATGTTGGTGCTGCCGGCGAGGTCGGCCGACGTGACCAGGAAGAGGGGGCGGCCGTAGCGCTCGAGGCAGAGGCTGTTGACCCAGCTGCCCCACCGCGCGAACCCCGCCCGGTTGGGCTTCTTGTCGCCCGGCCTGGCCCAGAGGTCGTCGGGATAGCGCGAGACGTCGAACAGGTCGGGGTCGTCCAGCGGACTCCTCGCCCCGGGCATCACGAAGGTCGGGATCTCCTCGGGCACCGAGTCGCCCAGCTCCACGAGCCGGTCGGCGAGGTAGCCCATGGTCTCCTCGTGGTCGCGCAGGACGCCGACCGCGGTCCGGAGGTGATCGTCGAGCCGGGCGATCTTCTCGGCCTCGGTCGACGGGGCGGGCTCGCCCTCGCCGGTCCAGGTCACGCCGTACTTCGCGGCGAAGTCGCGCCGGCCCGCCCAGTACTTCTCGCTGTGATACTTGTGCGCCGCGCCGTGGCTCGCCTCGTCGAACGTGTGGTAGCCGCGGCCCTTGCGCGTCTTGCCAAACATCATGCGCGGCCGCAGGTCGTCCTCGTGGCCGGTCATCGCGAACATGGCCTCGAGCACCTGGGACCAGTCGCTGCCGTCCGCGGCCTCGTGCACGTGGAAGCCGTACGGCTCGAACCAGTCGCGCGGCGTGCCGGGCACGACCGCCGAGTACGGGCGCGGGTCGATGCCGAAGTCGTTCCAGTCGAGGATCACGTGCAGATTGTCCAGGCCCAGGCCGTGGGCGCTGTTCTTGGACTCGTGCCAGCAGCCGGCGGTGTGGCCGCCCTCGCCCTCGAGGGCGAACACCTTGACGCCCGCCGCCCGGGCCTTCTTCAGCGCCAGGGCCTGCCCCACGGCCGCCGGGGCGCCGTGACCGCTCGGTCCGGTGTTCCACTTGCAGAAGAGGTTCTTGCCCGCCATCTCGACGTGGCCGGGAAGGCCGCGACGGTGGCGCAGGGTCTTCAGGTCCTCCCACGTGAGCACGCGCTCGGGGCCGCCGGGCGCGAGATAACGGTCGTCGCCGGACTGCGCGTGGGCCCAGCGCAGCGCCTCGTGGCAGACCGCGAGCACGCCGTAGATCAGCGGCGAGCAGTGACCGGCCACCAGCACGAACCGGTCGGCGAAGCGCTTCTCCGGACGCCGCACGTCCCAGCGCATGGCGCCCGAGAGCATCAGGCTGATCAGCATGTGCGCCTTGGAGCGGCTGCCGCCGGGATGCCCGCTCTGCCGCGTGTCGAGCATCAGGTCGATGAGCTGGTCGGTGACGTCCTTGATGAGTTCCCAGTGCTTGAAGTTCGGCTCCTGAGCCGCGAACAGCTGGCGGGGATCGGTCACGGGGGACTCCTTGCGGGGGGCGGTCGTGGGGGTATCCGGCGTGGGCGGTCGCCGGCGCGCGCGAGTAATCTCGCAGACCGGCCGCGCGGATTCAAGCGTGTTACGAAATCGTCAATCCAGGAGCGCCCGGCCGAGGTGGTGGACCTGCAGGACGGCCGCCGTGGCGCGGGCGTCCTCGACCGCGCGGTGGCTCGTGAAGCGACCCTCCAGGCCCATCTTGCCCGTCACCGAGTCGAGGGTGGCGCCGCTGGTGCGCAGGTCCTGGCTGGCGAGCCAGGCCACTCCGATGGCGCGGATGTCGAACGCGCCCCCCACGATGTGCTCGCGGAATGGAAGGTCGAACCGGAGGCACTCCTTGCGCAGCAGCGGAACGTCGTAGTAGGCGCCCCAGGCGGCCAGGATCGCCTTGTTGCGCGGCCCGTACCAGTCGAGGAAACGGCGGCCGACCGCGGCGAAGTCGTCCCGGCCGGCGACCATCTCGGCGGTGATGCCCGTCAGCTCGGCGATGAACGGGGTGACCGGGTAGTCGACCGGCCGCACCAGCTCGCTGAACTCGGTCTTCACCTCGAGGCTGCGCCGATCCAGGCGCACGGCGCCGACCTCGATGATGCTGCTGCGCTCGACCGAGTTGTTGCCCTCGTCCTCCGGCGGACAGGAGGCCTCGAGATCGATCACGACGATGTCGACCGAGTAGCGCATGCTCCGAGTATGGGGGCGCCGGGGACGCCGCGCCAGGCGAATTCGGTCCCGTCCGCGCCAGGCATGTGCTACATTGCGCGGCGTCGACCCCGCAGGATTCGCTTTCCGGAGGATTCGAGATGCGTTCGTTGCCCGTGATCGTCGCCGCCCTGCTCGTCGTGGTCCTCGCCCGGCCGGCCGTGTCCCAGCAGTACTGGGTCAAGAGCTCGACCCTGTTCGTCGAGGCCATGGGGGCCGGTGGCATCGCCTCGGTCAACTTCGACCACCGCGTCGAGCCGAACGTCGCCCTGCGCATCGGCGCCGGCAGCACCTTCGCCGTCTTCGAGGAGTACCTCGTCGCGCCCGCGACGGTCAGCTACCTGCTCGGCGATCGGGAGAGCTTCCTGGAGATCGGCGCGGGCATGGCGTTCGTGGGCGTCGGCGACGATCCCGATCCGGACGACCTCCTCTACGACGAGCCCGACAGCCACGTCGCCGGCACGGCGATCCTCGGCTACCGCTACCACGGGGGCAACGGGCTGTTCATGCGCCTGGCGTTCACGCCGCTGCTCAACGGGGAAGGGTTCGTGCCCATGGGCGGGGCCGCCATCGGTTTCGATCTCTAGCCCGGATCATTCACGAAGGGCCTGCTGCGGCCGGCCAAACGGCTGCCAGAACACGCCTTCTCGGTCTGGCTCGGTCAACGTACCGCATCGGGTACGTCTCCCTCGCCAGCCCTTGCGAGGTCGTGTTCTGGCAGCCGTTTTCCTCGGCCTCGCGACGGCCCTTCGTGAATGATCCGGGTTAATGTCCGCGATAGCCCGCCGCGTGGAGCGCGTCGACGTCATCGAACGGCCGGGGCGGATCCAGATGACGGGCGAGGAAGCGGTAGATCCGCAGCCGGATCGTCTGCGCCTCCCGGGTGTCCAGCCGGTCGAAGCTGTGGCCGCCCGCCGTGTCGAAGATCTCGTACTCGAACTCCTTGTCGGCGGCCTTCAGCGACTTGATCAGGTGCTCGACCTCGAGCACGTTGACGTCCTCGTCGCCCCGGTTGGTGAAGATCAGGGCCGGGGTCTCGAGCTTCTCGGCGTTCCAGGCCGGCGAGCGACGCCGGTACTCGGCGATGTTCTCCTCGACCGTCTGGCCGATGTGGTAGTCGGCGCTGTAATACGCCGCGTAGTCCTCGCCGAGATAGCCGAGCCGGGCGATGAGGTCGCTCACCGGCACGCCCGCGTACAGGCAGGCGTAGTCGTCGGGATGGCGGAAGCAGTTCATCAGCGAGATCAGGCCGCCGTGAGACCAGCCGACCATGCCGACGCGGTCCTCGTCGATGTACGGGTAGTTCTCCAGCATGTACCGGCGGCAGGCGTGGGCATCCTCGGTCTCGAGACCGCCGTAGTCGATGTTCTCGTAGACCCGGCGGCCGTAGCCGGTCGAGCCGCGGTACTCCGGCGCGACGATCACGTACCCCTGGGCGAGCATCTCGCGCACGATGTGCGTGTAGTAGGTCGTGAAATCGCCGTGCACGCCACCGTGGGGAAAGACCAGGAGCGGGACCTCGCCCGAACGGTCGAGGTCGCGGGGGACGAAGATGTAGGCCCAGAACTTCAGCGGCTGGCCCGCGCCGATGGCGGTCGGGCTCTCCTCCTTCCAGCGGGGCGGGCCCCAGAGGCGGACCTTGTCGATCTCGGCCACGTCGCCCACGCGCTCGAACCACAGGACATCGTCGATCTTCTTGTGCAGGATGTCGAGCGTATGGCGCCGGCCCTCGATCGTGCGCTGCAACCCGGCGATCTGCTCGGCGAGATCCTCGGTGCCGGTCTCGTCGGCGACGGCCGGGTTCGAGGCGAGGATGGCGATCGGGACGAGGAGCATCAGGGCGTGGCGCATCGTGGGCCTCCTGGTCGGGGTCGAACGGGGTGGACCGGATCGTAACGCAGGCCCGGCCACGCGTGAAGGGTCGGATCTGCGCGACCTTCCCGACTTTGCGAACGCGATCGTTGCGACGATATTCTGTGGTCGGCGTCGGCTCTCGTTCGCCCGGCGCGTTTCGAACCCTGGATCGAGGATTCATCGATGTTCCACCGTCACACGCGGATCGCTCGCCCGCTGGTCGCCCTGACCTTCCTGCTCGCCGGCCTCCTGGCGGCCGGTTGCGGGGAAGATGCGCAGACGGCCGGTGGCAAGGCGGGCGGCCCCGGAGCCGGCCGCGGCCCCGGCGGGCGGCCGGATCTACCCCCGGCGCCGGTGGCGCTGGCCGAGATCTCCCGGGGCCCCATCGCCAGCTACTACCGTGCGACCGCGAGCCTCGAGGCCGAGAAGACGGTCGAGGTCGCCGCGCGGGTCGAGGGGCTCGTGGGCGAGCTGCTGGCCGAGGAGGGCGACCGGGTCACCGCCGGTCAGACCCTGCTGGTGATCGACAACCCGGCCCTCACGTATCGCCTCGAGCAGGCCGCGGCGCAGACCGCGCAGCTCCGCTCGGCGTACGAACGGCTGGAACAGATGCACGCCGAGGACCTGGCCAGCGCCGAGGAGCTGGAGGTCGCCCGCGCGGCCTACGACGACGCGGCGGCGACGGAGGGCCTGGCCCGGCTGGACGTGGAGTACACCCGGGTCGCGGCGCCCTTCGACGGCGTGGTCACCCGGCGACTGGTCGACGTCGGCCAGACGCTGACCGTGGGGCAGGCCCTCTTCGAGCTGGCCGACGTCACGCCCCTGCGTGCGCGCGTGCACGTTCCCAGCCGTCAGTTCCGCGAGCTCGCGATCGACCAGAGCGTCGAGCTGGTGCTCGACAGCGACGGCACCGTCCTGATCGGCACCATCACCCTCATCAGCCCGATCATCGACGCGACCAGCGGCACGATCAAGGTGACCGTCGAGTTGCCCGAGTATCCGGTCGGCACGCGGCCGGGCGACTTCGCCGAGGTGCGCATCGTGACCGAGATGCGCGACCGGGCCGTGCTGGTGCCGCGCACGGCGGTGGTCACCGAGAAGGGCGAGTCGTTCATCTACGTCGCCACGCCGGGCGAGGACGGCGCCGGGCCCGTGGCCACGCGCCGGCTGGTCGAGGTCGGATTCACCGACGACGACCACGCCCAGCTGCTGTCCGGCGGCGAGCCGGGCGAGCACGTGGTGGTCAAGGGGCAGCGGTCGCTCGCGCCGGGCCAGCCCCTCAGGGTGCTCGAGGGACCGGGTGCCGGGAGCGCCGGGACCGACGACGCCGGACGCGCGGCAGGGACCACCTGATGCGGGGCATCATCGGTCTGTCGGTGCGCCGTCCGGTGACGGTGATCATGGCGGCCATCGCGGTCGTCGCCTTCGGATGGGTGGCGCTGCAGCGGTTGCCGCTGGAATTGCTGCCCGACATCAGCTACCCATCGCTGGTGATCCAGACCGAGTTCCCCGACACCGCGCCCCAGGAGGTCGAGAACCTCGTCACCCGCCCCATCGAGGAGGCAGTGGGCGTCCTGCGGGGCCTGGACACGATCCACTCGGTCAGCCGCGCCGGGATCTCCGAGGTCACGCTGGAGTTCGCCTGGGGCAGCGACATGGGCATGCTCTCGCTCGAGCTGCGCGAGAAGCTCGACCGCCTGATCCTGCCCGAGGGGACGCTCGATCCCCTGGTGCTACGCTACGATCCGAGCCTCGATCCCATCGTGCGCCTCGCGTTCTCCGGCGAGGAGGACCTGACGATCCTGCGCCGGATCGCCGATCGACGCCTCAAGCCCGACCTGGAGACCGTGCCCGGCATCGCCTCGGCCCAGGTCAAGGGCGGGCTCGAGGAGGAGATCCAGGTCTCGGTGGACCAGGAGCGGCTCGCTGCCCTCGACGTCCCGCTCCAGATGGTGCGCGACGTGGTCGGCGCGGGGAACCTGAACCTGCCGGGCGGCGCGCTCCGCGGGCGCGATCAGCAGTTCCTCGTCCGCACGGTCAACGAGTACCAATCGCCCGAGGAGATCGCGAAGCTGGTGGTCACCCGGCGCGAGGGCCGCGCGGTCCGCGTCGGCGACGTGGCCGAGGTCGTCCGTGGCGCCCGCGAACGCGAGGAGATCACCCGCACCAATGGTCGCGAGTCGGTGGAGATCGCCATCTACCGCGAGGGTGACGCGAACACCGTGACCGTCGCCCGCGATCTGCACGCGCGGCTCGCCGAATGGCGCGACCGCAAGCTCCCGCCGGGCACGGAGATCGACGTCCTGTTCGACCAGTCGGTCTTCATCGCCCAGGCGCTGCGCGAGGTCCGCGACGCCGCGCTCATCGGTGGCGTGCTCGCGGTGATCGTCCTCTTCGCCTTCCTGCGCCACGCACGCTCGACCCTGATCATCGCCCTCTCGATCCCCCTCTCGGTGATCGCCACCTTCATCGCTCTGTACGAGCTCGACGTCTCGCTGAACCTGATGTCGCTCGGCGGCCTGACCCTCGGCATCGGCATGCTCGTGGACAACTCGATCGTCGTGCTCGAGGCCATCGCGCGCCGGCGGCAACAGGGCACGAGGCTGGCGCGCGCGGCGGTCGAGGGGGCGAGCGAGGTGGGCGCCGCGGTCACCGCCAGCACGCTCACCACGGTCGCGGTCTTCCTGCCCATCGTCTTCGTCGAGGGCATCGCCGGCCAGCTCTTCCGCGATCAGGCGCTGACGGTGACCGTCTCCCTGCTGGCCTCGCTGGTGGTCGCCGTCTCCCTGATCCCGATGCTGAGCGCGCTCGGCGGCGGATCGACGCGCGGCCAGGCCGCCGCCACCTCGGCGGACGACCTCGCCACGCGGGCCGAGTCCCGCGAGGCCATGTTCACCCTCGGCCGCTTCAGCCGCCTGTACGACCGCCTACTGGCGGGGGCGACCGCCCGGCGCGCAGTCACGCTCCTGGTGGCCTTCACGCTGCTCGTGGCGAGCCTGCTGGGCGCCAGGCGCCTGGGCGTCGAGCTGATCCCCGAGCTGAGCGAGGGCGAGTTCTTCTTCGTGGTCGAGATGCCCGAGGGGACCAGCCTCGCTGCCACCGACCGCGTGGTGCAGCGCATGGAGGCCGCGGCCGACGAGGTCGACGCCATCGACCTGCACTACGCCACCGTGGGCAGCCGGTCGGCGGCCGGCGGCGTGACCGTCAACACGCGCGCGGAGAACCTGGGCCAGCTCAACGTCGTGCTCGCCGACCGCACCGACGAGGCCCTCGAGCTGCGCGTGGCCGAGCGTCTGCGCGAGGACTTCGCGCGCATCCCCGAGCTCGAGACCCGCTTCGGCCGACCGGCCTACTTCACGCTCGAGACGCCGGTCGAGGTGCAGCTCTTCGGCGAGGACCTCGACCTGCTGCGCGACTACTCGCTGACCCTCGCGCGCGAGCTCGAGGCCGTGCCCGGTCTGGTGGACGTGCGCAGCAGCCTCGAGGCGGGCAACCCCGAGCTGCAGGTGGTCTTCGACCGTGAGCGGCTCGCGGCGCTGGGCCTGGACATGGCGACGCTGTCGCAGGTGCTGCAGGACCGGGTGCAGGGCGCGGTGCCGACACGGTTCCGGGAGCAGGATCGCCAGATCGACATCCGGGTGCGCAACCGCGAGGCCGACCGTCGGAGCCTGGCCGACGTGCGTTCGCTGGTCGTGCCCGGTCCGGAGGGCGAGCCGCTGCGCCTGGTGAGCGTGGCCGACGTGCGCATCGACCGCGGCCCGGCCGAGGTCCACCGGCTGCAGCAGCAGCGGGCCGCGGTGATCTCCGCCGGGCTGGCCGACCGCAGCCTCGGCGCGGCCATCGCCGACGTCGAACGGGTGCTGGCCGACGTGCCTCCGCCCGCGGGCGTGATCGCCGAGCTGGGCGGGCAGAGCGACGAGCTGGACGTCAGCTTCCAGAGCCTGCGCTTCGCCATGCTCCTGGCGGTCTTCCTGGTCTACCTGGTGATGGCCGCGACCTTCGAGAGCTTCGTGCACCCGTTCATCGTGCTGTTCACCATCCCGCTCGCGCTGGTCGGCGTGGTCCTGGCGCTGATGGCCACTGGCACGACCGTGACGGTGATCGTGCTCATCGGCGCGGTGATGCTCGTGGGCATCGTCGTCAACAACGCGATCGTCCTGATCGATACGGTCAACCGGTACCGCCGCTCCGGGCTCGCCAAGCACGAGGCGGTCCTGCGCGCCGGGCACGCGCGGCTGCGTCCGATCCTGATGACGACGGCGACGACGGTGCTCGGTCTGCTGCCCATGGCGATCGGCTTCGGTCAGGGCAGCGAGCTGCGCGCGCCCCTGGCGATCACCGTGGCCGGCGGCCTGCTGCTCTCGACGTTGCTGACGCTGGTGGTGGTGCCGGCGGCCTACATGCTCGTGCCCTCGGGGGTGCCGGCCGATCCCGAGCTCTCCGATCCGGAGGCCAGCTCGCCGTAGCTGTTCGGAGATCGTTCGGGACGGCGCGGACCGCGACGGACGCGCGGACCGCCCGCATGAACCTGGATTTTCGAAAATATCGTGCGCCATCATGCGGCCTCATGCGTCTTCGTGTGATATAATCAGCCCTTCCGAGGAACCCCGATCCCCCATCGCGGAGGCTCGCATGCGTACGATCCTGGCCCTCGCCATCGTCGTCTCCCTGCTCGGCCCGGCGGCCGCGCTCGACATCTCCACCCGGCCGGTCGGACCGGTCCACGACTGGTCGGCGGGCGACCTGGATCGCTTCGATCCCGCCTGGGTCCACGTGAAGTTCGTCGAGGGGTCGGACGTGACCCTCGCCGATGGGCGTTTCCTCGCGGCCGATCGGACCGATCTCGCGGCCGTCAACGAGCTGGTGACCGACGCGCGCACGCTCCGCCGGACCTTCCCGGGCGACCGCGCGAAGTTCCGCGCCTGGAAGGACCGCGGCGAGCGGGCGAGCGGGGTGACGGGGCCGGACCTGTCGCTGTGGTTCGACGTGGAGCTGGATGGGGACCGCGTTCGCCTGGCAGCGACCATCAACGCCCTGAACGCGCGGCCCGAGGTCGAGATCGCCCACCCCGCGCCGGTCTGCGACGTCGCGGCGATCCACGAGCCGCAGGCGGTGCCCGTGCCCGCGGATCCCGACCAGCGCACGCCCGACTTCACCGACATGCAGGACTACCTCTACGATCCTCCGGTCGGCCTGGACGCTCCGGCCGCCTGGGCGTTCGAGGGCGGCCGTGGCGCGGGCATGAAGTACATCGACGTCGAGCTGGGCTGGACCTGGACGCACGAGGACTTCGATCCGTTCAAGCAGTTCTACCAGGGCGGCATCGGCGACCCCGGCTACATCGATCACGGCACGGCCGTCATGGGCGAGGTGGTCGGCCGCGACAACGGCTATGGCGTGACCGGCTTCGCACCGGACACCCGCTGGGGCACGGTCGGCATCACCGTCGACGAGTGGCCCGACGTGCCCCATTACTTCCTCGAGGCGGCCGAGGCCCTCGACCCGGGCGACGTCTGGCTGATCGAGCTGCAGATGTACCCGCCCGGGCGCGACGCGACGCCCATGGAGTGGCTCCAGGTGAACTACGACGTGATCTGGACCAGCAGCTACAGCCTCGACGTGGTCTGTGTCGAGGCGGGCGCGAACGGTTCGCAGGACCTCGACGCCTCCTACTGGGACGGGGTCTTCGATCGCGGGCTGCGGGATTCCGGCGCCATCATGGTCGGAGCCGGGACGCCGTCCGGCCGCGTCGCCGAGTGGTTCACCAACCACGGCTCGCGCATGGACGTGCACGCCTGGGGATCGGAGATCGTCACCACCGGATACGGCGACCTCTACTCCGAGGGCACGCCGGAGACCATGTACACCAGCGGCTTCGGTGGCACGTCGGGCGCCTCGCCGATGATCACCGGCAGCGCGCTCTGCCTGCAGGGCATCGCCAAGGCCACGCTCGGCGCACCGCTGACGCCGATCGAGCTGCGGACCTTGCTGAACGAGACGGGCATCCCCGAGCTGGGATCCCAGCTCATCGGGCCGCGGCCGGATCTGGGCGCGGCCGTGGCCGAGCTGGTCGACGTCTCGCCGGTCCGCGAGATGATCACGACGCCCGGGCTGGAGCTGATCTCGGCGCTCAGCCCGTTCAGCGGCGAGACGGTCCTGCGCTTCCGGCAGGCCCGGGCCGCCGCGGCCCGGCTCGAGGTCTTCGATCTCGCCGGCCGGCACGTGCGCACCGTCGCGCTCGACGCCGCGGCGGCCGGCCCGCGCATGCTGCAGTGGGACGGGCGCGACGCGCGTGGGCGAAGCGTGGGCAGTGGCGTGTACGTGTTCCGCCTGTCAGCGGGCCGGGACGTGGTGACCGGGAGGCTCGTGAAGGTCCGGTGACACACCGGGCTAGCCCGGGCTAGAACGCGTCGCCGACCCCGAAGACGAGCCGCCAGCCATCGTCGCCCCAGGCGCCGCCGATCCGCATGGGGACGGCGTCGTCACCCATGGGCCGTCGCACGCGCAGGCTCGCGCCCAGCGAGGGGCGCATCTCGTCCAGGCGCAGGTCGCGCCGGTCGTCGTCGAGCGTGACCCCGCCCGCGAAGACCTCCAGGCCGAACCGGGACGACCACTGCCAGCGCCACTCCACCTGCAGGCCGCCGAGGGTCTTGTCGCGGAACCGCTCCTGGCCGTAGGCGCGGCTGTGAGGCAGGTCACCGACCGAGGGCAACCGCCAGAACGGTGTCGCGCCGCGGCTGATCAGGGTGTAGGCCTGCAGGGCGAGCACGTGGCGCCGGGCCAGCGGCAGGTACGTGCGCAGGTCGAGCTCGTACTCGGTGAAGTCGTACTCGCCCCCGAGTTGGTCGGGGAATCCCGTCACCGTGTATGTGGCGTAGACCCCGTGGCGGGGCGAGAAGATCCGGTCGCGGCTGTCGAAGGCCAGCGCCAGGCCCACGCCTGAGATCCAGCCGTCCTGCCCGATGAGATCCGGATCGCTCTCGATCAGCCCGCCCGCCTCCGACTCGTGCACCTCGTGGTAGGCGAGCTCGTAGACCAGGCCCACCTGCAGATTGCGATAGAGGCGGCGGTAGAGGCCCGCAACCATGCCGAGGTCGTTCGGCTCGTATTCCTCGGCGTCGGCCAGGGGCGGCGGGTTGCCGACTCCGTAGAAGCCGGTGCGCAGGCCGTCGTAGCGGGGCTCGAGGTTCGCATGCCAGGTGTTGCCGCCCCAGTAGAGGTCGGTGTCGGACTCCAGCCGCCAGCGGCCGGCGAGCGTGTAGAGACCCAGCATGCGGTGGGTGGAGGCGAGGTTCGCGCCCGGCTCGCCGAGGTGGAAGACGCCCAGGGTCTGGACGCCGAACCCGAACCCCGAGACGCCGGAGATCCATGCCGGGGCGAGGACGGTGCCGCCGACGTTCACGCTCACCGGTCCGGGATCGAGGACCACCTCCTCGCCGGGCGGCCGGAAGGCCGGGTCGTCGTCGGCGGACTGGGCGGCCACGCTCGCGGGCAGCACGACGAGCAGGGCGAGCGCGGCGGCGCGGACCGGTGCGATGGTCGACCGCGCGCCGGGCGCAGGGTGGCGGATCATGGACGCGAGCCCTCCAGGCGCGGGCCAGCGGGGTCGGACGCCGGCCCTGGTATCGCGTTCACGATAAGACGCGGTCGACGACGCGGCCAGGCGCCGTTCGCACGGCGGTCAGCGCACGAGCACCAGCTTGCCGGTCCGCGACTCGCCGCCCGCGAGCAGCCGGTAATGGTACGTCCCGCTGGGCACGGCGCGACCGGCACGGTCGGTGCCGTCCCAGGTCCGTTCGTGGCTCCCGGCCGCCTGGCGCTCGCCGCCCAGCGTCCGCACCAGCCGTCCACGCACGTCGTGGATCGTCAGGGCGACCTCGGTGGCCCGGACGAGCGTGTAGGCGATGCGCACGCGGGGGTTGAAGGGGTTGGGGTGGGCGGCCACGTCGGTGATGACCGCCGGCGCCATCGACCCCGGTCCGGCGGAGACCGCGAGCCAGTCATCGAAGTTCACCAGGCCGAGGGAGGGGTCGTCGACCTGGTGCTGGATGCAGTCCTCGACCTCGTCGGCGGTGTCGCCGCCCCAGGCGTTGCCCTGGGCCATCTGGTCGAGCGGCGTGTTGTTGAAGAACGCGTAGCAGCTGCCACCGAGCCCGTTGTCCACGAGGACGTTGCCGCCGTCGTCGCCGGGGAAGTCGTTGACCAGGTCGCCGAGGTTGGGACGGCCGCCATTGATGGCGGCCACCCCGTACCAGTGCCCGGAGATGGTGTTCTCGGTGAGGATCGGCGCGTTGTCGCCGTTGCAGGCGACCCCGAAGCCCCAGTTGACGGTGTCCGGGTGGATCGTGTTGTCGCGGATCACGTTGTCGTGGATCGTGGGGCTGGCGCCGGTCTGGTAGCAGAGGATTCCGTAGCCGCAGCCCTCGACCAGGTTCGACTCGATCTGGGCGTTGCTGGCGTTCCAGATGGCGATCCCCCCGCTCATGAAGTTGCCGCTGCCGCGGATCGTGTTGCCGCGGATGATCGGCGAGTTGACCCCCTGCAGGCCGATGTTGATGTACGGGTACGGCGAGCCGTTCTCCTCGTTGTTGTGCTCGAACAGGCACGACTCGATGGTCGGCGAGGCGGACAGGGTCAGGCTGATGGTGCGCTGCTGGTTGTGATGCAGATGGCATCCGACGACCACGCCATCGGCGGCCGTGATGTCGATGGCCTTCTCCAGGGCGTGGTGGATCTCGACCTCGAAGAGCTCGATGTCGGCCTCGAAGGCATCGACCGCGTCGACGGCGTGGGCGATCTCGGCGTGCTCGAGGTAGAGACGCTCGGCCCCCGAGAGGGCGTCGATCCCGCGCCAGCTTCCGGGGGTGGGGTCGGCGCCGCGGAACACGATCCGCTGGTCGGCCGTGCCCGAGGCGACCAGGGTCCCGGCGACGTCCAGGCCGACCTCCGGGTCGGCCACCACGGTGATCTCGCTGCCGGGAGCGATGGTGATGGCGTCGGCCGGGCTGACGATCACCGTGCGGTGCAGCGTGTACTGCCCCGCCGCGCCGGTGACCGCGCCGGCGGAGTTGGCGACGAGGGCGTCGAGGTCCCACTGGACGCCGATGCCCGGCGTCTCGTACGGCTGGCCGGCCGCCGCTCCGGCCAGGAGCACGAGGGCGGCAACGGCCGCGATGAGGCGCAGATGGAGGATCATGGCGGCTCCTGTCGTCGAGCGATGAGGGATCGCGTACGGTGGGATTCTAGCACATCGCGCCGGAACGAGGGTTGCCGGTCCGTCGGTCGCGGACTAGGTTTCCTGCAGGACCGAGCCGCGGGGCGATCGACATCACGCCCCGCGCTTTGTTTTACCGACAGGAGAGTGAGATGGCGCAGGCACAGAAGGGTGACCAGGTCAAGGTCCACTACACCGGACGGCTGGCCGACGGCACGATGTTCGATACGAGCCGCGAGCGCGAGCCGCTGGAGTTCGAGGTCGGCAGCGACGGCCTGATCGCCGGCTTCAGCAACGGTGTCGAGGGCATGGAGGTCGGCCAGGAGATCACGGTGACGGTGGCGCCGGAGGACGGCTACGGCCCCCGCCACGAGGAGATGGTGCGCGAGGTGCCGCGCGAGGCGCTCCCCGAGGGCGTGGACGTGGGCGATCCGCTGCGGGCGCAGACCGAGCACGGCGAGATCCAGGTCTGGGTCAAGGACCTCGGCGAGGAGAACGCCGTGATCGACGGCAACCATCCGCTCGCCGGCCAGACCCTGGTGTTCGACATCGAGCTGCTGGAGATCGTCCCGACCGCCTGATGGCGTTCGTGGCGCTCACGCCAGGATCCGCCAGCACACCACCACGTAGCCCACGGTGGCCCCCGTGTGCATGAGCAGCGCTGGCACGCTCGCGTG
>WJIQ01000171.1 GCA_014730255.1 bacterium | reverse complement strand
GATCGGCGCCGACGCCGGTCGACCGGAGCGTACGGCCGTCGCTGGACAGCTCGGCGTAGCAGTACCGATCGTCGCGCGGGTCGCGCACGACGGTGTATCCGTCGCGCGTCTCGAGCCGCTGGTGGTACTCGTCGCCCCAGATCGACAGCGGGACGACCGTCCCGTCGGGCTGACGGACCTCGATCGGCATGCCGTGCACGGGATGGGCCGGTGCCGGTCCGGCCAGGAGCACGGAGATCAGCAGCAGCGACGCCAGGAACACCGAAGCGATCGAATTCACCTTCATGGGGATTCGTCCTTTATCGCGGGCGCCGGGGCGCGCAGATCCCGGTCGGGGGAGCGGTTCCTGCATTCAGTCTACGGACCGCGACACCCTCGATCAAGGTGGCACCGAGAAACTTACTCCATTTTACCCGATTTCGCACCGCGCTCCGGACGCGGCGACGGGGCCCCGCCTGCACGGAGCCCCGCCGGATGAGTGTCACGTCAGCGGTTTCTATTTCACCAGGGTCAGCCGCTGGCTCGAGATCGTGTCCTCGGTCCGCAGGCGGCAGAGGTACGTGCCCGACGCCACCGGGCGGCCCTGGCCATCGCGTCCCTGCCAGACCACGTGGTGCCGGCCCGCGGCGCGGTCCTCCCGCAGCAGGCTGGCCACCAGGCGCCCGTCCAGCCCGTAGACGTCCAGACGGACCGGACTGCGGCGCGCCAGCTCGAACACGATGGTCGTGCTCGGGTTGAAGGGGTTCGGGTAGGCCGCGTGCAGGCGCGTGACCGCCGGCACGGCGTCCGGGGCCGGCGTCGTGTCCTCGTCCTGCGGCACGGTCAGCACCTGGTCGCCGCTCACGCCGGTGCGCACGGTCTGCTCGCCGTCGGTCCAGGTGACGATGACGCTGTCGGCCACCGCGGCGTCGCCGAGCCCCAGGTGCAGGATCGGCGCGACCTCGCCACGGCCGTCGCCGGCGGTGAGCTCGCGCAATTGCGAGGTCTCGCCCGTGACCACGCGCACGGTCGCGCCGACCGCCGACGTGTTCAGGGCACCGCCCACGAGCTCGATGCCGAGCCAGTGGCCACGGTCCTGGATCATGTTGCGCAGCATGACGTTGGGCTCGCCGTCGCGGCCGACGTAGACGTCGACGCCGCCGTCGTCGTCGAAGTCTGCACAGACCAGGGACTCGCTCGCGCCCGCGGTGTCGCCGAGGCCGAGCGACGCCCGCAGGAAACCGCCGGCGCCATCGCCGAACAGCAGGATGTCGTCGGCGTTTCGCCGGGCGACGTACAGATCGAGCACGCCATCGTTGTCGAAGTCCGCGGCGGCCACGGCCCGGCCCGCACCGTCGTCGTTCACCGCGGGCGCCGCGACGTTCTGGAACAGCCCCCCGGACATGCGGTAGTACGCGTCCGCCTGACCGTCGTTGGCCAGGTAGAGATCCCAGTCGCCGTCGTTGTCGAAGTCGCCCCACGCGGCGTCGCGGCCGTCGGCGGTGCTGGTGACCGCGCCCTGAGCCGCGTCGTCGAACCCGATGCCGTCATAGTTGCTCGCCAGGACGTTGGCCGCGCCGGCGTTGATCATGTAGACGTCGCGGTCGCCGTCCCGATCGAAGTCGCACCAGACGGCCGACTGGCCGGCGGCCGCGTCCTGGATCACGGCATCGGACTGGCTCAGCAGCATCGGGTGACCGCTGCCGAGGTCGCCGAAGTTGCGGAACAGCAGATTCGGCGTGCCGTCCTGGACCAGCAGCAGATCGATAAGGCCATCGCGATCGTAATCGGTCCACTGCGCGTCGGCGCCGGGGCCATCGTTGTCCAGGCCGTAGCTGAGCGCCGTGACGTCCTGGAACGTGCCGGCGTCCTGCTCGAGCATCAGGTTCGTCGCGCCGGCCCGCACGAGGTAGAGATCGAGATCCCCGTCGTTGTCGTAGTCCGCCCAGGCGG
The DNA here is from genome assembly GCA_014730255.1 of bacterium. Classification (GTDB taxonomy): domain Bacteria; phylum Krumholzibacteriota; class Krumholzibacteriia; order LZORAL124-64-63; family LZORAL124-64-63; genus Glo-17. The sequence continues at coordinate 1,888 of WJIQ01000171.1, read as the reverse complement.
CGGCGCGTCCGGCGCCGGCGACGGCCAGACCGGCCGGGGTGATGTCGTTGAACTGGAAGCCGCCATCGTTGCGCAGCAGCACGTCGGACGTCCCGTCATTGACGACGTGGAGATCCAGATCACCGTCACCGTCGTGATCGAGCGCGGTCACGCCGCGCACGGCTCCGGGATCCTCGGCCACGCCGGTGGCGACCGTGGCGAAGGGCGGATCGCTGTAGGTCCCGACGAAGACGGCCGGCGCCCCGCCCTCGACCAGCTCGAAGCTCTCGGCGATCGGATCGGGCTCGGTCCAGCCCGGGACGTCGCCCCAGGTCAGGGTGTACGTGCCCTCGTCCCAGACCAGGCGCGACTCGAAGCCCTCCCCCTCGACCAGGTAGCCATTGGGACCCTCGAGGGTCCATGGCGCCAGCAGGCCGTCGGGCTGCGGCTGGACGGTGACGGCCATGGTGCCGAGGGCCTCGCGGAAGTCGAAGGTCATCAGCGGTCCGGACGCGCTCACGTTGTCGACGTACAGCGGGGCGTCGGTGCCGTCCCACCAGGTCGCCGGCGGCGTCGTCGTCGGATCGAACTGCGTGTAGCTCGGCGCGTACCAGAGGTCGGTCGCGTCGCCGTTGTTGTTGCCGCGTTCGAGGTCCCAGCGCCCGTCCGCCTGCACCAGCGTGCACTCGTAGTGCTGTCCGGGCAGCTGCTGCTCGTTGTCGTTCGAACCGTTCTCGTCGACGTGCCAGATGGCCAGGCCGCCCGGCGCCGGCAGGCTCGCATCGCGCCCGGTTCGCTGCCGGTTCTCGATCAGGTAGTACTCGTTGGGGTAGCCGGCGTAGGGCACCTTGTAGATGTTCATGCCCGCGGCCGAGGCCTCAAGGCCGGTCTGCAGGCCGGTCAGTTCGACGGGCGTCTGCCACCCGGCCTCCGCCCGCAGGTAGGCGCAGACCTTGACCGGGTTGGTGCCGGCGCCGCTGGAGCACATGAGGCAGAAGCCGCCGACGCCGCTGGACTCGTAGCCGTAGTCGTAGAGGTCGGGCCAGAACATGATCATGTGCCCGTTCTCGTGGCAGAACGTGGACAGGCGGAGCGAGTCGCCGATGTTCGTGATCTGGTACTTGAAGCTGCTCAGACCGTCGGCGTAGAAGTTCATCACCCAGGAGTGCGGCCACAGGCCCACCGACCAGCCGCCGTCGGGGTAGCCGGCGTAGAACACGTTCACCGCGTCGATGTAGCCGTCGTCGTTGGCGTCGTAGACGCTGAAGTCGTGGCCCTGGGCGTCCAGGTGGTCGAGCGCCCAGACCACGAGCTCGCGGCCGCGGGTGCCGAACTGGACGCTGGGGTCCTCGTAGTAGGACTTGGGCTGGGGCGCGCGGATGTACTGCGCCGGCACCCAGTTCGTGTAGTTCAGCGCCCCGCCGGAGACGTCCCGGAAATAGTCGCGCACCGAGCCGTTGTTGCCGTAGCCGCCGTAGCCCTCCTCGTTGAGGTAGGCCTCGAAGTCGGCGGCCGGGATGGTGCCGGGCTCGTCGCTGAAGTCGATGATCAGCGTCAGGCCCAGGACGTCGCCCTGGTTGCTGGGCTGCGGGTCGCGCGACTTGTCCGCCAGCATCGCCATCTCCTCGGCCAGGAACCGCTGGCGGACCTTCTCCCGCTCGTGCGTCCGCACGTCCAGCGGCAGCTCGAGCCCCGGCGTGAGCCAGCCCGGCGCCGCCTGCCCGGCCCGGATCCCGGTCGAGACGAAGCTGCGTCCATCGGACGCGAGGTCGGCGAAGCAGATCACCCGGGTCTCCGGGTCGCGGATCAGGGTGTAGCCGTCGAGGCTCTCGATGCGCGCGTACCAGCCGTCGCCGTGGACGCGGACCTCGACCCGCTCGCCGTCGGGCTGCTTGAGCTTCATGATCTG
>WJIQ01000170.1 GCA_014730255.1 bacterium | reverse complement strand
GCGGTCGCTCTCGGCATCTTGCAGGGGAACGGCGGAGACCAGCATCCAGCGGGTCCCGCCGAGGCGCGGGTTGTGGATACCCATGAGCTCGTCGTGGATCGGCTCGCCCGTACGCAGGGCGCGCATCGCCGGGTGGTCGCCTCCCGGCCAGTCGCTGCCGTCGGCTCGCAGGGCGCGCCATTCCGGATGGGTCGAGGTGCGGCCGAGCATCTCGTCGAGCGTCAGGCCCAGGATCTCCTGGGCGGCGGCGTTGGCGTCGGTGACGTGTCCGTCGGCGTCCTGGTAGACGACGCCCTCGGCGAGGGTCTCGAAGAGCCGGGCGAAGCGACGCTCACTGGTCATCAGCTCGCGGCGCGTGGTCTTCAGGCTCGTGATGTCCACGAGCGTGAGCACGATGCCCGCCGCGACACCCTCGGAGATCTGATAGGGCAACACGCGCATGAGGTACCAGTTCCCGCCGACGGTCTGCACCTCGATCGCGTGTGGCTTGCCGCTGGCCTCGACCTCGCGCACGATCTTCAGGGGATCGACGTCCAGCAGCTGATGGCGCAGGTGCTCGAACGGCCGGCCGATGTCGGTGTCGCGGATGGGGATGACCGCCTCGAGGTCGGGCGTGAACTTGCGGACCTCGAGATGCTCGTCCAGGAACAGGGTGTAGATCCGCGAGCTCGAGAGCAGGTTGTCGAAGTCGTTGTTCAGCTCGGTCAGCTCGACGATCTTGTGCTGGTACTCCGAGTTGACCGTGTGCAGCTCCTCGTTGACCGACTGCAGCTCCTCGTTGGTGCTCTGCAGCTCCTCGTTGCTGGCCAGTAGCTCCTCGTTGGTGGCCTGCAGTTCCTCGTTCGAGGTCTCCAGCTCCTCGATCGTGGCCTGGAGGTTCTCGCGCGTGAACTGCAGCTCCTGCTCGAGGTCGTTGATCCGCTGCTCGCTCGCCTCGGTCGCGTCGTAGTGCTCCTGATCGCCCGTCACGATCGGTCGCTGCACGCCGTCGGTCTCCTCGATGAAGAAGATCGCCAGGGGATCCTGCCCCTTGCGACCGTCCAGGAGGCGGATGCGCAGATCCACGAGCACGTTCTCGCCCTGCTTGTTCACGCGGACGTTGGAGTACTTGAGCTCGTTGCCGGCGGCGAAGACCTTGCGCAGGCCGGTGGCCACCGGGATCGCCAGGTCGTCGACCAGCATGCGCGAGACGTCGTTCAGGACCTTGCCAGAGGGCAGCTTCATGTAGCCGTCGGTCTCGCCGAGGATGTGGATCACCTCGAGCTGCTCGTTCACGACCACCGCGAGCGGCAGGCAGTCCTTGGTGAGCGTGCCGAGCAGGCGATCGATGAACCGTTCCTCCTCGCGGGCGGTCAGCGGCATGCGCAGGCCCACCATGCGTCCACTGTTGACCGGCCAGCGCGGGCCCTCCCGCTGGAGCTCCCCCTGCGGCGCCTGTCGCGCACGCCCCCGCGATCGGTAGATCTTGCGCTTGGTGTCCAGGGGCTCGAAGTAGCCGGTGGAGTCGCCGGTCGTCTCGCTGGTGCCGAGGACCAGGATGCCGTCCTGATTCAGGGCGAAGTTGAAGGCATCGATCACCTTGAGCTGCAGGATGGGCTGCAGGTAGATGAGCAGGTTGCGGCAGCAGACCAGGTCGAGGTTGGTGAACGGCGGGTCGGTCACCAGGTTGTGCTGCGCGAAGACGACCATCTCCCGGATCGGCCGCACGATCTGCACGCGGTCGCCCTGGCGGCTGAAGTACTTGGTCAGCAGACGCGGCGACAGGTCGGCCGCCACGGCGTCGGGGTACAGGCCCTGACCGGCCCGGGTGATGGCGTCGCGGTCGATGTCGGTGGCGAAGATCTTGATGTCGAACCGTTCTCCGTAGCGCTCCATCCAGTCGCTGCAGAGCATGGCCAGGGTGTAGGCCTCCTCGCCGGTCGAGCAGCCCGCCACCCACATCCGCACCTCCTTGGAGGCGCGGTCCTGGAAGAGGCTGGTGAGATGGCGATCGGCCAGCTCGTCCCAGACCTCCGGGTCGCGGTAGAAGCTGGTCACGCCGATCAGCAGCTCGCGGTAGAGGGCGGTGACCTCGCTGCGCCGGCTCTCCATGAGCGCGACGTATTCGCCGAGATCCTGGATCTGGTTGACGGTCATGCGGCGCTCGATGCGCCGGACGATGGTGCTCTGCTTGTAGGACGTGAAGTCGACCCGCGTGTGCTCGCGCAGGATGGCGAAGATCCGCGCCAGCCGGTCCTCCTCGAGCAGGAGGGGCGAGGACTGCGGCGGCTTGGCCACGTAGGGGTGGGTGGCGAAGGCCAGCAGGCGCGGCGGCATCTCGGTCACCGGCAGCACGAAGTCGGCCATGCCGGTGGACATGGCCGCGCGCGGCATGCCGTCGAAACGCGCGGTGTCCGGCGCCTGCACCAGCACCATGCCGCCGGCCTCCTTGATCGACCGGATCCCGCGGGCGCCGTCGCTGCCGGTGCCCGAGAGCACGATGCCGACCGCCTTCTCGCCCTGGTCCTCGGCCAGCGAGCCCAGGAAGACGTCGATGGGCAGGTTGATGCCGCGCTCGTTGCGCTCCTGGTCGCTGAGCAGCAGCTTGCCGTGGAACATGCGCAGGTTCTTGCGCGGGGGGATGATGTAGACCGTGTTGGGCTCGACGGTCATCCCCTCCTCGGCCCGCTTGACCGTCATCTCGGTGTGCTTGGCCAGGAGCTCGGCCATGAGGCTCTTGTAGTCGGGCGAGAGGTGCTGGATCACCACGAAGGCCATGCCGCTGTTGCCGGGCATGGTGTCGAAGAACGCGTCGAGCGCCTCGAGGCCGCCGGCCGAGGCGCCGAGGCCGACGACGCAGATCGGGGCCGTCTGTTCGGAGCCTTTCCTGCTCTCGCTCGTCTCCGGGCTCGTCATCTGAGGTCTCCTGGCTGAACAGGGAGCGACGCGGGAACCCCGCGCTTCCGGCGGCAGGATAGCAGAAGGATCGACGGGCCACCACACCCGGTGGGGCGAAATCGGGGTTGCCAGGTCGCGTTAGCTCTGTTTTGCTATCCCTGACCTGTCAACGAGATATCGACCGAGCGGCCGTCCCGAGGGATGAAAACAGCACCCGCGGAGGAGACTCGCGTGGAACCCCAGCGGCAGCGCCAGCAAGAGTTCGACGATCTCCGTCAGCGCGCGGAGGCCCTGCTCCGCGAGTCCTCCCCGGCCGTCGCTACGGATATCCTCAAGGATCTCAGCGAGTTGACCTACGAGCTGCAGGTCAGCTACGCCGAGCTGGAGATCCAGAACCAGGAGCTGCGGGAGACCCAGGCGCGCCTGGCGTCCTCCCAGGCGGAGTTCTTCAACCTCTACAATCACGCCCCGGTGGGCTGCGTGTCCGTCGACTCCGACGGCGTGATCCAGCGGCTGAACGCCACGGCGCGCACCTGGTTCGGCCAGAATGCCGACATCGGCGTCCGCCGGCACCTCTTCCAGTTCGTCACTCCGGCCCATCGCGGCCGGTTCCTGTCCTTCCTGCGCAAGGTCTTCACCGAGGGCGGGCAGCACGAGCTCAACATCGAGATCCAGCCCATCGACGACGACCCGCGCTGGGTGGCGTTGACGGGTTCCTTGCCCCAGACCGGTGGTCCCGCCGAGTTCCAGCAGGTGCCGTCCTGCATGCTCACCCTGGCCGACATCACGTCGCTGAAGGCCACGCAGCGCGAGCTGCGGCAGAACGAGGCGCAGTACCGGGCGATCATCGAGGCGGTGCAGGACGGCCTGTTCATCTTCGACAAGGGCGGCCGCCTCGGCGCGGTCAACCCGGCGGCCTGCCGCATGCTGGGGTACTCGCTCGAGGAGCTGCTCAACACCCGGATCGGCCGTCTGCTGCCCGCGTCGTCGCGCCATCTGCTCCGGGACATCCGCCAGGGGATCCGCGATGCGGGCAAGTTCGAGGGGCGCGGCTGCGTCCAGCGCCGCAACGGGTCGCTCCTGCACGTGGAGCTGACCTGCGTCATGTTCCTCTACCAGGGGCGCCCGCACACGCTCGCGCTGGTGCGCGACATCGAGGAGCAGATCGCCACCGAGCGCGAGCTGAACCGCGCGGCGATCGTCTTCGAGCGCTCCAACGAGGGCATCATGATCGCCGACAGCGAGCACCGGGTGACCCTGCTCAACGATGCGGCGGTGGAGATCACCGGATACAGCCGCGAGGAGATGCTGGGCCGCGACCTCTTCAGCCTCCGCTCGGGCCACGAGAACGGCCCGGGCGCCGGGGTCCAGGAGAGCCTCGATGCGGCCGGATACTGGAGCGGCGAGATGTCGCTGCGCCGGCCCTCGGGCGAGCCCTACCTCGTCTGGATCACGTCGACGGTGACCATCGACGAGGAGACCCGCGACCGGAACTACATCGTGATCTTCCACGACATCACCGAGCATCGCCAGGCCGAGGAGCGGATCCGCCAGCTCGCGCACTTCGACTCGCTGACCGGCCTGCCCAACCGGGCCCTGTTCCAGGACCGCCTCGAGCAGGCGATCACCCACGCCGAGCGGGCCGACTCCTACATCGCGCTGATGTTCATCGATCTGGACAACTTCAAGGCGATCAACGACTCGCTGGGCCACCTGGCCGGCGACGAGCTGCTCTGCGAGATCGCCGACCGCCTGCGGGGGTGCGTGCGTGCCGAGGACACCATCGCCCGCATGGGCGGCGACGAGTTCACCGTCATCCTCGGCGACGTCGCTGACGGGCCGACCGCCCAGCGCGTGGCCGCCCGGCAGGCCCGGGCCATCCTCGAGGCCCTCGGCCAGCCCGTCGAGCGTGCCGGGCACGAGATGTTCACCGCCGGCAGCATCGGGGTGGCCATCTATCCGCGCGATGCGCGCAGCGCGGGCGATCTCGTCCGCTGCGCCGACACCGCGATGTACGCCGCCAAGCGGGCCGGCAAGGGGCGGTACCAGTTCTTCTCCGGGAGCATGAACGCGCAGGCGCGCCGGCGGCTCCAGCTTGAGAACGGCCTGCGCCGCGCCATGCGGCAGGGCGAGTTCCAGATCCACTATCAGCCCGAGGTGACCTCGGACACCGGCGCCCAGGTGGGCATGGAGGCCCTGCTGCGCTGGACCGATCCCGAGGGGGACGCCAGCTCCCCGGCCGAGTTCATCGCCGTGGCGGAGGAGACCGGCCTGATCGTGCAGATCGGATCGTGGGTTCTCCAGGAGGCGTGCCGCCAGGCGCGCCGCTGGCTGGACGCCGGACTCGATCTGGGACGCATGGCGGTCAACGTGTCCTCCCGACAGCTCGCCACGGGCGACTTCCCCTCCCTGGTGGACCAGGCCCTGGCCGATGCCGGCCTCGAGCCCGAGCACCTGGAGATCGAGGTCTGCGAGCGCGCGTTCATCAGCAATCTCGAGGACACCTGCGACGTGCTCGAGCAGGTGCGCCAGCGCGGCGTCACCGTCGCGATCGACGATTTCGGGACCGGCTACTCGTCGCTGGGCTACCTGAAGCGCTTGCCGGTGGACAAGCTGAAGATCGACCAGTCGTTCATCGACGATCTCGAGACCGATGCCGACGACCAGGCCATCGTGCGCGCCGTGGTCACCCTCGGCCAGACGTTCGGCCTGACCGTCCTGGCCGAGGGCGTCGAGCGCGAGTCGCAGGCCGCCTGGCTGCGCGAGTGCGGCTGCCACCAGCTGCAGGGCTTCTGGTTCGGCGTCCCGCTGGCCCCCGAGGACGCCGCGGAGATGATGGGCTGAGGCGACGCCCGGCTCCGGGCTGGTCATTTTCGATGTTGCGTATCATCTTGACCGTTCAACGTCGAAGGGCGGCCGGCCGTGGTCGCCCCGATCCGCCGCGCCCAACGCCGAGGTGACCCATGGCCGCCGCCGACACGCCCGCCACCAGCGAGACCACCGCGATGACGATCACCTGGACCCAGGTCGACGAGGCCCCCGCCCTGGCGACCCACGCGCTGCTGCCGGTGGTGCGGGCCTTCACCCGGCTCGCCGGGCTCGCGATCGAGACGGCGGACATCTCCCTGGCGGGCCGCATCCTCGCCCGGTTTCCCGAGCATCTCACCGACGACCAGCGGGTGCCCGACGACCTCGCCCGGCTCGGCGCCCTGGCCCGGACGCCGGCGGCGAACATCGTCAAGCTGCCGAACATCTCCGCCTCGATCCCGCAGCTGCGCGGCGCGATCGAGGAACTGCAGGCCCAGGGGCACGCCGTGCCCGACTTCCCCGACGAGCCCCGCACCGATGCCGAGCACGAGCTGAGGGATCGCTTCGCCACGGTCCTCGGCTCGGCGGTCAACCCGGTCCTGCGCGAGGGCAACGCCGATCGTCGGGCGGCGTCCTCGGTCAAGGCCCATGCCCGCCAGCATCCCCACCGGATGATGAAGCCCTGGCCGGAGACCGGGTCGAGGACACGCGTGGCGCACATGACCGACGGCGATTTCTACGGGAGCGAGCGCTCGAAGACCCTCGCCGCGGCGACCACGGCGCGCATCGAGCACGTCGCCACCGACGGATCGGTCACCGTCCTGAAGGACGGGCTCGCGCTCGAGGCGGGCGAGGTCATCGACACCTCGGTGATGAACGTGGCCGCGCTGCGGGCGTTCTACGCCGACCAGATGGCCCGGGCCAGGCAGGACGGCGCGCTCCTGTCGCTCCACCTCAAGGCCACCATGATGAAGATCTCCGACCCGGTGATCTTCGGCCACTGCGTCTCGGTCTACTTCGCCGACGCCCTCGAGGTGCATGCGGCCGACCTCGCGTCCGTCGGGGCCAACGTCGACGACGGTCTGGCCGACGTCCTGGCGCGTCTGGATCGGCTGCCGCCCGGGAAGAAGGCCGCCATCGAGGCGGACATCGCCGCGTGCTACGAGAAGGGCCCCGACCTGGCCATGGTCGACTCGCGCCGCGGCATCACGAACCTGCACGTGCCCAACGACGTGATCGTCGACGCGTCCATGCCCGTGGTGATCCGCGACGGCGGCAAGATGTGGAACCGGCACGACGAGCTGCAGGACACCGTCGCCATGGTCCCGGACCGCTGCTACGCGACCATGTACCAGGCCGTGGTCGAGGACTGCCAGACCCACGGCCAGTTCGATCCGGCGACCATGGGCACGGTCCAGAACGTGGGCCTGATGGCCAAGAAGGCCGAGGAGTACGGCTCGCACGACAAGACCTTCCTGGCGCCGTCGACCGGGACGATCCGCGTGGTCGACGCCGACGGGGCCACGCTGCTCGCGCAGTCGGTCGACCCCGGCGACATCTTCCGCATGTGCCAGACCAAGGACGTCGCGATCCGCGACTGGGTGAAGCTGGGCGTGGTGCGTGCCCGTGCGACCGGCGCGCCCGCCGTCTTCTGGCTCGATGCCCAGCGGGCCCACGACGACGAGCTGATCGACAAGGTCGAGGCGTACCTCGACGAGATCGACACCGAGGGGCTGGAGATCCACATCATGCCGCCGGTGGAGGCCATGCGCTTCACCCTGGCGCAGGTCCGCCGCGGCGACGACGCGATCGCCATCACCGGCAACGTGCTGAGGGACTACCTGACCGACCTGTTCCCCATCCTCGAACTGGGCACCAGCGCGCGCATGCTGTCGATCGTGCCGCTGCTCGAGGGCGGCGGCCTGTTCGAGACCGGCGCCGGCGGGTCGGCACCCAAGCACGTGCAGCAGTTCCTGCAGGAGGGGCATCTGCGCTGGGACTCGCTGGGCGAGTACTGCGCGCTGGTGCCGTCGCTGGAGCTGGTGGCGACGGCGACGGCCGATCCCCGGGCCGGCGTGCTCGCCCGGGCGCTCGACGCGGCCATCGGCGATTACCTCGAGCACGAACGCACGCCCTCGCGCAAGGTCCACGAGATCGACAACCGGGGCTCGACGTTCTACCTGGCGCTCTACTGGGCCCGGCAGCTGGCCGCCCAGGACGCCGACGCCGACCTGCGCGAGCGGATCGCGCCGGTGGCCGCGGCGCTGACCGGGCACGAGGCGACGATCGCCGCCGAGCTGCTCGCCGCCCAGGGCCGGCCGGTGGATCTCGGTGGGTACTTCCACCCCGATCCGCGGCGGTGCACGGAGGCGATGCGCCCCAGCGCCACGTTCAACGGCATCATCGACGCGATGTAGCCGGCTCAGGCGGGGGCGAGCGCCCCGGACCCGTCCAGGGCCGTCTCGACCGCGAGCAGCAGCTCGTCGGTCTCGAACGGCTTGGTCAGGTACTTGGTGACGCCGTTGTCCCAGGCCCGGTCGTAGTCGGTGGACGACGTGCGGGCCGAGAGCAGGACGATCGGCAGCCCGGCGGTCGTCGGGTCGGCCTTCAGCCGCTCGGAGACCGTGTGGCCGTCGCCGCAGGGCAAGCCGATGTCGAGCAGGACGAGGTCGATGGCCTCGCGGCGCGCCAGCCGCACCGCATCCTCGCCGGTGCTGGCCGCCAGGACCTCGTAGTGGCTGGCCTCCAGGCGGATGCTCAGGGCCTCGAGCAGTTCGAGGTCGTCGTCGACGACGAGGATCCGGGGATGATTCATGGTGTCTCGACCTTCCGTGCGTCGGGGCTCATCGGCCCGTACCTCTCCTGGCGTGCCGTCCGCAACCGGCCGCATGGAGCGGCCACCATTCGAGTCGGATATCGACCGGATGCGGATGATCTTTAGTGGTTTCTGAACGGCTCCGGTCGTGTATTCGGGCCGTCCCGGTCAGGAGGCGACGAGCTCGCCGATCCGGGCGGCCGCGATGGTGGCGTCGACGTTCGCCTTGACCATCGTGGAGACCGCGCCCAGAGGTTCGTCGCCGTCGCGCACGTTGGCGGCCACGACCAGGGGATGGACCTCGAAGCTCCACGCGAGGCGGGTCTGGGCCAGCTCGCGATCCTGGTCGAGGCGCACCATGACCTCGCGGGCGAGCCGCTCGGCATCGCCGTCGGTCTGGGTCGTGACCACGAACGACACCTCGCCGCGCTCGCCGACGCCCAGACGGGGCAGCAGGAGATCCCGCCTCCCCTCGAGCACCGACTGGACGACGCGCCGGGTGCGCTCGAGGTACTTGCCCTCGTACGGCTTGAGCGGCTTGCGGTCGGACGCCCGGGCCGTGACGGCGATCAGGGCGGCGGTCTCGCAGTGGACCAGCGGCTCGTGCAGGCCGCGCAGGAGGGTCCGCTCGGAGAACAGCGGCACGGTGAAGTGGAACGTGCTGCCCTCGCCGACGCGGCTCTCGACCCAGATCCGCCCGCCCTGCATCTCGACGATGTGCCGGCAGATGTGCAGGCCGAGGCCGAGTCCCTTGCGGCTCATCTCCACGCCCTCGTCGCGCTGGTACATGCGCGCGAAGATCTGCTCGAGATCCTCCTCGGGGATGCCCTGGCCCCGGTCGGTGACCGACAGCCGCAGGTGGTCCCGGTCCTCCGGATCGCGATCCACGTGGACGGTGACGTACGCCTCGCCGGGCGAGTACTTCACCGCGTTGTCGAGCAGGTTGGTCAGCACCTGCCGGACGCGCGCCGGATCGGCGATCACCTCGGGCAGAAGCTCGTCCATGACCACCTCGATGCGGGCGGTCTCGCGCGGCCGCGTGATCTCGAGATTGGCGACCGCCTCGCGCACGAGCGCGTCGATCCGGGTCCGGCGCGGATCGACCACCACGCGCCCCATCTCCACGCGGTTGGCCTCCAGCAGGTCCTCGATCATGCGCTCGAGATAGCGGCAGTTGCGCAGGATCACCTCCAGCGGCTTGCGCTGCCGGTCCTGCAGGTCGCCGACCAGGCCGTCGAGCAGCAGCGCGGTGTACTGCTGGGCCGCCGTCAGCGGCGTGCGAAGCTCGTGGGAGACGTGCGAGAGGAACTCGTCGCGCATCATGAGCTGCTGGCGCCGGGTCTCCTCGAGCTGCCGCAGGGCGTCCTTGTGCAGGGTGATGTCGCTGAACGTGGCCAGGTGGGCGCCATGCCCCTGCCACTCGAAGGGCACGATGCGCAGCTCGACGGTCACCGACGCCCCGTCGGGGCGCGTCAGCTCCAGCTCGCTCCGGCCGATCTCGCAGGGCACGCCCTCGAGGCGCCGGCCGACCAGCTCGTGACGCTGGCGACCGAAGAGGGTGACGGCGGCCGGATTGGCGAAGAGGACCTCGCCCTCCGGATCGGTGATCACGATGGCGTCGGCCACGCTGGAGATGATCTGGCGCAGGCGGGCCTCGCTGGTCGAGAGCTCGTCGGCGCGCCGCTCGAGCTCGCGGTGCAGCCGGTGCCGCTCGATCGAGTAGCGCAGGGCGCGCAGCAGCGTGCGCGGCGCCGAGAAGCCCTTGATCACGTAGTCCTGGGCGCCGGCCCGCACGGCCTCGACGCCGACCATCTCGTCGTGCATGCCCGTCATGACGACGATCGCGGCCTCGGGCTGCAGCGTCTTGATCTGCAGGACCAGCTCGACCCCCGCCCCGTCGGGCAGGTGCAGGTCGAGGATGATCGCGTCGAAGATCTCGGCGCTCAGGCGATCGACCGCCGCGGCGAGCGTGGTGACGTGCTGCACGGCGACGCGCTGGGCCTCGATCCCCGGTCCGGCGGGCGTGGTCAGGCCATCCCGGATCAGCAGGGCGTCGTCGGGGTCGTCCTCGATCAGCAGGATGTTCAGTCGATCCTTCATCGCGCTCAGCCCGGCAGCTCGACGATCTCGAACCAGAACCTGCCCAGCGCGCGCACCGTCTCGACCAGCGCGTCGAAGGTCACCGGCTTGACCACGAACGAGTTGACGCCCAGGTCGTAGGAGCGCAGGACGTCCTCCTCCGCCTTGGACGTGGTCAACACGACGACGGGGATGCGCCGGAGCGCCTCGTCGGCGCGGATCTCGCGCAGGGCCTCCCGCCCGTCCATCCGGGGCATGTTCAGGTCGAGCAGGATCAGGCCGGGCAGCTCGTCCGGGCGATCGGCGTACTTGCCCTCGCGCCGAAGGTAGGCGAGCAGCTCGACGCCGTCGGTCACGGTGTCCAGCCGGTTGGCGAGGCGGCTCTCGGCCAGGGCATCGCGCACCAGCAGGCGGTCCTCGGGGTCGTCCTCGGCGTAGAGGATGGTGACGGGCTTGCGGGTCATGATGGCGTCCCTTCGCTGGGCGATGTCGACGGGCCGAGGGTGACCGTGAAGGTCGCGCCCTCGCCCGGGCGTCCGTCGGCGGTGATCCGTCCGCCGTGCCGCGTGACGATCTTCTCGCATAGCGCCAGGCCGATGCCCGTGCCCTCGTACTCGTCGCGCGGATGCAGGCGCTGGAAGATCCGGAAGATGCGATCGGTATAGTGCGGCTCGAAGCCGATGCCGTTGTCGGTGAAGGTCAGCGTCACCGTTCCGGCGTCCGGGTCGGAGACCGCGGACACGCGGACCTCGGGACGGACCCCCTCGCGATGGAACTTCAATGAGTTGCCGATGAGGTTCTGGAAGAGGACGTGCATGTGGACCGGCTCGGCCATCACCGTCGGCAGCGATCCGATGTCGACCCGGGCGCCGGTCTCCTCGATGCGTAGCTCGAGATCCTCGCACACCCGCTCGGCGACGGCCGCGAGGTCGACCGGTTCGACCGGTTGCGCGCGGGTGGTGATGCGCGAGTACGACAGCAGGTCGTCGATCAGACGTTGCATCCGATCGGCGGAGCTGACCACGCGGTCGAGGTAGTCGCGGCTCTTGTCGTCGAGCCGGTCGTCGAGCATCGCGACCAGCCGGCCACCGAAGGCCTGCACCTTGCGCAGCGGCTCGCGCAGATCGTGCGAGGCCAGGTAGGCGAACTGCTCCAGCTCGGCATTCGATCGCGCCAGGGCCTCGACCGACGCCTCGAGCTCGCGCTCGTGGGCGAGCCGGTCGGTGATGTCGTGCACGAACGCCTGCACGCGTCCGCCGTCCAGGTCCAGGAAGGTCGCGCCGACGTCGACGTCGATCAGGCGCCCATCGGCGCAGCGGTAGCGCGTCTCGAAGTGTCCGGTGGTCTCGGCGATCAGCCCGTCGATGCGCGTGGCCGCGGTCTCGCTCGGCTCGGCGCCGGGCGCGGGGCGCTCGAGGTCGTCGATCGCCATCTCGAGGAGGTCCTCCCGCGCGTGGCCCAGGAGCTCGCAGAGCGCCGGGTTGACGTCGAGGATCCGGCCCTGACGATCGCTCAGCCAGTAGCCGTCGATCGAGTGGGCGATGAACGCCTCCAGCTGCCGCTGCGTACGCTTGCGCTCGGAGACGTCGATGGCGTGCTCGTAGCGCACCATGCGCCCGTCGGTCCACGGCACCAGGATGTCGACGATCTCCAGATCGATGCCCAGCATCGGGTTGTGGTATTCCCAGTGGTGCGGAACGCCCGGCTGCATCTTGATCACGTCGTTGGTGCAGAACGCGCACGGCTCGGGAAGACCCTGGATCTCCTCGTGGCAGATCTTGCCCGAGGGGTCGTACCCGAGGAGGTCGCGGAAGTAGCGATTGACCCACAGGAGCTCGTGCGTGTCAGGGTCGGCGAGGTACACGACGGCCGGGTGGGCATCGAGGATCGAGAGGAAGCGACGGTTCTGCTCCTCCAGCTCAGCGACCGCCGCCGAGAGCTCGGCCGTCCGGGCCTCGACCTCGTCCTGCAGGCGATTGCGATGGCGTGCGACCTCGTCCTGCAGGCGTTTGCGGTGCAGGACCTCGGCGATGGTCGGCGTGATCTTGGCCACGAGGTCGGCGTCCGACTCGCGGAATCCATCGGGCCCGTTGCCCAGGGCGATCATGCCGAAGATCCGCCCCTCCCGCATGATGGGCACCCCCAGGAAGCTGCGCAGCGGCGGGTGTCCGTCCGGAAGGCCGACCGCGGCGGGATGGCCTCCGGGATCGTTGGTCAGCAGCGGCCGCTCGGTGCGGATGACCTCGCTCCACAGCCCACGCAGCTCCATGTTGCACGTCAGCCGGGTCCGGTCGCCGTCGGGCATCATGCAGTCGGCCCAGCCGGGATCGCTGATGGCGATGGTGTCGAGCAGGCCGTCCGCGTTGAGCTCGCCGATCCAGCCGAAGGCGCTGCCGGTCACGCGCTCGAGCTCGCGCAGGCAGACCTCGGCCAGCGCCCGCTCGTCGTCGCAGCTCATCGACGAGGTCAGGATGCGGTTGATGACCGCGACGATGGTCGGGTCGTGCGGCTCGCTCCCGCGCTGCGCCTCGCCGGTCGGTTCGTGGCCGACGACCAGGACGTGGTCGCTCCGGATGCGGACCAGCTGCAGGCGGATGCGCTTGCCGAGGGTGGGCACGAGCTGGTCGACCTCGCAGGTGTCGCCGTCGTGCGCGAGGTCGTCCACGTGGTCGAGGAACGGCGGGGGCGTCGCCGTGAACACGGTCGATCCGCGGCAGACGGCCGCCCCGACGGGGGCGTCGATCAAGCCGGCGAAGCGGGGGCTGATCTCGCGCAGCTCGTAGTCGGTGAGGCGGCCGCGCGCATCCCGGAGCGGGACCAGCACGCAGGTGCCGCCGAGCATGCCGTCGCAGACCTCGATCAGCGCCCGCGCGGTCTCGTGCGCTGCCGGCGACGGCGCGGGGCCCACCGGTCGGGTCCGGATCCGGGCGTCTTCTCGATTCATCCGCGGTCCCCTCGCTTGCGACCGTCCGGACGGTCCTGATCGAGCGCCACCCGGGTCGGTGGGAGTTAACCAGAGGCTCCGAACGCGGTCAATCGTAGCCTTGTTTCGGATCCGGCGCCGCCTGGCGGCCCCGTCGCTGGCCCTGTGGCGGGGCCGCGAGCGCGGCGTCGCCGTCCGGCCGTTCCCGGGGCGCGTCGCCGGACGCCCCCGGATCGAAATCGAGATTCGCTGAGAATCGCGTCCCCACCCCTGGTCTCGCCGGGCAGGATTCTCGGCTTCGGCCGAAAACCCAGGGGATTAATATGAAATACTTCTTTCATTATAGTTGACCAGCCATGTCAGATGCGATTCCATTGCAGGAATCCGGACTCGTTTGGTAGGAGCAAGACCGCACCGGGAGGATTGTTCATGGCGCCCGAAGCCCTGATCCCTCGGCCCGATACCCTGCAGGTCGGCTGGGGCTGGTTCCAGATCCTGCTCACCGTCACCTTCGTGCTGCACATCCTGTTCATGAACGCGCTGCTGGGCGGTGCGTTCGTGTCCCTGCTCGGCGGCATGCGCCGATCCGGCGCCGGCCAGGTGGCCGGCCACGACGCGTCGCACCGCGTGCCCACGCTGGTCGCGCTGACCGTGAACGCCGGCGTGGCCCCGCTGCTCTTCCTCCAGGTGCTGTACGGCCACCTGTTCTACACCAGCAGCGTGGTGATGGCCGGCTGGTGGCTGGCGATCATCCCGCTGCTGATCATCGGCTACTACGCGGCGTACGGCGTGGCCTGGGGCTCGAACCGGGCGCTGCGGCCGGTGCTGGCCACCGGGGTGGTGCTGATCCTGGCGTTCATCGGCTTCATGTTCGTCAACAACAACACCATGGCGCTGGTGCCCGCCCACTGGACCGGCTGGTTCGAGACCTCCGACGGTTCGCTCCTGAACCTCTCCGAGCCGACGATCTGGCCGCGCTGGCTGCACATGATGATCGGCGCGGTGGCGGTCGGCGGCCTGTTCGTGGCGCTGATCCAGGACAACAAGGCGCGGCGCGGCGACGCCGAGGCGGCGAAGGCCCGCGACTGGGCGCTGCCCTTCTTCACCCACGGCAGCCTGGCCCAGATGGCCGTCGGTCTGTGGTGGCTGATGGCCCTGCCCGACCCGGTGATGAAGCAGTTCATGGGCGGCAGCCCGTTCGCCTCGATCCTGCTGGTCGCGGGCATCGGCCTGGGCGTCTGGGCGGTGGTGCTCGGCTTCCAGAAGAAGGTGCGTCTGGCCGCCGGGGCGGTCGTCGCCACCGTGCTGGTGATGGCCCTCATGCGGGAGGTCGTGCGCTTCGGCTACCTCGACGGCGTCTTCCATCCGCGCGACCTCGCGGTCGAACCCCAGCTCTCCCCGCTGATCCTGTTCCTCGCCGTCTTCGTGATCGGCATCGGCTGCGTGGCGTACATGCTCAGGCTGGCCGCCCGGGCCGGGAAGGAGGCGTGAGATGAATTACCCCGTCTGGGAACTCGGCGCCCTCGGTGGCGGCTTCTGGATCGCACTGGTGGCGACCCTGCACGTCTTCGTCGCGCACTTCGCCGTCGGTGGCGGCCTCTGGCTGGTGCTCACCGAGCGCAAGGCCCGCAACGAGAACGACACCGCCCTGCTCGGCTACGTCAAGAGCCACGCGCGGTTCTTCCTGCTCCTGACCATGGTGTTCGGCGGCATGTCCGGCGTGGGCATCTGGTGGACCATCGCGCTCCTGAACCCCGCGGCCACCAGCTCGCTCATCCATACCTTCGTGTTCGGCTGGGCGACCGAGTGGGTCTGCTTCGTGGGCGAGATCGTCGCGCTGCTGATCTACTACTACAAGTTCGACACCATGCGGGCCCGGGAGCACATGATCCTGGGCTGGTTCTACTTCGTGTTCGCCTGGCTGTCGCTCTTCCTGATCAACGGCATCATCGGCTTCATGCTCACGCCGGGTACCTGGCTCGAGACCGGCGGCTTCTGGCAGGGCTTCTTCAACGAGAGCTTCTGGCCGGCGCTGGTCTTCCGCTCGGCCATCGCCTTCATGATCGCCGGCATGTTCGGCCTGCTGACCGGCGCCTGGCAGAAGGACCACGCTTTCCGGCAGCGCGTGGTGCGCTGGTCCGCCCGGTGGATGATCGCGCCGTTCGTCGTGCTGCTCGCCTCGGGCTGGTGGTACATGCAGGCGATGCCGCCCGCGCAGGAGAGCATGATCCTCGAGCGGGCGCGCGAGATCGCGCCGTACATGCGCTGGTTCCTGTGGTTGACGCCGCTGCTGCTCGTGATCGGCGTGCTCGCGACGCTCAAGCTGCCCCAGGGCGCGCAGAAGGGACTGGCGATCGGCGTGATCGCCATCGGCCTGTTGCACCTGGGCAGCTTCGAGTTCATCCGCGAGGCCGGCCGGCGCCCCTGGGTGATCCACGGCTTCATGTACTCGAACGCCGTGACCGCGGAGGAGGCGGCCGGGTTCGAGGCCGATCGCGAGAAGAGCTTCCTGGCCAGCGCGCGCTGGGCCGAGCACGAGCGGGTGACCGAGGCCAACCTCATGGAGGCGGGCCGCGAGCTGTTCCTGCTGCAGTGCACCCCGTGCCACTCGGTCGGCGGCCCGCTCAACGACATCGTGCCGTTGAGCCACGACTTCACGCATGCGGGCTTCGAGGCCCAGCTCGTGGGCCAGGGCCGCACCACCGACTACATGCCGCCGTTCTTCGGCAACGCGGACGAGCGCCGTGCGCTCGCGGCCTACGTCATGCAGGAGTTCCACGGCCGGACGCCAGAGGCGAGGCCGGCCAGCGAGAGCCGGGAGGTGGCCCTCGAGATTCCGCCATTCGACGCCGAGAACGACGAGTACGTCCTGCTGGCCTGGAACAACCTGGGCATGCACTGCCTCAGCGACAGCGATCCGTGGTGGGTGATCCTGCCGCCGGCCAACGATCTGCATGCGCAGCTCATCCGGCGCGGCGAGGTGCCCGAGGTGGTGACCGACGGGGTCCAGATCGACTTCACGGTCGAGAAGGGCTTCGAGCGGCCCGAGCGGGAGGTCTCGTTCTGGCAGTTCGTCCGGAGCAACTTCGGCGCCGAGCTGGAGGAGGGCGTCGGCCTCGGCGGCCACCGCGTCTCGGGCACGATGGAGCTCGACGAGGACAGGTCGATGTTCGCCGCCGCCCTCATCCCGGTGGTGCCGTACCAGGACGGCGAGTACAACCCCTACCCCCTGTACGACATCGAGGCGAAGGACACCGAGACGGGCGAGGTCCTGGCCCGGACGAAGGCGGTGGCGCCCACCTCGAGCGAGATGGGGTGCACCAAGTGCCACGGCGGCGGCTGGCGCGTGGGCGGCGTGGCCGGCTTCACCGACGAGACCAGCCGGCGCGTCCTCGCCGTGCACGACAAGCACAGCGGGACCGACCTGCTGGCCGAGGCCGAGGCCGGCAACCCGAGGATCTGCCAGAGTTGCCATCAGGACCCCGTCCTGGGCACCGAGGGCGATCCGGAGCTGCTCAACTTCCCGGCCGCCATGCACGGCTGGCACGCCGTCTACCTGACCGGCCGGGGCGCCGACGCCTGCGCCATGTGCCATCCGGCCGATCCCGCGGGCCCGACCACGTGCCTGCGCGGCGGCCACGCGCGCCAGCTCGACTGCACGCACTGCCACGGCACCCTCGAGGACCACGCCCTCAGCCTGCTCAAGCCCGAGGCCGAGGCCGGCAAGGAGGGGGCGAAGCGTCTGATGGCCCACCTGCAGCCGCGGACGGTCGCGACCGTCGACGACGTCATCGGCCGCACCCCGTGGCTACAGGAGCCGGACTGCATCAGCTGCCACACCGAGGACTACACCCGACCCGACCCGGCCACCGCCTCGGCGTTCAACGAGTGGACCAGCGGTCCGGAGGAGCTGTTCCGCATGCGCGCCGACGAGACCGGGATCATGCAGTGCGAGGCCTGCCACGGCAGCACCCACGCCAACTACCCGACCCTGAACCGGTGGTTCGGCGCCGATCGGGACAACATCCAGCCCCTGCAGTACCAGGGCAATCGCCTGCCCATCGGGGCCGGCGGCAACTGCAAGGTCTGCCACGGCGTCGACATGGAGTTCGCGGTGCACCACGCGAACATGTCGCCGGAGATGTGACGCATCAGGCGATCCACCCTCGCGGGGCCGGCTCCTCCGGGGGCCGGCCTCGAATCTCGCGTGACAGCGATTCGTCGACCCGCTAGACTCCGGTCACTTCCCAGATGCCCGCGACTCCGGGACGCCCGGTCCCGCCAGGGAGGTGTGCGCCCGTGGAGACCAAGCTGTACCACTGCCCGTCCTGCGGTTATCGAGTCAATGCGATCGGCGGCACCGACCGCGATGGCGAGGTGAGGTGCAAGACCATGGTCTGTCCGACCTGCCACGCGGTCGTCGACGCGGTCGTGGCCCGGCTGGTGCCCGGCGAGACGGAATTCGGGATCCCGATCGACCGCTGGCACTCGGTCCCCGCCAGGTGCCCCCACTGCGACGGTGGCGCACTGACGCCCTGGCCGCTGGATCGGCCGTGCCCGCGCTGCGGAGGGGAGATGGACAGCTGACCCGTCGTGGTCGTCGCGACGGGGCTAGGTTCACGGCGCGGGATCGGGCGCGACCGCGCGCCGGTAGACCTGCACCAGCGCGGCCGATTCTTCGGGGTCGAACGGCGTCTCGGAGAATCCGGCCAGCTCCTCGTCCAGCTCGAACCCGCCCTGCCAGTGCAGGGCCGCCAGCTCCCGGCTCGTGTACGGCCATAGCGTCGCCTCGCCGGCGAACACCTCGTGGTCGTAGCGACGCAGCCGGGTCTGGAAGCGGAAAGAGCCATCCTCGCCCTCGACGTAGCGCCGCTCGAACACGAACCCCTCGCCCGCGTCGAGCGGCGGAAAATCGAAGGGCTCGACCAGTGGCGTCAGCCGGTCCAGGTTGACGGTCTGCACGATCCACGGCGCGTTTTCCGGCAGCGCCCCGGCCAGCTCGACGAGGAATTCGCCCAGCGCGGCGGGCGGCACGTGTGGCAGCACGTTGCCGATGCAGAACGCGCCGTCGGCGGCCTCGAGCAGGTTGGGCGTGGCCGCGAGGTCTCCCTGCACGAACAGGGCGGCCGGATACCGCTCCCGTGCGGCGTCGATCATGGCCTCGTCGAGGTCGACCCCGACGGCCTCGAGCCCCCGGCCAGCCATCGCGCCGGTGTAGTGGCCGGTCCCGCAGCCGAGATCGAGGACACGGCCTCGTTCGGGCAAGCGCGCGGCCAGGAACTCCAGGGTTCCGGGCCGGTAGGGGAAGATCCGCTCGTAGACGGGCGCGAACTCGGTGTAGAAGTCCATGAGGACAGCATAGCATGGCTCCGTCGTGGCCGATAGCGCCGGTCGGGGGGCGGTCGGCCGGTGCCGGGACGGGTGATCGGCGATTTCGCGGTGGGTCGTCGCCAGAAGACCGTCCACTTGCAGGTTGTTCCGCGAGGATTCGGTTGTGCCGCGAGGAATGTTGCAGGTACGATCTGGAGGATACATACGGCCTGTGAACGGGGCTTTGGCCCCAGAAATTGGCACTTTTTTGCCAACGGAAGGCGCAGAAGGGCGCCTGCAACATTCCTCGCGGCAGAACCCGATTCTCGCTGCGGAACCCGCGACCATGAGCATCATCCTCTGCGACATCGACGGCACCCTGCTGAGCCGGAACCCCACCGGACGCCCCGGCGAGCAGACGCCCAAGCGCGTGGCCATCAACCGGGCCCTGGCCGAGGAGTTCGGCCTGCCGGACGTCGACTTCCGGCAGGGGATCGAGCACGGCCTGACCGACTGGCGCATCGCCGAGAACGCCGTGCGGTGCCACCGACCCGAGGCGTCCATCGACGGGGCGGCGTGGCAGCGGGTGTGCGCCCGGGCCGAGGGCGCGTTCGTCCGCTTCGCGGACGGCGATCCGCCGCACTACGCCGCGCTGCCCGGGGTGCCGGCGTCGCTGGAGGCGCTGCGCGCGGCGGGGCACACGCTCGGCGTCGTCACCGGCAACGTCTCCTTCTTCGCGGTCGACAAGCTCGCCCACGCGGGCATCGATCCGGCGCTGTTCGCCGGGCCGCGCGGGTTCGGCGACCACGGCCGCGAGCGGCACCACATCATCCGTCTGGCGGCCGCGCAGGCCGGCGACGAACCGCTGGTCGTCCTCGGCGACACCCGCCACGACCTCGCCGGGGCCCGCGAGGCGGGGCTGCCGTTCCTGGGCGTGGGGACGACCGGTCTCTCGGCGGCCGACCTCGACGGTCACGACCGCGTGGCCTGGCTCGCCGACCTGGCCGATGCGACCGCCGTGGTCGCCGCCGTCGGCGCCCTGACGGGCTGACGGGACCCGGACCGCACGGCCTGCTCTCTTGCCCCTCCCTTGCCCCGACGCGCCGGGGCGGGTACCTTCGATGGTTCGAGCCCCCGACCGATGCCACCATCCGTGACCGGTGCCACCGCCCACGGCGCCGGGCTGCCGAAGGAGACCCCGTGAAGCGCATCCTGATCCTGATTGCCGCGCTCGCCGTGATCCTCTGCCTGCCGGCTTCTGCCGACGAGGGCGACGAGGAAACCAAGTGGACCAGCAGCACGTTCAGCGGCCTGAAGTGGCGCGGCCTCGGCCCCGCCATGATGTCCGGACGCATCGGCGACCTCGCCGTCCACCCGCACGACCAGGACCACTGGTACGTGGCCGTCAGCAGCGGCAACGTGTGGGAGACCCGCAACGCGGGGGTGACGTTCGAGCCGATCTTCGATGGCGAGGGCAGCTACTCCATCGGCTGCCTGGCGATCGACCCGACCGACCCGAACATCGTCTGGGTGGGCACCGGCGAGAACAACAGCCAGCGCTCGGTGAGCTACGGCGACGGCGTCTACAAGTCGCTCGACGGCGGCAAGAGCTGGCAGAACATGGGCCTCGAGGAATCGATGCACATCGGCGAGATCGTCGTCCACCCGGAGAACGGCGACATCGTCTACGTGGCGGCCATGGGTCCGTTGTGGGGGCCGGGCGGCGACCGTGGCCTCTACAAGACCACCGACGGCGGACAGAGCTGGGCCAAGGTCCTCGACATCAGCGAGAACACGGGCGTGGTCTGCCTCGAGATGGATCCGCGCGACCCCGACGTGCTCTTCGCCTCGGCCTACCAGCGCCGCCGCCACACGTGGACCCTGATCAACGGCGGCCCCGAGGGCGGCCTCTGGAAGTCGACCGACGGCGGCGAGAACTGGCGGGAGATCAACCGCGGCCTGCCGTCCGGCGACAAGGGCCGCATCGGCCTGGCCATCGCGCCGAAGCGCCCCGATACGATCTACGCCATCGTCGAGGCGGTCGGCGACAGGAGCGGCTTCTACCGCTCGACCGACGCCGGCGAGAACTGGCACCGCATGAGCGACTACATCTCGCGCAGCCCCCAGTACTACAACGAGATCTACGTCGACCCCCACGATCCCGATCGTGTCTACAGCATGGACACCTACCTGCACCGTACCGAGGACGGCGGCAAGACGTGGCACCGCGTGCCCCTGAAGGGCAAGCACGTCGACGACCACGCCATCTGGTTCGACCCCGATACGCCCGATCACATCCTCGTCGGCAGCGACGGCGGTCTCTACGAGAGCTTCGATCGCGGGGAAGAGTGGCGGTTCATGGAGAACATCCCGGTCACGCAGTTCTACCGCGTGTCCGTGGACGACGACGAGCCGTTCTACAACGTCTACGGCGGCACCCAGGACAACAACACCCAGGGCGGCCCCTCGCGCACGCTCGACCGT
>WJIQ01000169.1 GCA_014730255.1 bacterium | reverse complement strand
TGACCGCCAGGGCCGCCGGGCTCTCCAGGCGGGCGGCGAAGGCCTGCTCGAACTCCTGACACTTGGGCCCGGTGGTGATCCACCCCGAGCGCAGACTCTCGGTCACCTCGCGGATCTCGTCGTCGTCCAGGCACGGGGGAGCGAAGGGGATGAAGTGGTCCGACACGGGCGCGAGCCTCCCGGTTGATGGCGAGCGCAGCATAGGCAGCGGCGTCCGGCGACCTCAAGAAAAACTTTTTACTTAAAGCTGGCCCGTATATTGCGAAACCCAAGAAGCCAAAGTTCGTTCGAAAAAATACTGGACACCTCGCGTTCGTCTGTTATCTGTAGGGCGCGAAACGAAAACGTATTGGAGGGACACATTGCCGCGTCACATGGAAGTGGTCCTTTGCGGCCTGGGACTCGCTGTCCTCAGCCCACTGCTGATCTTCATTGCCATTCTCATCCGGCTGTCCGGCCCGGGACCGATCCTCTTCAGGCAAGACCGGCTCGGCCGCTACGGCGAGCCGTTCGAGCTGCTGAAGTTCCGCAGCATGGTGCACCGTCCCGCCGGCGGTGGCCCGATGGTGACCGTCGGTGGCGACCGTCGCGTCACGCCGCTGGGCCGCGTCCTGCGCGCCACCAAGCTGGACGAGCTGCCGCAGCTCTGGAACGTGGTCCGCGGGGACATGTCCCTGGTCGGGCCGCGACCGGAGGTGCCGACGTACGCCGCCCGCTATCCGCAGCTCTTCGAGCTCGTCCTGCAGCAGCGCCCCGGCATCACCGACGTCTGCACGCTGCAGTTGCGCAACGAGGAGCAGGTGCTCGCGGGCCAGGCTGATCCCGAGACCTATTACATCGAGCGACTGCTGCCGCGCAAGCTGGCCGCGTCGATCCGCGAGGGTTGGCGGCGTACGCCGTGGCGTGACCTCCGCGTGCTGGTCGGGACCGTGATGCCCGGCCTGGCCGTGCTGGCGCCGCGGCCCGACTTCCGCCCGCTGGCCAGCCTGCACGAGCTGACCGGCGCGCAGCTGCAGGCCGAGGCCGAGCTGGTGGGCCGCGCGGTGCACGCGTCGGGCTACTCCGAGCCCACGACGGTCGAGGAGCCCGTCGAGGTCGAGATCGGCGCCTGAGCGCCGGCCGGCTGATCGGCCGCGGAACCGGAATCGAGCAGCATGCACGAGCGACGTCCGACCATCAAGAGCCGCCACATCACCTGGACCGAGTCGTACGTCAGCCACGTCGAGCGCACCGCGCGCAACGGGCATCGCGGGGCCGTCGTTTGGTTCACCGGGCTGTCGGGCTCGGGCAAGTCCACGCTGTCCAAGCTGGTCGAGCAGGAGCTGTTCGCCCGTGAGTGCCACGTCTACGTCCTCGACGGCGACAACATGCGCCACGGCCTGAACCGCGACCTGGGCTTCAGCCCCGAGGACCGCGCCGAGAACATCCGCCGCGTGGGCGAGGTGGCCAATCTGCTGCGCGACTCGGGCGCCATCTGCCTGACGGCGTTCATCTCGCCCTATCGCGACGACCGGGCCCGCGCCCGGGCTCTGTGCGGCGAGCACCCGTTCATCGAGGTCTACTGCCAGTGCGATCTGGCCGAGTGCGAGCGCCGCGACCCGCGCGGCCTCTACCGCAAGGCGCGCGCGGGGGAGATCCGCCAGTTCACCGGCATCTCGGCGCCGTACGAGGAGCCGGAGGACCCCGAGCTGGTCCTCAGGACCGATCGCTGGCCACCGCACGACTGCGTCGAGCGGGTGATCGACACCCTCGCCGAGCGGGGGGTCCTCGCATCGCCCGGCGGGCCGGAAACCTTGCCAAGGGGTGCCTGATCGCCTATATTCGCCGCTCGGGCGGACCTGTGTCCGCCACCTGCGCATGCCCGCCGGCTCACGAGATGCCGGCGGCCGTCGCTTCAGTTCACAGCGGGTCGTCCGATACCAGGGCTCACGCGGGGCCAGAACCCTGTGGCAATCGCCCCCGGAGCCGGCGGCCTGCGGCCATCGTGACGCGCCGATCTGCCGAAGATCACGGGTGCTCGCACTATCGTCTGGAGGTTCTCGACGATGGCTCTCAGCAAGGATCAGAAAGACCAGGTCATCGCCAAGCACAAGAAGCACGACAACGACTCCGGTTCCCCCGAGGTGCAGATCGCGCTCCTGACCGAGCGCATCAACACCCTGTCCGACCACTTCAAGGCCCATGCGAAGGACCACCACAGCCGCCGCGGGCTGCTGAAGATGGTGGGCCGGCGCAAGCGCCTGCTGAACTACCTGAAGAAGAAGGATCTCGAGGGATACCGGACGTTGATCAAGGACCTCGGTCTGCGCGGCTGACCCGGATGGGACGGCGGGCCGACGTGCGCGTCGACGTCGTCCAGGTGCGCCCGAGCCGGGCGCGACAGGATCTCATGGCAACCGGTCGACAGCTCGATCCTGGCCGCGGGATGGTCGTGAGGGCAAGAGCCCCTCGCGGCCATTCCTTATGCCTCGTGGTGGGCTAGTCCAGCGACCGGCACCGACGCCGCCAGGGTGGCGGCACGACGTCAAAAGCAGCTGGAAGGGAAGAAAGAATCATGGAAAAGCACGTTGTCAGTCTGGAAATGAACGGCACCACCTTCAGCCTCGAGACCGGCCGCATGGCCAGGCAGGCCAACGGCTCCTGCGTGGTGCGCATGGGCGACACCATGTCGCTGATGACCGTCACGGCTGACAAGAATCCCAGTGACCGCGATTTCCTCCCGCTCTTCGTGGAGTATCGCAACAAGACCTACGCGGCCGGCAAGATCCCCGGCGGCTTCTTCAAGCGCGAGGCGCGCCCGACCGAGCGCGAGACGATCTCGGCGCGCCTGATCGACCGCCCGCTGCGTCCGATGTTCCCGGACGGCTACCGGCACGAGACGCAGATCGTCGCCTTCATCGTCTCGGCCGACACCGATTTCCACGCCGACGTGCTGAGCATCACCGGTGCCTCGGCCGCCCTCGCCCTGAGCGACGTGCCGTTCCACGAGATCATCTCCGGCGTGCGCGTCGGTCGCGTCGACGGCGACCTCGTCATCAACCCGTCGATCGGCCAGCTCGAGGAGTCCGACATGGACCTCATCGTCGCCGGCACCGACGACATCGTCTGCATGATCGAGGGCGAGTGCCTCGAGATCAGCGAGGACGACCTGCTCGACGCCATCGAGTTCGGCCACGGCTGGATCAAGCAGCTCAACGCCCTGCAGCGCGAGCTGGTGGCCAAGGCCGGCGCCAAGGTCAAGTGGGACTTCCAGGCGCCGCAGCTCGACGAGTCGAAGCTCGGCAAGGTCGAGGAGCTGGTCGGCCAGGAGCTCAAGACCGCCATGGTCGTGCGTGGCAAGTTCGAGCGCTCGGAGGCCATGTCCGCGCTCAAGGACAAGGTCAAGGAGGCCTTCACCGACGAGGACGGCAAGCCGGATCCGGAGGCCCTGGAGTGCTTCGGCAAGCTCGAGAAGCAGTACCTGCGCCGGATGATCCTCGAGCAGAAGGTCCGCTCCGACGGGCGCGACCTGCAGACCGTACGGCCGATCACCGTCGAGGCCGGCGTGCTGCCGCGCGCCCACGGCTCCAGCCTGTTCACCCGCGGCGAGACCCAGGCCCTGGGCACCTGCACGGTGGGCAGCAAGCAGGCCGAGCAGCGCATCGAGCCGCTGAACCAGGAGCAGTACTGGAGCAAGTACTACCTGCACTACAACTTCCCGCCCTTCTCCGTCGGCGAGGTCGGCCGCTACAGCGGTACCGGCCGGCGCGAGATCGGGCACGGCAAGCTGGCCGAGCGTGCCATCGCGCCCATCCTGCCCGACGTCGAGGACTTCCCCTACACGATCCGCCTGGTGTCGGACATCCTCGAGTCGAACGGCTCGAGCTCGATGGCCTCGGTCTGCGCCTGCTGCATGGCGCTGATGGACGCCGGTGCGCCCATCAAGCGGCCGGTCGCGGGCGTGGCCATGGGCCTGATCAAGGAGGGCGACGACGTCGCCGTGCTCACCGACATCCTCGGCCTCGAGGATCATCTCGGCGACATGGACTTCAAGGTCACCGGCACGCGCGAGGGCATCACCGCCTTCCAGATGGACACCAAGATCGGTGGCATCAGCCGCGCGATCTTCAGCGAGGCGCTCGCCGACGCGCGCAACGCCCGCTTCCACATCCTCGACGAGATGGCCAGGTGCCTGGCCGAGCCGCGCGACCAGATGTCGGCCTTCGCGCCGAAGATCGACACGATCCAGATCCCGGTCAGCAAGATCGGTGAGCTGATCGGTCCGGGTGGCAAGAACATCAAGAAGATCCAGGAGACCACCGGCGCGAACATCGAGGTCGACGACGACGGCATGGTCTTCATCTCGTCGGTCGATCAGGAGAGCGGCCAGGCGGCCATCGACTGGATCAGCGGCATGATGGCCGAGCCCGAGGTCGGCCGCGTCTACAAGGGCCGCGTGGTGAGCATCGTCGACTTCGGCGCCTTCGTCGAGTACCTGCCGGGCAAGGAGGGGCTGCTGCACATCTCCGAGCTCGAGTGGTTCCGTGTCGGCGATGTCTCCGACGTCCTGCAGGAGGGCGAGGAGGTCGAGGTCAAGCTGGTCGAGGTCGACAGCCGCACCGGCAAGGTCCGCCTCAGCCGCAAGGCGCTGCTCGAGAAGCCCGAGGGGTACGAGGAGCCCGAGCGCGGCGATCGCGGCGGTGGTGGCCGCGGCGGCGACCGCGGCGGACGCGGCGGCCGCGGTGGACGCGGCGGCGGCGGCCGGGGACGCCGCTAGCGTGATCCGACGCGCATCCAGAGGTGAGGTGTCACCCCGCCGGACCGAGCTGTCCGGCGGGGTGGTCCTCCTGGACATCCCGCTACCGGTCGCCCAGTCGGTGAGCTTCGGCGTGTGGCTGCGGCGCGGCAGCTCGTCCGAGGAGCCGGCGGTCGCCGGCGTCTCGCACTTCCTCGAGCACATCGTCTTCAAGGGCACCGACTCGCGCTCGGCGCTCGAGCTCGCCGAGACTTTCGACGCGATCGGCGCCATCGTCGACGCCTTCACGACCAAGGACACGGTGACCTTCTCGATGAAGGTGCTGCCGGAGTTCTTCGACGAGGCCCTGGAGGCGCTCGCGGACATGGTGCTGCGGCCCGCCCTGACGCCGGAGGCCATCGCCCTCGAACAGGACGTGATCTGCGAGGAGATCCAGGAGGCGCTCGACACGCCCGAGGATCGCCTGCACGACGCCTACGCCGAGCACGTCTTCGGCGCGCACCGTCGCGGGCAGCCGATCCTCGGCACGCCCGAGACCGTCCGCTCCTTCGACACGGCGACCCTGCGCCGCGAGCACGCGCGCCTCTTCGCGGGCGAGAACCTCGTGCTCTCGGTCGCCGGCAACCTGCCCGACGGGGCGATCGAGCGCATCGCCGCCGCCTTCTCCCGTCCGCCCTCGTCGCCGGCGGACGCCGTGACGCCGCCGACGATCCTGCTGGCCCCGGAGGCTCGTCAGCCGAGCGAGCTCGTCCTCGAGAGTCCGATCCTGCAGACCTACTTCGAGATCGGCAACCTCGGGGTCTCGGTCGCGCATCCGGACCGCGTGCCCGTGCTGATGCTCAGCAACCTGCTGGGCGGCGGGATGAGCAGCCGGATCTTCCAGGCGGTCCGCGAGCGCGAGGGTCTGGCCTACACGATCTACAACTACACCGACATGGGGCCGGACGCCGGGCTGGTGAGCTGCGCCGGGAGCTGTTCGCCGGACAAGGAGGGGCGCGTGCGCGAGGTCGTGGCCGGCGAGTACGCACAGTTGCTTCGCGAGGGGCCGACGGCGGCGGAGATCGCCAGCAACAAGGCGCAGATCAAGTCGCACCTGCTGTTCGCGCTCGAGGGCACGCACAGCCAGATGGCGCGAGCGGCGAAGAACGAGATCTTCTTCGGGCGGTTCCTGCCGATCGAGGAGCTGGTCGCACTGGTGGACGCGGTCGATCACGAGACGCTGGTCCGGTGCGCGCGGGAGTGGTTCGATCCGGACCGTCTGGTCCACGCGGCTCATCGTCCCGTGCCGCGCTGATCCCTCTACATCTCGAGGCGGTAGGACTGACCCCGGTCGAGCTGGGCGTACTGCCACCCCAGGCGCTGGATCGTGTGACCGGTCGCCGGCGCGAGCATGCCCTCGGAGACGAGGGAGTCCAGCTCGCCGGGATAACGTCCGTGCGTGGCATGGTAGTGGCGGGCGGCCTCGTCGACCTCGGCCTGGACCTGGCGCAGCCGGAGGTTGCGGCACGCCAGCTGGTGGTCGTCGAGCCAGGAGACCGGGGCCTCGCCGCCAGGGGCGACGACCGGACCGGTGGCCAGGGTCTCGGCGGCGTCCACCGGCTCGGCGAGCCCGATCAGGGCCATCTCGCCGAACATCAGTGGCGCCCAGCGGAACGCGCCGAACGCCAGCATGACCAAAAGGGCGAGCACGCTCAGCAGGGGGTAGCGCATCCCACGGTCGCGCCGGCGGCCCGCGCGGTTCTCGGCGGCGTCGCGGCCGTCGGCGTCCTCGGACTCGGGCATGATGGCCTCGAGCCAGCCCTCGTCGACGAAGGTCTTGAGCATGTCGCGCGTCGTGAACGCGTCGGTGTGCGCGAGGCGGATGATCTTGCCCAGCGGGCGGCCGCCGAGCGCCAGCTTGATGATGCGCCGGCCGACCGGACTGAGGGCGTCCGGGGGCGGGGGCGTGTCGCCCTGGGCGAAGGTCATGTGCGGCGAGGGGAGGATCCGCATCAGCTCGGCTTCCTCGTCCACGCGGCGCGCGGCCTCCATCAGGACGCCCTGCACGTCCATGGCGATGCGCCAGCGTACGCCCGGCGGGGTGTCCTTCGTGGCGGTGAAGTTGTAGCGCCCGCGACGCATCTTCATGCCTCGGTGGGCCATCTCCCGGGCGACGCCCTGCAGGACCCGGTCCAGCTGGTCCTTGGTCAGCAGTTCCTCGGAGACCAGGATCTCGGTCAGGTCGAGCGAGCTGTTCTCGCGGATGTAGCCGATGTGCTGCCACTGGGCGTCGGAGAAGAAGCCGTAGTTGCGGAGATAGGTCTCCAGGGGATCCGGCGCCTCGCTACGGCGATCGCGGGTGGAGATGAGGACGCCCTTGTCGAAGATGAAGACCATCTCCCGGTGGCCCTCGAGCACCAGGAAGCCGCTCTTCTGCTGCGAGGCGATCAACTGGAGGATCTCCGCCAGATTGAAGTCGTGCAGCTGTCCC
The DNA here is from genome assembly GCA_014730255.1 of bacterium. GTDB lineage: Bacteria > Krumholzibacteriota > Krumholzibacteriia > LZORAL124-64-63 > LZORAL124-64-63 > Glo-17. Next base: position 2,962 of record WJIQ01000169.1, on the reverse strand, counting down.
TTCAAAGCCATGTCAGTGCTCCCTCACCCTCATGCGCGGCCCTGGCCCGCGATCGGTCCGGAATGGTCCTGGACGAATTGCTCGGGTAGGCGCTGCCGCAGACGTGCGGCGTCCACCAGCCCCAGCATGTAGGCGAATCCCAGGACGATCCAGCCGGCGACGACCGGCCAGTCGGCCACGCCCGGCCACGCCGCGCCCGGCAGCGGCCACCACAGCGGATGCACGGTCTCGCTCGCCAGGATCAGCCCCGGCGACGTCCACGTCGCCGAGGGGTCGAAGGCCCAGCCGCAGGTCACCATGAAGACGGCCATGGCCAGCAGCAGCAACCGTCCGCTCGCTCGCCAGGTCTGGCCGAGGGCCAGGTAGGCGCTGCCGGGCACCAGCCGTGCGAACCAGGCCAGGCGCGCGGTGGTGGCCAGCCCGATGGCGCGGCTGCGGTTCTTGAGCAGCGTCGCCAGGACCATCTCGCTGCGCGAGCGCCCGATGGTCTCGGCGCAGTCGTGGCACAGCCACCCCTCGTCGCGCACCTCGCAGCATCCCCGGCAGATCTCGGTGCCGCAGGTGTCGCAGGTGCGGATGTCGTCCTGCATCCGTCCCCAGTACGTCAGGACGAGCGCGATGACCAGCAGGCCGGCCAGCAGCACGAACAGAGGCAGCGGCGGCGCACTCAGGAAGTAGTTCCACGACGCCAGCCAGGCCAGCGGCGGGTAGCGGTCGATCTCGGCCCTGGTCTCGGCACGCAGGTCCTCGCGCGAGACGCCGAGGTACACGACGGGAGAGAACTCGCTCGCGCCGCGGTGGCCCTCGACGGCGGTCGGCGGGTCGAAGCCGAGCAGGCGCGCGTCCTCGAGGGCCTGTCCGGCCTCCGGGACGAAGAGCTTCTTGAAGAAGACCTGCGCCTGATTGTACGGGATCTCGCCGCGGTCGGGAGCCAGCGACCGCGCGCGGTGGTAGCCGGCGAGCGCCTCGTCGAAGCGGCTGAGGAAGTACGAGTTGTTGGCGCGCCCGACCAGGGCGCTCAGGTCGTCGGGCCGGCGCGCGAGGACCTCGTCGAAGAGCCGGCTGCTGGCGGTGTACCGCCCGCGCCGGGCCTCCTGATGCGCGAGCGCGATGCGCAGGCGGTCCTTGCGACCGGGCTCCTCGGCCTCGCTCAGCTGCGTGCGCAGCTCGCGGATCAGCGACGTCGAGGCATCGAGATGCCCGGCGCGCACCAGCAGGTTGGTGTTGCTGTCGGGATCGAGCGCCGGCATGGCCTCGCGCAGGAGCGTCCAGTTGGGGAACACCAGCATGAGCGCCAGGAGCCAGGTTCCCAGCAGCAGGTTCCGCAGGCCCGCCCGGGCCTGCAGCAGCAGGGGGATGGACAGGAGCGCCAGGGCGCCGTACCAGCCGGGCCGCAGCAGCAGGACGCCCGCGATCAGGAGCAGCGGCGTCCAGCGGCGGAGCCGGTGGGACCGGTCGCGCAGCAGGAGCGCCGTGATGTCGTGGGCCAGGTAGCGCCACGTCGCGAGCAGGCCGGCCGCTACGAGCAGGGTCCAGAAGACGGCCACGAACAGGACCAGCCCCTGGTGGGACTGGACCAGGAGCCGGGGTGCGGCCATCGGGTCGTCCAGCGCGGTGCGGACCGCGCCGGGGAGATGCCAGACCACGGCCGCGGGATCCCGGTTGCGCAGCGCCTGCATGACCTGCCAGATGGGGATGCGGCTGTCGCCGGGCATCGCGCGCCGGGCGCGCTGGATCTCGTCGGAGACCGGCGCCGCCGGCTCCATCTCGACGGTGTGGCGAGCGGTCAGGAACAGCCTCTGACCGGTGTCCGGATCGTCGAGTCGCGGCGGCCGGCCCGGGGGCGCCTCCCGCGGGAGCAACGTGGACGACACGTCCGGCAGGAGGCGCCGCGAGATGTTCAGGTTGCCCTGGGCGGGGGCCTCGGCCGGCGTGTGGAGCGAGTCGAGGGGGGCGTCGGCCGCAGGAGGCGTCGCCGCGACGGTGCCGGGGCAGAGAACGACGGCGCCGAGGACGAGGCTCGCGGCCAGCATCAGGGTCGACGCGGCGGGCGAGCGAGCTTCCAGGGGGCAGGTACTGCGGATCACGTCGAGATCGCCTCTGTTGAGTGCCGGATGCTCGGTGCAGGGTACGGTCGACCGTCGCCGGTCCCATCCCGCGCAACGCGTGGCAAAACGCCTCGAACTTCCTCTTTCGGGACGAACCCATCAATGTTCGTGCCGACGGTGGAGCAGGATGGCCGATCGTGGCGCACGGGGGCGGGATCGAGCCCACCGGGCCCGGCGAGGCCTCTCCGGGGCCGGTGCGGATGCCGGCCGGCCATCGTGCCCCCGCTCCGGGCGACCGCCCCGGCGCGACCGGCGGGTGCAAAATGCCCGCTGGTGGGAAGATCCTGACGGGCGGTGGCCGATCGTCCTGTCCGGCAGGTGTGCCGATCACGGTCGAGTCGGCCGGAATGGGTCGGTCGCCCCCGGTGATCCCATGGTGGCCCCCAGAACGCCACGCACGGTATCCTGCTAGCCTGTCCACCGTCGTCCGATGGCGACCGGCGTCGAAAATTGGCATTTTTCTGCCAACAACGTGGCCCCGACGGCGGCCGGAACGTCCCCGGAAGCGCCCCGGAGCGTCGAGCAACAATCTGCGCGGCCCGATAGAAATGCTTTGCAGTGCCGCCGACACCGGGTATCTTCGGGACCGAGTCGACACGGTGGTGCCAGGATGGCGCCGCCGCTCGCATGCCTGGAGCGAAACGGAATTCGTAGTCCGCGCGTCGCGCGTTCCCCGCTGGAGGTTCCCGGCGCCGCAAGCCCGTGGGAGGGATATGATGAAGACCCGGAACGTCGCCCTGATGGTCGTGCTCGCGGCCCTGGTCGCACTGGCCGGCTGCTCGTGCAAGGAATACGAGGACCAGATCCTCGCTCTCGACGCCCAGATCGCCGATCTGCAGCAGCAGCTCGGGGAG